>CAYMAQ010000546.1:0-1505 GCA_964388385.1 uncultured Anaerolineales bacterium | reverse complement strand
CCTCACGGGAGCTTCACGACCTGCCCCGGCTCCAATCCCGAGACCACCTCCGTGAACGCCCCATCGGTGATCCCCGTCTCGATCTCCGTCCGCAGGATCGTCTCGTCCTCCGTCACCACCTGAACGTAGGTCTGACCGGCGAACGTCGTGATCGCCTCGTTGGGCACAATGAGCACCTCCGACCGCACAATACCCGGCAGGATAACCCGCACATTATCCCCGGCCGATGAGGGGACCAGCTCAGGCTGCTCGAAGTCCACGACCACCTCGTAACTGGCCGAGTTGGATTGTGCTGCCACGTCGCGGACGACCCCTTCGTACGTCTGACCGGGATTGAGCTCAAATCGAACGCTCACCGCCTGCCCGATCTCAATCTGCTGAACGTCTCCCGCCGATGCCAACGCCGAGACCCAGAGATCCGACGGATCGACGATCATCCCCACCGTCTCGTACGCTTGCACACCGGCCCCCGCGTTGACGCTGAGGGACTGCACCTTCCCGTCGATCGGAGCCGTGAGCAAGGTCTGAGATAACTGCTCGCGGGCGTCCACAAGCCGCGCCTCCGTCTGATCTCGCGACAGCTCGACCAACGCCAGACGACTCCTGGCGGCATCCACCTCCACCTGGGCAGCAGCTTGGGTCAAATTCAGCTGAGCTTCGGCAAGCGGAACCCCACTCTCATCCACGTAGACCGTCCGGCCCTCCTGCGCGGCCTGAGCCGCCTCCGCCCGCTGCCGCTCGACCTGCGCCTGAGCCGCCGTAACCTGCGCGCGGCCCACCGCAGTCTTGGCCCAGAAGACATCGACCTTCGCATCGACCTCGGTCTGCGCGTGCTCGACCCCTAACTCCGACTGCTGGAGCGTGAACGTCAGCGTCTCCACCCTATCCCGAAGGTTGGACGCATCCAGCTCCGCCACCAGGTCTCCCGCACGAACCCTCGTCCCCGGATCGACGTGCACCTGCTTGACCCGACCGTCCACCGCGAAGAACAACTCCGCGTCCTGCTGGGCTTTGACCGCCCCTCGCAATTCCAGGTTCTGCGAAAGCGTGCCGACAGCCGCCGTATAAACATCGCCCAGGGGCGGCCGCGTCGACGTGGGAACGGAAAACGTGATCGCAGGCTCCGCCGGGGTCGCCGCCGTGCAGCGTATCAGCGTCATCAGGATAAGCGCCAGACCCGCGCTCCCAATCGTCAACTGCCGCCGTTTGCCAACCCGCTTACTCACGAACACCCTCCCTCTCCTCCTCAACCTCGCGGCGTCCCGGAGACGCCCCATTCCCCCCCCATCGAATCCCCAACCAGCCCTTCTTTTCAGTCTCCGATTGACTGTAGTATCCCCGATGATAATCGTAATAATAATAACGCCCGCCCCGTCCGGACATCCGGTTGACCACCACCCCCAGCACCTTCGCATCCACCTCGCCCAGCCGCTGCAGGGCCTGCGCCACCACCGGCAGCCGCGACTCGCCCGCGTCCACCACCAGCGCCACCCCGTCCACCATCG
>CAYMAQ010000545.1:0-1514 GCA_964388385.1 uncultured Anaerolineales bacterium | reverse complement strand
CTGATTAAGGCTTTGTGACTTCCGGGATACTATTTGTGTCTGAAGGGTGTGCTGCGTCCGGAGCGGCGATAGTTCTCCAGTAGGGTGGTCAGCTTCTCGACAATATCAGGGTGCTCGTTCCAGAGGTTGTGCTGCTCCCGCCAGTCGTCGATCATGTCATAGAGTTGGCCCCGGGGTGCGTCCGGGAAAGCGGAGTAGCCGCGCTGCGGGCTTGAGAAACCGCCGGAGCCCAATCCCAGGATGAGCTTCCATCGGCCCTGTCGCACGGAGAACATTCCGTCGAGTGCGTGGTGGACGATAGCGCCACGGGCGTCCTCCTGGGTCTTCAGAAGGGGCAACAGGTCAAAACTGTCCTCAGCTACTTGGTTGGGCAGCGACTCTCCGACGATTGAGGCGCAGGTAGCCAGGAGATCGGAGAGGCAGATCGTCTCGTCGCAAGTCGTACCAGGCTCAATGATTTGTGGCCAACGTACGAGGAATGGCTCACGGTGCCCCCCCTCCCAGATATCCCCTTTGTAACCGCGAAGCTCACCGCACGATTTATGTCCGTGCATCAGCCCATCGACGTCGTAGGGACGGGCGCCGTTGTCGCTGGTGACCACAATGAGGGTGTTCTCTGTCTTGCCGAGGCGTTCGACCGCGTCCATCACCTGACCAACGATCCAGTCCACCAGCCAGACCATATCCCCGCGGGGACCGGCCTGGCTCTTGCCCCTGGCGAAGTCTGGCGGCATACAGGGCCGGTGAGGGGCGGCGGGTGTCAGGTAGAGAAAGAAGGGTTGATCGGGATTTGCTTGGACGTGGGACTCGATGAACCCCACCGCTTTCTCGGCGAAGGTGGAATCGCAGTCCTCGTCGCGCCATCCAGGCGTCATCGGTCCCTTTCTCTGTTGGGGGTTGTAGGGCGATTTCTCGACGGTAGGTACGCCGACAGTGCGATCGTTTTCGATAAAGCAGTAGGGTGGCATATCCAGCGATCCGGCAATTCCGAAGAAATAATCGAAGCCCAGGGCTAAAGGCCCTCCGATGACAGGCTTTGTGTAGTCCACATATCCTTCATCCTCCCAATTCTCAGGGTCGAAGTCCTTTTCGTGGCCCTCCAAGGTCTGCCATTCCAGTCCTACGTGCCATTTACCGACCGCCGCGGTTGCGTACCCACGGTCTTTGAGCAGTGAGGCCACGGTTGTCCGGGCGGGATCGATGAGCGGCAATGAGAACCCCCCGTTCACTCCGCGCTTTAGCCGGGTCCGCCAGCAGTAGCGCCCGGTCAGCACACTGTAGCGGCTGGGTGTGCAGACCGACGAGGAGGAGTGCGCGTCGCTGAAGCACATACCCTCCGCGGCCAGCCGGTCCATATTGGGAGTGGGAATCTTGGAATCCGGGTTGAAAGCACCCACGTCCCCGTATCCCATATCGTCGGCCATAATCCATATAATGTTTGGTATGTTTGTCGTCTCTGCCATTGTGTTCTCCTTTTGATTCTGAACTGTTCACCCAATTCTTTTCAGGATTTG
>CAYMAQ010000544.1:0-1514 GCA_964388385.1 uncultured Anaerolineales bacterium | reverse complement strand
ATCGTTTCTCACCCGGACGCGGGCAAGACCACGCTGACCGAGAAGTTCCTCCTCTACGGAGGCGCCCTGGCGTTGGCGGGCACGGTGACCGCGCGCAAGAGCCAGCGCACCACCACCTCCGACTGGATGGAACTGGAGAAAAAGCGCGGCATCTCGGTCAGTTCGACGGTGCTGCAGTTCGACTATCAGGGCTACCGGGTCAATCTGCTGGACACCCCCGGGCACAAGGATTTCTCCGAGGACACGTACCGGGTGCTCACGGCGGTGGACGCGGCGGTGATGGTCATCGACGCGGGCAAGGGCATCGAAAACCAGACCCGCAAGCTCTTCGAGGTCTGCCGCCACCGGGGCGTACCGATTTTCACCTTCATGAACAAATTGGATCGGCCTACGCTGGATCCTATCGCGTTGATCGACGAGTTGGAAAACGTCCTGGGCATTTCGGCCTATCCCATGAACTGGCCGCTGGGAACTGGAATCGACTTCAAGGGCGTGTGGGACCGGCGAACGCGCATGGCCCATCTTTTCGAGCGGACCCCGGGCGGGGCTTACCGTGCGCCTGTATCGACCGCCGGTCTGTCCGACCCTGCCGTCCGCGACCGCTTGAGCGATCGCGTCTACGAAACCGTCAGCGAGGAGGTCGAGATGCTCGACGGCGCCGGGGCGGCGTTCTGCCCGGACGAGGTGCTGGCGGGCAAGACCACGCCGGTCTATTTCGGCAGCGCGATCAACAACTTCGGGGTGCAACTGCTGCTGGACGGCTTTCTGGAGCACTCCGCAACACCAGCGCCGCGCCACGGTGGGACTGCCAAGGTCGAGCCGACGCATCCGGCGTTCAGCGGGTTTGTCTTCAAGATTCAGTCGAATATGAATCCGCGCCACCGCGACCAGGTCGCATTCGTCCGGGTCGTGTCGGGAAAGTTCCGGCGGGACATGATGGTGACGCTCCCGCGAACCGGCGAAACAATCCGCCTCTCCAACGCCGCCAAGCTGTTCGGCACCGAGCGCGAGACGGTCGAGGAGGCGTATCCCGGCGACGTTGTGGGGATCGTTGGGAAAGACAAATATGTCATCGGCGACACGCTGACGGAGGATCCGGCGATCCTCTACGACGAGATTCCCCGCTTCGCGCCGGAATGCTTCGCCTACCTGGAAAATCCGTCACCCGCCAGCTTCAAGCAGTTCCGCGCCGGTCTCGGGCATCTGGTGCAGGAGGGCGTGGTGCAGCAGTACGAGATCCCCGACGCCGGGCGCAAGGTTCCGCTCCTTGGCGCAATCGGTCCCCTGCAATTTGACGTGGTGCAATACCGGCTGGAGAGCGAGTATGGCGCATCGTCCCGTTTCGAGCCCGCTCCGTGGACGCTCGCCCGCTGGCTCGACCCGACCGCCGATGAGTCTTCGCTTGAATTGCCTCACGGCGTGAAGCTGGCCCTGGATGGCCACGGGCAGAAGGCGCTGCTCTTTGAAAGCGAATGGAGCCTGAAGTTTTTCCGGGAGCGCAATCCCGGCGTCGA
>CAYMAQ010000543.1:0-1519 GCA_964388385.1 uncultured Anaerolineales bacterium | reverse complement strand
TCATGGGGCGTTGCGGTGTAGCCCGGCGACTTCATCGCCGGGCGGCTCATCGCCATCCCGGAGGACCCAAGGCACCCGTTCCGCAACACCAGCACCTCGTCTTTCGCGCCCGCACGGGTATGAATACCCGGGCTACGTCGTGACGCCCGATGAATCGGGCTTCAAGCCCCATTCATGGGGCGTTGCGGTGTAGCCCGGCGACTTCATCGCCGGGCGGCTCATCGCCACCCCGAAAGACCCAAGGCACCCGTTCCGCAACACCAGCACCTCGTCTTTCGCGCCCGCTGTAGCGTTACGGGGATAGGATCGTCGGTGGACAGACGTCCCGGTCGTTGGCAACCTCGACGAGCTGAGCGTAGACCTTGGCCGTCAGCGGGACGCCCGTCCGGGCGCATTCGGCCTCGTGCTCGAACTCCTTGAGGCCGGCGTAATAGACCCGATCCTCGCCCTCGGCGGGCGGCGTGGCGCGCAGATCGCGCAGCATGCGGTCCATCGCCGCACGGAACGTCCCGGGCTCCTGGAACGCGGCCACCTGGACGGCGCCGAAGAAGTGGCTGACCCGCGCGTGGGAGCCGGGCTCGTCCGCGATATCCGCCCCAAAATCCCCGCCGGAGAGCACGCCGCAGAGGATGTCGACCAGGACCGCCAGGCCGTAGCCCTTGTGCCCCCCGAAGAGCTCCCCTAACCCGCCCAGCGGCAGAATGCCCCCGCCGACCTGGTAGGTGAGGTTGTGCAGGATCGTCGCCGGGTCGGTGCCGGGCTGCCCGGTCTCGTCGACGGCCCAGCCCTCGGGCAGGCTCTTCTCCCGGCGGTTGTAGACCTCGATCTTGCCGCGCGGCACGACGGTCGTGGCCATGTCCAGGACGTACGCGGGCTCCTCCCCGGCGGGCACCGCGACGGCCAGCGGATTGGTGCCGAACCGCGGCTCGCGGCCGAAGGTGGGCACGCCCAGGGCCGCTGTGTTGGTCATCGCGATGCCGATCATCTCGGCGTCCAGGGCCATCATGGCGTAGTAACCGGCGATGCCGAAGTGGTTCGACTCCCGGACGGTGCCGAACGCCGCGCCCGCCGTGCGCGCCTTGTCGATGACCTGCGCCATCGTGCGGGCGCTCACCGGCGCGCCCATCCCGCCGTGGGCGTGGACCGCCAGCGAGGAGGGGGTCTCGCGCAGCACCTCGGTCTCGGCGTTCACATCCATCAGGCCGATCTCCAGCCCGTGCACGTAACGGTGGAGCCGGGCCACACCGTGCGAGGGGATGCCCCGCGCGTCCGCCGCCACCAGCACCGACGCCGCCGTCGCCGCATCCTCCGCCCTCAGGGCCAGGGTCTCGAAGACTTCCCGGCAGAACCCCTCCAACGCCGCCCGTTCCACGCGCACTTCGTCCGTCGTCATCGTGTCTCCTTATCGTAAGTTCAACCACAGATTTCACAGATTTTTCCTAACGTATGTCGAACTTTGTCCGTTCGATGGGGGCACTTGGCGCTAGGGCATAAGCAGGCGCCTTTTCAAGCCAGGTGC
>CAYMAQ010000542.1:0-1534 GCA_964388385.1 uncultured Anaerolineales bacterium | reverse complement strand
TCCGTATGTCGTCGGCGATCTGCAGCCTATCCGCGCCGAGGTAGCCGAGGAACGCGGCGAAGGCGCGGCGGATCGCGCGCCGCATATCGTCTGTCACGACGACGTCCGGCTCCCACCACCAGCCCGCGATACCCAGGACGCCGTCAGGCGCATTCCGGGCCGGCTCGAACCGCGCGACGAACCGGTCGCCGTAGAGCACGGGGAGGACGTAGTAGCCGTATTCCCGCTCGGCCGCGGGTTTGTAGACCTCCCACCGGTATTCGAAGCCGAAGAGTGTCTCGACGAACTGCCGGTCCCAGATCAGGTTGTCCAGGGGGGCGATCAGGGAAGCGGACGGATCCGGCTGCCCGGATGCCAGGACTGATTCGAGCGTGGGCGCGTCCTCGCTGCGCAGATAGAGGGGCGGCTCGATCCCCTCGACGCGCACCTCGACGATCCGGCCCGCATCGTGCAGTCGTTTCAGCGCCGCGCGCCGTCCCCGGCTCTTGATCCCGGTCATCGGCCGCCATGCGCTGCCGGCCCGGTCCCACATCAGTCCCACGCCGCCCAGCCGCCGCATGACGTACCAGTCCTGGTAGTCCGCCTCGGTCTCGTTCGGATCGGGCGCGGTCAGGATCTCCTCCGGGATGTGCCGGTGGGCGAAGTCGTAGACCTTCCGGGTGTGCACCTTGTGGTGCACGACGAGCTCACCCCAGCCGTACATGCTGTCCAGCGCGGCCCGGGCCAGACGTGTGGGCGCCCACGACCAGTCCACGGTCCGGTCGAAGTCCAGATCGAGGGAGGAGAGCGGCCCCCGGGCCTCGATGGCCTCGCGCACCTGCGGCAGCACCGACGCCACGGCCTCGGCGCTTTTCCCAGGGTTGCGACGCACCCGATCCCGCTGGCGGCTGAAGGACGGCCAATCCTCCACGGGATAGATGGCCATATTCCGGTCCCATCCATCGACGAGTTGCCGTTCCTCGTACAGGAGCGCATCCAGCATCTCGGGGCGGAAGTCGTGGATCCGGGATTGGAGCACCAGCTCCGGGTTCCGCCCGACGACGTCCAGCGGATCGAACTGGATGCAGCCGAGGCGGCGGACGATCGTCATCACGCCGGATCGACCTGCCAGCGCACGCGGGGGCCACAGCCCCTGGTGGGCCAGGATGAACCGGCGGGCCTGCTCGTGGGTAAGGGTTAAAGGTGTCAAAGGCTTCCTCTCTTCGGTTAGCTTACGGATTTTGATGACCTACGTTTGCAAAACCCGGTGCAAGTGCCTCGCACCGTTCGAGCATCGCGCATCCAGCATCAAGCATCCAGCACCCGCTTCACCAACTGGCCCGTGTAGCTCGCCTCAACAGTCGTCACCTCCTCCGGCGTGCCCTCCGCGACGCCATTCGCTTCCCTGGAAGGCGTTGGGGGGTCTCGCGCAGGGCGGTGCGTCCTGGATCTCAGCGTCCCACCCCCGTCTTTCACCCCTGGGGGCAGTTAGGGGGGCCGATCCCGAGGGAAGCCGTGGCATCGCTGGCACCCCCATCCTCCCACCAGGGGAGGG
>CAYMAQ010000541.1:0-1541 GCA_964388385.1 uncultured Anaerolineales bacterium | reverse complement strand
TAACCCCCCCCGCCGGGGGGAGGATCAGCTTCTCCCCCTCCGGGGGAGATTGAGAAGGGACAGACCGTCGCAGGTGCAGCCCGTGCTTCACGGACGCGAACGTGCGACTGCGCAGCCCTTCCGACGTTGCCGACGTTGCGCAGACACGCCCCCCTCTAACTCCCCCCGCCGGGGGGAGGATCAGCTTCTCCCCCTCCGGGGGAGATTGAGAGGGGGCAGACCGTCGCGGGTGCAGCCCGCCCTTCATAGACGCGGACGGTGCACCGGGTCCCCGACATCGACGGCTAAACCCGGTGCGCCGCACGAGTTCGATGACGTCTCCCGTACCGCCCGCCGTTCTGCAGGAAGCACCCTCGCACCGTCCAGGACACAGCAGGATGCATGCGTCAACGACCTTACCCAGCCCATCGTCACGCTCTATGATTGACGGCGGCTATGCAGCGTCCTGGACGGAAAAGCGCGAAAAGCGACGGGGGACTTCGTCCCCCGTCGCTTTAGGTTGTGAGGCGTTGATAAGTATGGGACGCACCGAGTAACGGCTAGTCGAACACCACCGCTCGCCCCTCACGGGCGGAGGTATAGGCCGCATCAAGCATCTCCGTCAGGTTGCGCCCGTCCTCCACGGTGATCATCGGCTCCGTCCCATGCAGGATCGCGTCCACCCACTGCGCCATCGGCATCGGGGCCGCCTCCGGCAGGTCGCGGGGAATGATCGTGCCCTGGATCCCCTCGGCCTCCAGCTTGGTGCTCTCCAGGATCATGCCCTCACCGGGCCATCCGCGGGCGACGTAGCCCTCGGTCCCGTAGATCTCGATCGGGCGCGGGCCCAGCCGGTGCACGAACGCCGTGTCCAGGATCCCCAGGGCCTTGTTCTTGAACTTCACGGCCACAACCGAGTTGTCGTCGGCCTCGTAGGTCCCCGAGACGTTGTCGATCTGCGCCATCACGCTGGCGGGCTCCCCCAGGAACCAGCGCATAATATCCGTGGTGTGGCAGCCCAGGTCGAAGAGCGCCCCACCGCCGGCCAGTTCGGGATCGCCGAACCAGGCGTTGCGCTTCTCCGGCGTGAACCAACGGTCCAGCGCCGCCGAGTGCGCCACCCGGGCGCGCATCAGGGTCACCTGCCCAATGAGCCCCTTGTCCAGCACCTCCTTCATAAAGAGGGTCTCCGGACGGACGCGGTTGGGCAGGGAGATCATGAACTTCACCCCGCTCTCGCGGACCGCCTGCACGACGTCCTCGGCGTCGGGGGTCTTGATGGTAAGCGCCTTCTCGGTAAAGATGTGCTTGCCGGCCTCGGCAGCAGCGAGGAAGATGGGCTTGTGCTTGCTGGTCTCGGAGTTGACGACCACACCGTCGATCGCACCGTCCTCGAGCACGGCCGACATATCCTCGACGAAGGGCACGTCGTATCGCTCCGCGGCCTCTCTGCCCCGCACGGGGTCGTCGTCCCAGATGCACGCCAGCTCGGTATCCGGGTTCTCGTTCACCTGCCGCGCGTAGCCGTTCGCGTGAACGTGGGCGAAACTCAGCATCGCTAT
>CAYMAQ010000540.1:0-1543 GCA_964388385.1 uncultured Anaerolineales bacterium | reverse complement strand
CGTTGCGGAAGACCATCACGTACCGGCCCTGGTACTTCGTCACCCCGGCGTTGAAGATCAACGTCGCCGGATAGGGGACGTCGGCAGCCTCCAGCACCGGGTTGTCCGGGTGTCGTACTACGATCTCTTGCGCTTGCATCATAGGGGGTTGTGTCATCGTTCGTCCTTTCAAAAGGTCGTTGTTTATCGGGTCTCAAATGATCACCAACTGCTTAGGTAGTTCCAGGATTCAAACTGTCCCTAACCGGGTGCTTTTTCCTTGGAAAACCCCGGTCATTGGGCTGATTTGTTTTATGGAACGGCCTTACCATCAAAGGTCCTGACACAGAGTCATCAGCGCGAATTATTCAAGGGGCCGCCCGTACCAATACGCCACGGACCGGTAATAAGCTTCGCAGTCGTTCGCGTGTCCGTGCTCGATCGAGGCAATTAGCGACCTCGTAAATGGGATCGGATCGCTGAGGTGAAAGCGGTACATAGAGAAACGCCCATCGATCTGATAGATGTCCGACGATCGTTTATCCAAAAAGGTGATTCCGTACGCCGGACGGCAACCCACCTGTCGAAACCCCCAGGCCAGGTTGAAGTAGTCCTCGGTGCCCGTCCCGTGAAGCCGTGGTGGCCACGGTTCGCCGTCAATCACGAACATATCGTCGCCCTCCCACCACTTCCCGGCGCCGTCCGGTTGGCAGTGGACGCTGAGCCCAGTGCCCACGTAGTGCCCCTGGACGCCCTCGACGTTAAGGAAGACGTAGTTCTCCTGCCAACCTTGATTGACGAGGTCGCGGTCGAACCTGCCGTGCGGCTGAACGGCCTGCCCCGCCGGCGGTTGGGTGTGTTCGTCGTTTAACGTCGCGTGGAAGGGCAATACCGGCTCCGGGAGCGACGGATGAGCTTCCCAATCAACGTAATAGTAAAGGTGCACCGTCGCATCGCCGGTGTTCTGGAACGCGATGGCAGCCGATCTCTCGAAGGGCATTGGCAACATACAGTTCAAACCGCCCCGGTAGGGCTTCTCAAGGATGTGTGGCTGCCTGGAAACCTGGATCGGCGTGGAGTCGACGTCGACAAGCAGGCCGTGTCCGAACAAGAAGAAATCGGCCAGCGGGACATCCACCTGAGGAACCTCCGTCCCGTCAAAGCGAATCACCAGCTTAAGCCTCTGGTAAAGATCGCGCGCCTCGCCGGCCACAGTCATCCAGATATGCCGAACGACGCCCGGACCGAAAAGTTCGGGCACCGTATACGTCTCCCCCGCATCAATGCGAACAGAGTCACGATTCGCCCCCGACCGATCAAAACTACTCTGACGCATACGCCTGAAACGCATAAGCCGATACAGGTCTCTTAACATCCGTGAGTTCTCCTTTCGAGGAAAGATACCAACAACGCCAGCCTACTGCACGTAGACCGTCACCGCCGCCGGCTCACGACAGTAGAACGCGCACCGTATGTCGGGAAAGACCTCTTCCAAATATGCAGCCATCTGTTGCATCCCCGGCATCTCCGCGACCCCGTGCTCCACCGCGATCACGTTCGCGCA
>CAYMAQ010000539.1:0-1543 GCA_964388385.1 uncultured Anaerolineales bacterium | reverse complement strand
ATTTCGCGGAAGTTATTTGATAGCCAATCCTTAGTGATTCGTGTCCGGATCTGTATCTTAAAAAATCTTATAAACGCTTGACAAATCCTTCGAACTTCCCTATACTAAATTATAGAAAGTGATTATCCATAAAGTGTAGGTATCGATAATGTCTGAGCAAAAAACGGTTGATGAGGGAGATCGCGTGAACATCATTGTGTCGCGATTGCGGGACGCGGGATACCGCATCACCCCGCAGCGGATGGCACTGATCGAGATTCTCTGCCGGAGTGAGGAACATCCCAGCGCGGGTCAGCTGCACGAACAGCTCAAGCAGCGCTTTCCGACCACCAGTCTGGCGACGGTATATAAGACCCTGAACGTTCTGAAGGAGATGGGAGAGGTGCTGGAGATCGGTTTCGCGGGGAAAGACGCCCGGTATGATGGAGTCCATCCCCACCCCCATCCGCACCTGATCTGCGTCCAATGCCGGCGCATCGAGGACATCGACGTCGACCTGGACCGATCCCAGATCCTGGCGGAGGAGATCGCCGAGCGATCCGGCTATCGCGTCCTCAGCCATCGGATGGACATTTACGGTCTCTGTCCGCAGTGTCAGGAGAGGACGGAACTGACCGATGGACCATCCTCATTTGCTAATTCGGGACAGCCGGACGGTTCCTGACCTCGGCGTCCCTGTTAGGCCCGCAATGCACCAGAATGCGGGCGGCCCTTAAAGGGTCATCACAACGAAGCTTACAAAGCGAAGAAGGTCCAACGTTAGCAGCACCCTAAGATAAAGGAGACAATATGATGGAGAATGTAGGCATTCCACTGATTGGCGATCAATTTCCTGAGATGGAGGTCATCACCACCCATGGCAAGATGAACCTGCCCAAAGCCTTTAAGGGCCAATGGTTCATTCTCTTCAGCCATCCCGGGGATTTCACACCGGTTTGCACCACCGAGTTCTACGGGTTCCAGAAGCGCTACGATCAATTCAGGGCCCTCAACACCGAGCTGATCGGCTTGAGCGTGGATCAGGTTCACGCCCATCTGAAATGGACGGAGTGGATCCACGAGAACCTGGACACCAAGATCGAGTTCCCGATCATCGCGGACACGGGGGACGTCGCTGAAAAGCTGGGCCTTATCCATCCCGGAGACCCCACGGCCACGGTCCGTGCGGTTTTCATCGTCGATCCCAAGGGCGTCGTTCGGGCGATCCTCTACTACCCCGCCGAACTGGGCCGCAACCTTGACGAATTCCTGCGGATGATCAAGGGCTTCCAGACCTCCGCAGAACAGGGCGTCGCGATTCCCGCCAACTGGCCCAACAACGAACTCTTCGGCGACGACGTGATTCTGCCGCCCGCCTCTGACGAAGAAACCGCGGAAGAGCGCCGGGGCCAGGAAGGATGCCTCGATTGGTGGCTCTGCCACGTACCTCTCGAGGAGTAATCCTTCACCGCATCGCTCAATAACCCACACCGGCCCGGTCGAAAGTTGACCGGGCCGGTAGGCTATGAACGAGATTCGTGGATCGAGACCCTACGGACGCCCG
>CAYMAQ010000538.1:0-1555 GCA_964388385.1 uncultured Anaerolineales bacterium | reverse complement strand
TCAGACCTTTCACGGCTCCGGGGAGGGTCATTACACGAATGTCTTTATGCGCCCGATCTTTATGGCGCCCCATTCGGAGCGCGTTTTCTACGGCATGGTCTGCACCGGAGAGGTCGCCGCGGTGCGGGAGCGGCTGGCGGCGTTCGATCCGGGCGACCCCACGTGGGAAGCGGTTTACACGCGGGCGCGCGGTTCGCGGCCCGCGCCGAACCCGGCGGGGGAGCCCTACCGCTTCAGCCAGGATCGGATGGCGGCGACCGTGCTCACCAACGTGGTCTATCCCGTCCGGACGCGCGGGACGTGGATTCGGCACAACACGCCGGGCCGGTGGTGGGACTGTCTCTACACCTGGGATTCGGGCTTCGTGGGCCTGGGGCTCCTGGAACTGGACGTCGACCGCGCCGTCGACTGCCTGAATGCGTACGTCACCGAGCCGGACGAGGAGGACGCGGCGTTTATCCATCACGGCAGTCCCGTGCCGGTTCAGCATGCGCTTTTCCTGGAGCTTTGGAATCGGACGCAGTCCCGGGATCTGCTGGCTTACTTCTATCCCCGCCTCCGCCGGTACCACCGGTTTCTCGTGGGCCGCCACGGGAGTTCGACGACCCGGATGCCCTCGAATCTGATCCGCACCTGGGACTACTTCTATAACTCCGGCGGATGGGATGACTACCCCCCGCAGACTTACGTTCACGAACAGGGGCTGGAGGCTACCGTGGTGCCGGTCGTGAACACGGCGCAGGCGATCCGCACCGCCAAGATCCTCCGCGCGGCGGCGCTGGCTTTGGAAACCGCCGAGTCCTTGCAGGATGTGGCGGAATACAATGAGGACATTGCGCAGTTCACCGAGGCGCTTCAGGCTTACGCGTGGGATGAGGAGAGCGGGGCTTTCGGCTACGTCTGTCACGATGACGTCGGGCGGCCCACGGGGATCCTCCGTCACGAGAGCGGCACGAATTTCAATCTGGGATTGGGCGGCGCCTATCCGCTCATCGCCGGGATATGCACGCCGGCACAGGAGTCGCGGCTCGTCGAGGCGTTGATGTCGGAGGCGCATCTGTGGTCCCACTGCGGGCTCTCTACCGTGGATCGATCGGCACCCTATTACCGTGATGACGGCTACTGGAACGGGGCGGTATGGATGCCCCACCAGTGGTACATCTGGAAGGCGCTCCTCGATCTGGGGCGCGCCGACGAGGCCTACCGCATCGCCGGGACCGGACTCGACGTCTGGAAGCGTGAGGTGGCGCGGTCCTACAACTGTTTCGAGCACTTTATCGTGCAGACGGGACGGGGCGCGGGATGGCATCACTTCGGCGGGCTCTCCACCCCCGTGTTGTGCTGGTACGGTGCCTATCACCGGCCCGGCAGGCTCACCACGGGGCTCGATGCGTGGGTGCGGGCGCTGCGTGTGGGCGACGAGCGCCGCCGGATGTCCGCCGAGTTGGCGCTCTTCGGTCAGTCGCGCCATACGCCGGTGGTCGTCGCCGCGTTGGAGCCCGGCGGTTCGTACACCAGCACCTGGAATGGGGAGCCGGTCGCGCACAATGAACGG
>CAYMAQ010000537.1:0-1559 GCA_964388385.1 uncultured Anaerolineales bacterium | reverse complement strand
TATCACTCACGGCATTGAACGCACGTTTCAGCGGACCGTCGAAAATCATCGCGGCCTTGACGTCCAGCGGGAAGATCTGGGCCGGCACCAGCGCGACATTCGCCGGCAAGACCACCGCTAACTCCTCCGCAATCGGGTAAACGAAGCAGTTCCAACAGCGAAATATCTCGCAGCGAAGTCACGGGGGAGGAAAACTACGATGATGATTCAATCCAAGGGAAGCCCGTTCTTCTAACGCACCTCGTCCAGATCCAGGCCGCGCGCAGCGGCCCGCTGCTCGCGCCAATCGCGTTTCGTGGTCGGCGGGGGCAGCACCTCGTCCTCGGGGCGGCGCACCAGGCTCAGCGCGCCGACCGGGCAGGCCGGGACGCAGACCCCGCACCCGACACATCGCGCACCGTCGACCCTTACGACGTCGTCCAGGGCGAGCGCGTCAAACTGGCAGCGGTCCACGCACGCGCCGCACCCGATGCACAGATCCTCATCAACCCGATTGACGAAGGCCGAGCGCGCGACGACATTCGCCATCCCCAGATCCGCCATCCCCCGCAGGATCCCGCACGCACAGGTGCAGCAGTTGCAGATATACCAGTGCCCCTGCTGGTTGTTGCTCACGGAATGGATCAGTCCGGCCTCCGCCGCCCGATCGAGGGTTGCCAGCGCCCCCTCGCGGGTCAGCACCCGGAGGTTCGGCGCGCCATCGAACGCGCCGGGACGCTCGCTGAGCACCATACAGACGTCCAGCGGGTGCGCGCATGGTTCGCCGATCAGCGCCTGCTGTTTCCGGCAGATGCAGTCGGTGACCGCCCACGCCTGAGCCTCGTTCACCAGGTCCGCCGCGCTCTCGTAGGGGCGGATCTCCATATCGCTGCGCACGCTCTCACCCACCGGGATCACCCGGTGGAACTGCGGTTGGATCGGCAGCGCGCGCCCAAACGCCTCCCGGTAGTAGGCCTCGAAGAGGCGGGCCAGTTCTGCATCGATCCGATCGACCTGCATCTCATAGATACCGACGACGAAGGGCATCAGACCGTAGCCCAGGCCGCCCTCCACCCGCCCGGCAGCGATCAAACCGCACTTCGCCATCGCCTTCAAGCGGTTCCGCACCGCTTTGGGATCCCGGTCGAGGCGCGCGGCGACCTGGCGCGGCGTCTCCAGGGTCAGCCGGAGCCGAGCAGCCAGTTCGGCCTCCTCCGGGGTGAAGAGTTTGGCCAACAGGCGCAGTTCGGCGCCGTCCTCGGTCGGCGGAAAGCCGTCGGGCAGGGCGTCCAAACGGGTGGCGAGTTTACAGTACGGTTTATCGGTCATTGTCAAGACTCCTATCCATCGTTAGAAACTGCGAGTTTTATTGTTTCCAGTTATCCGGCTTTCCCGTTCTCCGCCCCTTTTCAAATGTGGAAGGGTACGGGCACTATATCCCCTCCAGGGGGCAGCGACGATACGGTAGCTAAACTCGCAGTCAGGCTCGCCCTCTTGGGCGTGGACCTCAAAGCCGGTAGAAGGGCGGATGGAACAAAGAAGAGCTTCCTCGTCAATCGACGATCGCCTGGTACGCCGCG
>CAYMAQ010000536.1:0-1565 GCA_964388385.1 uncultured Anaerolineales bacterium | reverse complement strand
CAGCACCCGGCCCTCGCCGTCGGTCAGGTGGGCCATCAGGGAGATCGGCTGTGCCGGCGGATGGACTACGCGCCAGAGGGTTACCGCCTCCCGGATCCGCCCGGTGGGCTGCGTCTCGGGGAGCCGAAGGCCCAGGAAGAGGAGGTCCGGCCCCACGGCGATGGGTGCCTTCATCTGCTCCCCCTCCTCCTGCACCCGCGCCATGGCCCACGCACTCGGCGCGGCGCGGATCGGTGCCGGGTGATCGGCCGACGGCGGCGCCTGCTCGAACCACTCGTAGACCGCGAACGGGGGGGCGAACCCCGGCTCTGTCTGCTCGTAGGCCAGCCGGGCCTCGCTCAGCAGACCGGCGGTCCACCCCTCGTACGAGCCGGGCCGGACGACCCACCCGTTTCCGGGCGGGACCAGCCAGCTCCGCTCGCAGTCGACCGCGACCGTGCGCAGGGCCGCTTCGCTCAATCCCTCCCGCAGCACGTCCGCCGGCAGCGGGGCGACGGGATTGGCGCACTGCACGGACCAATCGGCGGGCGGGTGGGGCGCCACGTCATAGACGAACATCGCGTGGCCGATGCGGGCGGTCGGCTCCAGCTTGCGGAAATAGTCGAACATCTCCGCGTCGGCGACCACCACCCCCTGGAGCTGGGTGGTGCTGATGGCGTAGACGCCGGGCGGCGGCGAGAACCGCTGCGGCAGCACCGGCGGCGCGGCGGGCCACGGCGGCAGCGGTGTGTAGTCGAGCCCGTACGCGTGCGGATCGTTGATCGTGTACTGGCTCAGCCCGAACGCCTCGACGCCCCTCGCGTCCAGGTAGCGGTCGAGGGCGATCCAGGTCTGCCCCCAGTCCAGGTTGGAGTCGACCAGGTACCGGTACCCGCCGTCCGGCCCGCCCGCCAGCGTGTTGAAGTAGGCCAGGTGCCAGGGGAAGAGCGCCAGCGTGACCGCGGCGTAGCCCACCATCGCTGCGCCCGCGACCGCCGCCGCGGGTATCACCCGGCCCAGCGTCGGGCGGCGCCAGAGGTGCGGCAGCCGGGCCAGCAGCTCGACGCTGCCCACGAAGACAAAGGGCAGCACCGGCAGCAGGTGCCGGTACCCGATGTTGATCCCGCTGGTCAGGCTGACCGCGAAATAGAGCGCCGGCAGGAGCGTCAGGGCCAGGCGGGCGCGGGTGCCGATCAGATCGGCGCGGCGCCCGAGGATCGCGCGGACCCCGTGGACGGCGGAGACCGCGAGCAGCGCCAGGGTGAGCAGGGGCGTCTTGAGCACGAACGCGATCGGGAAGTAGGTCCACACGCCGTGGTGGTAGGTCTCGCCCATCAAAAACGCCGCGTGCCCCTCCCGCATGTGCGTCCGCAGCTTGAGCAGGGGCAGCAGGTGGCTCGCCGCCGGCACCGGGAACGGCACGCCCGGCACCCGACCGACCTCGAACCCGTAGACGGCCCAGAGCACCCCAAACGCGATCGACCCGGCGGCGGCAGCCTGCATCAGATACGGGGTGAGCGGCTGCCCCTTTGGGCGCGCGGCGAGCAGCAGGAGCGCGAAGGCCGGAAGCACCAGCAGCACCGTCG
>CAYMAQ010000535.1:0-1576 GCA_964388385.1 uncultured Anaerolineales bacterium | reverse complement strand
AGAAAACGCCGGACCCTCCACTACAGAGAGCCCGGCGTGTTCGTGAATCTATTGCACTGCATAAAGCAGTGTGCATCGCGGAAAGGAAGAACGACCAATTACTTTACGGCATGCCCTCCCGAAGGAAATATCCCGATATTGCGGTCGTACGCCTTTCGAATTTGAGCGGCTCACTCATCACTCACGATGTCGGCAAACGTGCTCCCTGCGCCGAAGTCGAAGAATACGTTGTTACGGATCGTTATGTCGCCTGCCTGCCAGCGTTCGTTGGAGCTGTCATCGGCATCGATCCGAACGGCCTGAGCGGGAAAGGACGTGAAGATGGAGTTGTAGAACTCACCAGCCCCGCCATTGCGCATGCGGAATGCTGCATCGGTGGTCGCTGTCGAAGCCGAGCCCGAGCCAATCCAGGTCGCGTTTGTAATGACCGGATCGGAGAACTCATCGGCATTGTCATTCGTGGTGAGGTCGAAGCCGTCGAGTTCGCCAGCGCGTCCGGCCGCATCGGCACCCTGAATCGTAAACCAAAACTGACCCGTGCCGCGGAAGCCCGTGTCCCAGTCAAACGCGTCGTCCGCGTTAAAGGCGGAGACGAGGTATCGAGTGTGTACGGTTCCACCGAACCACTCGAAACCATCATCTAGGTTGGCAAAGGACTCGACGTACTCGATCGTCGTGCCACTGCCAATCCCACCCATCGTCAGGGCATTGATCTCATCACCGGAGACGCCGGAGATCGAGAATCCGCCGTGACGGATCGAGACGTAGCGGACGATCCCGGAGTTATCGGCCGGGTCGTCGCCGCCGAAGAGCGCGTTTTCCGTGTCAGGGATTCCTTCAATCTGAACGGCTGACGGCTCGCTGATAGGCGCACGTCCGAGCAGAATCACACCGCCCCACAAACCGCGGTCCGTCTCGGCCAGATCGGCGGGATCACTCAGGTCATCCAGCGTGCTGGTAAAGATGATGGGATCATCAACTTCACCGTCTGCGATGAGCTTTCCTGCGCGGCGCACAATCAGCGCCGAGGCCCCATCACTGTTCGAGATGTCCTCTGGCGGACGTCCCTTAATCACGGTGCCCGGATCGATCGTGAGCGTCACGTCCGGATTCACGAAGATGAGCCCATCGAGAATGTACGTCTGGTCAGCGGTCCACGTCGTGTTGGACGTGATGTCGTCGGTCACGACCACCTCCGACGCTGGAGCACTTGATGGGGGGGTGCCTCCTCCAACGGTGTACCCTTCTGTTGATAACTTCGTCCACCCATCGGTCCACAATGACCCGTTTGGATCAAAGGCGCCAACGAACGACGCGTCTTCAATCGGGCCGAGGTCGACGCCTGGGAAATCGTCCGAGCCATTGGCAGAGGTGTTTTCGAAATCAGCTTTCGCTTCTGGCGAAGGCAGGTTGCCTGCAGCCGGGCGCGGGTCGAGATTTCCATCGGCCGTCCGACTGATTCCGGCGAGTTGCGGATCTTGAATGACGTTGTCCGACTCCAGCACGGATGCGCGATCACGCGTGCCCAAGGACACGGTTTCAGACACCTCAGTAATCGTATTCTCATCGTCGACGA
>CAYMAQ010000534.1:0-1587 GCA_964388385.1 uncultured Anaerolineales bacterium | reverse complement strand
GTGAGTTTGAGAAAAACCCCACCCGTTAGCGTTCCTCTAAGTCTAGCGCATCGCACCCGCAGCGCAAATCCGGATTGAACCCGGGATCGATCCACAATAAATTCCCCATCACCCGTCAAAACGATATCCGATACCGCGCACGGTGATGATTCGCTTGGGGTCGCCGGGATCCTCCTCGATCTTCTCCCGCAGCCACCGGATGTGAACATCGACCGTCCGGCTGTTACCGGGTCGACCCCACTGCCAGACGACCCGCAACAGATGATCCCGTGACAGCGCCTGACCCGTATGCCGGGCCAGGGAGAGCAGGAGCTCGTATTCCTTGGGTTTCAGGGCGAGTGCCTCACCGCGGAGGGTGACCTCGGCGCGAGTGGGATCGATAACGAGGTCGCCAAACCGCAGGGGCTCGAACGTTTGCAGCGGGGGATGACCGCCGACGCGCTCGCGGATAATGCGCACGCGGCGAAGCTGCGCCTTGATGCGCGCCATCAACTCACGCATACTGAAGGGCTTCGTCACGTAATCATCGGCACCCACCTCCAGGCCGACCACGCGGTCGATCTCCTCGGTTCGCGCCGTGAGCATGAGGATGGGCACCGTGGTCGTCCGGCGCAGCACCCGGCAGACCTCAAAGCCGTCAATCCCGGGAAGCATAATGTCGAGCAACACCAGATCCGGATTCTCAGAGTCGGCGATCTCAAGGGCCGATTCGCCGTCCCCGGTCGCGGCAACCGCATAGCCCGCATGGACCAGCCGATACTCCAGGGTCTCGCGCAAAGCCGGATCGTCCTCTACAATTAGAATTTTGCTCATAGCATCCCATCAGTCCGATCCTGCTGAACAGATACCCCCAACCTATCCGTCGGTTCGAACTCAAATCTGAGCGGCCTGCTCCTCGAACGCACACAACTGCGCCGTCTCCTTACGAAGGCGCGCGGCGAGAGCGGAAGCCTCCGCCGACGCCTTATCCGGACCCGCCGCCTGCAGACGGACGACCTCGGTCACCACCCCATCCATCTCGTTAGCCAGGCTCATCAACTGGGCCTCCAGCCGATCCAACTGAACCGAGACCTCCCCAAGCTTGGTCAGCCGCCCGTGCAGGGCCCGGCGGGATTCCTCGTAGTCCTCGAGCACCTGCGGATCGTCCGTCTGCTCGATGAGGGTGTTGATGTGGTCGAGGTCGGAGCTCAAGTCGGGCTGCGATTGGGAGACCACCCGGTAATTCTCCAGCGTCGTCATCCGTTGGCAGAGCGCGTAAGCCTCAGAGGTCAAGGCATCGACCTCATGCTGAATCGGTTGCAGCGCCCGCTGCATGCGCGGGGGAGCGGTCGAGAGTGTATTGAAGATGCTGACCTGCGCGCGTTCGATGCGATCGAAATAGCGCTGAAACCGCTGGGCCAGGGGCGAGCGCTGCTGCATCTGGTGGTTGAACCGCAGTGCGCGGTCCCGCGACACCGTGATGATCATCAACAACCAGAAAAGCAGCCCCACTGGAAACAACCACCACGCGGATACCAGCCCGGCGAAAACCGCCAGGCCCGCCATCGCGATGTTCAACGGGTGAAAAAGTGCCGTGATGATCGGAGA
>CAYMAQ010000533.1:0-1593 GCA_964388385.1 uncultured Anaerolineales bacterium | reverse complement strand
AGGTGAAACGCACTCCCCGACCCCGGCGCTGTCTCCACATCGATGTGCCCATGGTGCTGCTGGACAATGCCGAAGACCTGGGCCAGACCGAGCCCCGTGCCCTCCCCGACTGCTTTGGTCGTGAAGAACGGCTCGAAGAGATGGGACCGGACGTCTGCCGTCATCCCAATCCCCGTATCTGAAACGGTCAGACGGACCCAGCTGCCGGGTGTCATATCCCCCACCGGTGGGGTCTCATTCCGGTCAACCTCGATGTCGGAGAGCGCAAAGCTCAAAACCCCACCCTCCGGCATCGCATCGCGGGCATTGAGCGCCAGATTGGTCAGCGCCGATTGGATGCGGGTGGGGTCGGCCTCGATCCTGTGCGGCCCCCGTTCCACCTCCAGCTTAAGCCGAATCGTCTCCGGGAGGGTCCGCCTCAGCATCTCAACGGTCTCCCGGGTGAGTTCACCCAGGTCCACCGGCTGGATCCTGAGCATCGTCCGACCGCCAAAATCGAGAATCTGCTGCACCAACTCCGTGGCCTTATACGATTCATCGATGATGGCCTGGAGCTTCCGCATCGCGCCCGGCGACAAATTGGGAGCACGCATCAAGAGTTGGGCGTTCAGAATGACGGTGGACAGAAAGTTTCGGAAGTCGTGGGCGATCCCGGCAGCCAGTTGGCCCACCGCAGCCAACCGCTCCTGCCGGCGCAACCGCGCCTCCATCTCCTTGCGCTCGGTCAGGTCCTGGATCACCGCGATGAAGTAGTCCGGCGCGCCCTCCGCATCACGGATCAGCGCAACCCGCAAACTGACCCAAATGATCTTACCGTCCTTACAAAGATAACGCTTCTCCAGGGAGAAGCTGTCGGTCTGCCCGGACAGCACCCGGCGGGCCATCACATTATCCTCGACCCGATCATCGGGATGCGTGAGATCCTGGTACCGCATCCCGCGCAACTCCGCGCGACTGTACCCCACGATCTCGCAGAACCGGCGGTTCACCCGGATCCAACGACCGTCCATTGCGGTCTCCGTCACGCCGACCGGCGCCTCCTCGAAGAGAACCTGGAGGCGTCTTCGCTGTGCCTCCAGGACTTCCTCCGTCTGTCTGCGTCGCAGCGCCACCGCCGCCAATCCCATGAACCCCTCGACCAGTTGGGGATTCCGCAACTCGGCCCCCTGATGCAGGATCAATACGGCGGAACCGAAGATCCGACCCTCTGCAGCAAAGCCCATCACATGCATCGCGCCCAGATTGAACACACGCTCCAAGGTCTGGCACACAACCCGAGGAATCTCTCCAAAAGTAATCTCGTAAAGGTCCGCGACCCCGACCAACGAACCGGTGATCAGGGCATCTCTCGAATCCTCAGCCAACGGCAACGTCAGCCCGATGGGAGAGCGACCTAAAATGCGGAGTACCTCATCAAGGCCGCGATCCATCCCGGCGATAGCCCGGACCCGACTCCGCTCCGCCTCGGACTCACCAGACTCAAAGGAAGAGATGACGACGAAACGCACCCCCTCCAATTGCCGCAGCTGTTCGCCAATGAATGAATAAAGATCCGCATTCAAGGGAAAATCGATAAGCGCTTTCGCCGTCTCC
>CAYMAQ010000532.1:0-1597 GCA_964388385.1 uncultured Anaerolineales bacterium | reverse complement strand
GACGGCAACGCGTCGCAGACGGTCTACGACTTCTGCCGCCAGAGCAGTCACGCGGCGGTGGTCATGCCCAGCCGCGGCAAGGGGGTGACCGCGTCGTCCACGCCCTTCTGCGACTCCCGCAAGAAGCCGGGCGACCGGGTCTCGGAGTGGAACTGGCGCATCCCCGCCGGCAAAGGCAGGCGCACGGTGCGCTACATCCTCTTCGACACGAATTACTGGAAATCCTTTGTCCGCAGCCGCTGGCGCACGCCCAAAGGCGACCCGGGGGCGCTGACGCTCTTCGGCAAGCGCCCGGACAGCCAGGCGATGTTCGCCGAGCACATGGTCAGCGAGTACGCGGTGCGCACCGAGGGGCGGGGCCGGGTGGTGGACGAGTGGCAGATGCGCCCCAACCGCACGGAGAACCACTTCTGGGATTGCCTGGTGGGCTGCGCTGTGGCGGCCTCGGAGCAAGGCGTCGTGCTGGAGAACTTCACCGGCGGCAAACGCAAGCGCGAACGGCGCAAGGTCAAGCTTTCGGAGATTCAACGCAAATCCAGGGGAGAGAACCGATGAGAGTACTGAGCGAACAGAAAGGCCTGCGCTGCCGCGCCTGCGGCGGCACCAGGATCATGACCGTCTACACCCGCCCCAAGCCCGGCGGCATTCTGCGCCGACGGGAATGCAGGCAGTGCGGGCGGCGCTTCACCACCCTGGAGGCGCTGCTCTGAGGGAGAAAGTTCCACATCTGTAACGCTTTTCGGGGGCGGAAAATATTTCGTCCGATAGAAGCCCCTTTCCATGCTATAATAAGCTATCAGCACATCGGACGCACTTTCCCCTACAACTCTTTTCCCGCCGGGAGGACCGCCATGCCGGAGCGCCTGGAGGATGCAATCCGCGAAAACGCAAACGCGCCCAAGCGCGCTTCCGGCGACGCGGGCAGCGTGGAGCAGCACTCGCTCAGGGACCAGATCGAGGCCGACCGGTACCTGAACGGCAAGCAGGCCGCGCGCAAGCGCTTTCCGCTGCGCAAGACCAAGATGGTGCCTCCGGGCGCCTGAACTGGCGACACCACCGCCTTCGCAACAATTCCCGACAATCTCTCTTCTTCTGGAGCCGATCGCATGCCGTCCGGTGATGCCCTGTTGATTGAACCGCCCAAGCCGAAGCCAGCGAAGCCGAGCCGCCTGCAGCGCCAGAGTCGGCGACTGCTCGTGCGTGCGGGCTTCGATTCGGCGCGGACTACCGACGACAACCGCCGCCACTGGGCGCGCGCCGATGGATTGGCGGCTGACGCTGTGGCGTGCCCAGAGACGCGGCGAACGCTCCGAAACCGCGCCCGGTACGAGGTGGCGAATAACAGCTACGCCCGCGGGATTGTCCTGACACTGGCAAACGACACGGTCGGCACCGGCCCGCGCCTGCAGATGCTCTCGCCCGACGAGGAGTTAAACCGCACCATCGAGCGGGAATTCACCGCCTGGTCGCGGGCGGTCAACCTGGCGGGAAAGCTGCGCACCATGCGCATGGCCCGCTGCCAGGACGGGGAATCCTTCGGCATCCTCGCCACCAATCCGCGCGTCTCTCACGGCGTGCAACTGGACGTGCTGATGGT
>CAYMAQ010000531.1:0-1600 GCA_964388385.1 uncultured Anaerolineales bacterium | reverse complement strand
CTTTCAGGTCGGATCGACCTTCGTGAATTGCACGCGAAGTACGTCTGATGTCATTGGAAGTGTGGTTTGGCTACCGGTTTTTGAGGGGGGATTGAAGGAATCTGAGAAAGGATAGAGAATGGCGGATAAGCCAAATTTTGTCTTTATTATGACCGATACCCAGGCGACTAACGTGATCGGCGCATACGGACATCCGGATCTGCGGACGCCGAACATCGATCGCCTGGCCGAGACGGGCGTCAAATTTGAACGGGCATATACCACCTGTCCGCTCTGCACGCCGGCCCGGGCGGGTATCTTCACCGGCATCTATGGGCACACGTCTGGAGCTTGGACGAATAACCTCGCGCTGGGCAAGAACATCGTCACGATGGGGCAGCGCTTTCGGGATGGCGGCTATGATACGGCCTACATCGGCAAATGGCACCTGGACGGGCACGATTACTTCGGCACCGGTGTCTGCCCTGACGGCTGGGACCCAGACTACTGGTTCGACGGCAAGAATTATCTGGACACGCTCTCCCACGAGGAGATCACGCTCTGGCGCCAACAGCTCAACGCGTTGGAGGATTTGCAGGCGCATAATATCGAAGCTGAGTTCACCTGGGCGCACCGGATCGGGGACCGGGCGTTGGACTTCTTGCAGGGCCGGGAATCCAGCGGTGGCGAGGAACCCTTTCTGTTGGTCGTCTCCTATGACGAGCCGCATCACCCCTTCACCGCGCCGCCTGAGTTCGTGGAGATGTTCACCGACTATGCGTACCCCCTCGGTGCGAAGGCTTTCGATACCCTGGAGGGAAAGCCGGCCCATCAACGGGAGTGGGCGGCTTCGGACGCCATCGGTGACCGGATCAATGATGGCACCTATCGACACCCGATGTATTTTGGGTGCAATAGCTTCGTGGATTATGAGATCGGGCGGGTGATCGATGCGGCCCACCGCTATACGCCCGAAAACACTGTCATCATCTTCACCTCGGACCACGGGGATATGCTCGGCGCTCACCAACTGACGGGCAAAGGGCCGGTGATGTACGAGGAGATCGCTCACATCCCTTTGATCGTTGAGATGCCGGAGGGAGCGGGTGGTCGGAGCGTCTCGACGCCGGTCAGCCACATCGACCTGCTCCCCACGATGCTGACACTGGCAGGGATAGACACGGGGATCGCCCACATCCCGCCGCCCATTCTGGAGGGCGTGAGCCTGGTCGATCAGCTTGACGGCGTGGAGGACCCGGACCGGGCGGTGGTGATCGGTTTCCAGCGCTACGAGATCGAGCACGACTCGTGGGGCGGGTTCCAGCCGGTGCGTTCGATCGTTGACGATCGGTATAAGCTGGTCATCAACCTGCATACCACGGACGAGCTGTACGATTTGCGGGAGGATCCCGATGAGGTGCGCAACCTCATCGAGAGCGCCGCGCACGCAGAGGTACGGGATGCCTTGCACGACCGCTTGCTCAATTGGATGAATGAGAAGCGCGATCCGTTCCGTGGGCCGGTGTGGGAGCGGCGTCCGTGGCGCACGGAACGGCGCTTACAATGGCGGGGTAAGTTCCGCCCCCGTCCGATGGACGGCTATGCACCCCCGGTGCGGGAC
>CAYMAQ010000530.1:0-1604 GCA_964388385.1 uncultured Anaerolineales bacterium | reverse complement strand
CATCGTTCGCGTCGGCGATCGCCACGTCGGTGGTCACAAAGACGTTGCGTCCCTTCGTGCTGCCGTAGACGTCGATCGCCGCGACGTGCAGCACGCCCCCCGGCTCCGTGGACGGTGTGGGGGTCGGCGCCGGCGCGCTACCCGCGTAATAGGTCAGCACGCCGTCGAAGACGGCATGACCAATCTGCTTGCGCCGACAGGACGTGTCCCCACACGAGGCGATCGTCGTCAGAAGCTGCTCGGCCTCCCACGCGTTTGACATGAGCACCGGTTCCACGATCACCGAGGGCATATCGCTCTTGAGCAGGACACCGGAGGCGAACTTCTCCAGCCCGAAATCGGTGAAGGTCCCGGACACGTCCGCTTTCAGCGCCGGGTAGAGCACCCCGTGGATCGCCCGGGCGAGCACCTCATCCTCCGAATGGAAATAGAGCTGCATCGCGCCATCGATCGTCGGGTCGGTGCTGCTGTTCGTATGCACGGAGATCAACAGATCGGCCCCCACGTTGTTGCAGTAGGTGTAACGATCGCGGTTGGACTTATCGACGTCCTCGGTACGCGTCATCGCCACCGCCGCGCCCTCCCCCTCGAACAGGGTCTGAAGATAGAAGGCGACGTCCAGGTTGATCTCCGCCTCACGGAGATCGTACGCCTCATTGACCGCCCCGGGATTTGATCCGCCGTGGCCCGGATCGAGACAGATCAGTTTGCCCGCGAGAGCCCCATCCTCAGCCACCGCCGGGCGGGACCGCCGAGGCTCAGGACACCCACGATGATGATACCGACAACCAACCACACCGCTCGAGATGATCTCACCATAGCCCATACCCTCCTTCAATCCATCGGACATTGAACGAGAACGCAAAGCACCGCTGCAGGCATCGTGAGGGTGTCATGTCTGGAGAACACAAGGTCCGCCGCCTGCATTCGCGCCATTCAGTATACAGCGCTGACAGACAAGCACAAACTGCGGGTGTGCGGACTTTTTCAACGCTATGGCTGTAGCCGCGATGGCGACTGCGTATTTGGAACGTATGGAAAACGTGATAGGATAGAGCCTAATCTAGGGGGGACGCCCCACCAGTGAGCCATCGTTGGACATCCGTCATCAAGCCGGATTGACAAGCAGAAAGCTCATCGACTCGGACACGGGACCCAATTCGCCTCTCGACACGTCAAATACCGCCACCTCTCCCTATCCTGATGGATCCAAGAGCTGCCTGAGGTCGATGTATCAATCAGAGGACGATGTATTAATCAGTAAAGGGAACCCGAATGCCCGGCAAGGAAATCGATCGACGCGGACCATCACGGAAAGCTACGCGGACTCTCCCACAGGAACCCCCGACCGACGCGGCGTGCCGGTATTATCGTAAACGCTCCCTGACGCCCTCCGCGCAAGGATTCGTCATCGCTGTAGGCTATCTATTGGCTTTCCTCGCCCTGGATAGCATCACGGCGGTCTTCGAGACCGCGCCCAGCATCAGCCCATGGTATCCACCACCCGGACTGACGTTGGCAGTCTTCCTGACGTTCGGCCTGGCCTATGCTCCGGTCACCTTCACCGCGGTCTTGATCAGCGGACTGTGGATCTGGCAGCTCGA
>CAYMAQ010000529.1:0-1605 GCA_964388385.1 uncultured Anaerolineales bacterium | reverse complement strand
AATGATCGACCGCACAGGAGGTGCCCCGTATGACAGGCCCCAAACGCGTCACCGAGAAACAGCTCGCCGCCAACCGCCGCAACGCCCTGAAGTCCACCGGCCCCCGCACCCCGGAGGGCAAGGCCGTCTCCCGCTACAACGCCCTGAAGCACGGGATCCTCGCCAAAGCCGTCATCCCCCCGGCCCTGGAACCCTACGAGTCCCGGGCCGACTTCGACGATCTCCTCGACGCGTTCGAGGCGCAGTTCGCCCCCGCCAACCGCCTGGAGGCGCTGCTGGTGCAGCAGATGGCGATCATCTATTGGCGGCTGGCCCGTCTCTATCGCGCCGAGGCCGGCACCATCGCCAACGGGCAGGATCGGGCCGAGTGGTCCCGCGCCCGCGATAAGCTTGCGGAGGAGCAGGGGCCGTTTGCCGCCCTCGCCGAGTCCGGCAAGCACCGGGACGTCGAGCCCGATCCGCACCACCCCGACGATCCGTGGCCCACGCACAGCCAGGACGTGGACTACGCCCGTCACAGCCTGCCGCACCTGGACACGGCCCTGAAATACGCGCGGTACGAGACCACGCTGCAGAACCGGCTCAATCACGCGCTCGCCGCGCTGGAGCGCCTGCAGCGCCAGCGGAGCGGGGCGTTCGTCGCGCCCCCCGTGGTGATCGACGTGACGGGCGTGGAGCTCCCGGACGAGGAGGGGTGACCCCGGCGCTGTCTACCAAACGAACCCATTTTGAGGCGGACTGAGTGCGGTACGGTTGTGACCTACAAAAATGAGAGTATCCTATCTGCAAAGAGCAAACGGTTAAAGGTGAGGAGGAACGACCATGCAGTGGGACGAGATACGAACCCGCTATCCGGATCAATGGCTGATCGTCGAGGCTCTGGACGCCCACAGTGAGGGCGAGCATCGTAAGCTCGATCGGTTAGCGGTGGTTGAACGCTGCGCCGACGGCGCTGAGGCGTTGAAACGCTACCGGGCGCTGCATCACCAGTATCCCCACCGAGAACTCTATTTCGTCCATACCGCTCGTGAATCCCTGGATATCCGCGAACGTCCATGGGTCGGCTTGCGGAGGAATCATGCAGCTAACGTTGCGTGAAGGGCTGATGTATGCCGATCTGGGTGTGACTTACAAGCTGCGGGATGTCCGAATCCCGAACGTCGTCATAGATACGGGGTCTGCTCGGACGGTGCTATCGGCGGATTGGTTGGCGAAGGTTGGCGTAGTGCCCGAACCTTACGATACTTTGTATACCGTTCGTGGTATAGGCGGCACTGAGGTCGTCTTCGCCCGACAGATCGATCAGCTTCACATCGGTCCGGTGTCCTTGGCCGATATTGAAATTGAGGTCGGGGGTCTGGATTATGGATTTGAACTTAACGGCATCCTAGGCGTGGATCTCCTGCGCCGAAGTCAGGCGATTATCGATATGGCTACGCTCGAACTGACCTTCAAGGCAGGAGCTGACGACACCGGCTAAGTCGTTTCTCGTGACCGCAATGGATGCATCGAGTACCGACCCCAACCCATTGTAGGGGTTGGCTGCATTTCACAGCCAGGACGTGGACTACGCCCGTCACAGCCTGCCGCACCTGGACACGGCCC
>CAYMAQ010000528.1:0-1637 GCA_964388385.1 uncultured Anaerolineales bacterium | reverse complement strand
CTTATGCACGTTGAACGCTCCCTCATCCTCCCCGGGAATCCGACGCGTATACGCGCCGTGCATATCCAGATCCCACGCCAACGTGTTGTCGTTCAGGCAAAGGCGCAGGATTTCGCAGAGGCGCGTCTTGAGCGACGGATCCTCGACCGGTATCGCCAACTCCACCCGTTCGTTCAGGTTTCGGCCCCGCCAGTCGGCGCTGCCGATAAGCATCAGAGGATCGCCGTGATTGCCAAAATAGAAGATGCGCTCGTGTTCCAGGAACCGTCCCAAAATGCTGACCACGCGGATATTATCGCTGTAACCCGGAAACTGGGGACGCAGTCGGCAATGTCCCCGCACGATCAGATCGATACGAACGCCGGCCCGCGACGCACGATAAAGCCTTTGAATCACATCGGTGTCATCCAGGGCGTTCATCTTCGCGAGGATATGTCCATCCCCGTGGATTCGCTGATGCTCGATCTCCTGGTCAATCAGCGTGTTGAAGGTGGTACGCATATCGCGCGGCGCAACCACGGCCTTGTTATACGCCTGATCGGGTGAGTAGCCGGTCAGATAGTGGAAGAGATTGATGAGGTCCCTGCCGACGACCGGATGACACGTGAGCAGTCCCAGGTCGGTGTAAAGATGAGCCGTCTTCGGATGATAGTTGCCGGTCCCGATATGACAGTACGTGCGCAACCCATCGCGCTCCTGGCGTACAATCAGCGTCGCCTTGGCGTGAGTTTTCAGCCCCACCAGCCCATAGGCGACGTGAATGCCGGCGTCCTCCATCATCTGCCCCCACTCGATGTTGTTAGCTTCGTCGAAACGCGCCTTGACCTCGACCAGCACGGCGACCTGTTTGCCGTTGTCCGCTGCCTCGATCAAGGCCTTGACGATGGGAGACTCATCGGACGTCCGGTAGATCGTCTGCTTAATAGCCAACACACGTTCGTCCCGCGCCGCCTGTTCGATCAACCGCTGGACGCTGCCGGCGAACGAGTCATACGGGTGATGGACCAACAGATCGTCCTGCTCGATGATCGAGAAGATATCTTGCGGACAATCACTTTTGGGCTCGATGTGGAGTCGCGCCGGAACCACCGGCTTCCACGGCCGATAGTGAAACTTCGGAAGGTCAAGATCGGCGATCTGATAGCAGCCGGTGAGGTCCAAGAGGCCATCGACCTCGTAGACGTCCTCCCTTTGGATATCCAGCCGGCGGAGCAAGAAGTAACGGATTTCGTGAGGCATCGTTTTGGCGACCTCGAGCCGAACCACCGGCGCGAAACGCCTGCGACGCAGCTCCTCCGAGATCATCGCCAGCAGGTCGTCGGCCTCCTCCTCGTCGCGACGCAGGTCCGCATTGCGCGTCACCCGGAAGGGATAAACACCGACGACCTTCATCCCTTGGAAAAGTTCTCCAGCATAATGAGCGATAAGTTGCTCAACCGGCACGAACCGAAATTCATCCTCTTTCTCTGTGATCGCCCCCAGGGAAAGCCAACGATCGAGGCTGGATGGGACCTTGAGGCGGGCAAACCGCGTCGTCTCGTGCCCATCCGCGCGGACCACAATCGCCAATGAGAGGCTGAGGTTAGAGATGAAGGGGAAAGGGCGTCCCGGATCCACCGCCAGCGGTGTGAGAATCG
>CAYMAQ010000527.1:0-1639 GCA_964388385.1 uncultured Anaerolineales bacterium | reverse complement strand
ACCCAACGTATCGTCGCGCTGGCGGACGAGTGAAAGGGCGCCTCATCTCCGGAGACGAGGCGCGAAACGCATGGAAAGTCCGGGTCACCGTCCCGCGATCAGGTCGGGCCTTTCCAGACATCGTAGAGATCGTTGTCAAGACCCAGCCGGGCCAGAATCCGCCCCACCGTCTGGTTCACGAGGGAGTCCACGGTCAGGGGACGGGCATAGAAGCTGGGAATCGGAGGGAAGATCACGGCGCCCAACTCGGCAGCCCGGACCATCAACCGCAGATGTCCGATATGAAGGGGGGTCTCGCGCACGGCGAGGATCAGGGGGCGCCCCTCTTTGAGCACGACGTCGGCGGCCCGGACCAGCAGATTACCGCTATAGCTGTTCGCCACCGCCGACAGGGTCTTGATCGAACAGGGGGCGATCACCATCCCGTGGGTCCGAAACGACCCACTGGCGATGGGGGCAGCGAGATCGCCGGGCGCGTGGACGCAGGTGGCGAGTGCCTCGACCGCCGTAAGGCTCAGCGCGGTCTCCTGGTGCAGGGTGATGTGGGCTGCCCGGGACACGATCAAATGACGCTCCACCTTCATCGCCCGCAGAGCCTCCAGGATCCGCACGCCGTAGATAGCGCCGCTGGCGCCGGTGATGCCGACGACAACCCGTCGTGGCTGTTTCTGTGCGTCCAAAGTCTCCATTCCCTCACCTCTCGCTCAACGTAAACCGACGCTATGCAGTCGAACGGATATATTATAGCGTCTTGCCCATCACAAAAAAACCGGGAACGCGACAGGCGGGAAAGCTTGGCAAGTCATCGTGCAGTGTTATAATGTTGTGTTGTTGCCCACATTCTGCGATGGTCCCGATCGAACTGACCATTACCGTTCGAGCCATCGCCGGATGAGTCGGCCACCGGGCTGAGTGTCCGTGGCCGCGGGGCGTGGGCTTGATGATGGGAGGTCCGCGGAGGGCTTGCCACTTAGCGAGGGGCGGGGATATGCCGAGACGAGGGTTAGGACGGGGACTGGATGCGCTGATCCCCGCAGATGAACCGGCTGACGAGACCGAGGGCCTGCATAATGTCCCGGTCGATGCAATCGTACCCAATCCCCACCAACCTCGGACGACGCTTCACGAAGCGGATCTGGAGGATCTGGCGAACTCGATCCGGGAACACGGCCTGATCCAACCCCTGATCGTCACTCAGCATCCGGAGGGCGGTTACCAGCTCATCGCCGGTGAGCGGCGCTGGCGTGCCGCACGCCGGGCGGATCTCACCGAGGTGCCGGTCATCGTCAAGGATGTCGCCCCGCAGCAGATGCTCGAACTGGCCCTCGTAGAGAACATCCAGCGCGCCGATCTCAACCCGCTGGAGGAGGCCCTCGCCTATCAACATCTCGTCGAGGACTTCGGCCTCTCGCAGACCGAGATCGCGCGGCGGGTGGGCAAGAGCCGTCCGGCGGTCGTGAACGTGATGCGCCTGCTGGGTGCGGCGGATGCCGTCAAAGAAGCCCTGCTCCGGGAGGAGATCACCGAGGGACACGGACGCGCGCTTCTCGGGCTCCCAAAGGAAGCCCAGACGTCCGCACTGCAGGTCGTCCTGCAGAAGGGTCTGACCGTCCGTGAGACGGAGGCGCTGGTCAAACGA
>CAYMAQ010000526.1:0-1640 GCA_964388385.1 uncultured Anaerolineales bacterium | reverse complement strand
CTTCGAGCGGACGTGGTCCTTCATGTGGGACGCCCTTGTCGGCAGATGCACGGATCTCTACCCCGAAGAACTTATGCCCGAGATACGGCAGGCGTTTGAAGATGACCTGATCGACGAGGGCTATATCGACCTGTATTGGGTCAGAAAGGTGCTAGCCGCGGGCAAGGAGGCCGCGCTGCGCAATCTGCGGAACGATCGTCACTATCAATTCATCAACGATACGGTTCGTTTGATGGAAGGATGGATCAGCTATCAGGCGCCGCCCCCACCGCCGGAACCGGCCCCCCAGCCAGCTCCGCCGCCGAAGAAAGTAGGTCGCAACGATCCCTGTCCCTGCGGCAGCGGCATAAAGTACAAGTACTGCTGCGGGAAGCGTTACTGAGATCGGATCCTTGGGCCGCGCGGACGTGGATCCACGGGGCTTTGATCTGCAGAAGGAGGGGGGGATGTCTCAAGGTTTCGATTCAGGAGGAAGGCCTCGGTCGCGTATCGTTTTTCTCTGCCTGCGGATGGCGGCAGTTCTCCTGCTGGCTTCCTGTGGGACGGCCCAGGCTATGCTGCCGCCATCCGGCACTCTGGGGGCGACAGCAACCCCTGATCCTCTGACGGAGGCCTCCCCAACCGCGACGGCAACGGCCTTGCCGACGCGCACGCCGACGCCGAGCGCGACCCCAATGCCCACCGAGACCTCGACGCCGACGGTGACGCCCACGCCGATGCATCCGATGGACGTCCGCTCTATGCGGCAGCAGCGCTACCCCGGCAGCGAGATCGTGATCGAGGAGACCCTCGCCCCGGGCAGCAACTACGACCGCTACGTCGTCTCCTACCAGTCGGAAGGACTGACCATTTTCGGGCTGCTCACGGTGCCCCGGGGGGAGCGACCGGAGAGCGGCTGGCCCGTCATCGTCCTCAACCACGGCTACATTCCCCCGGATCAGTACCGAACCACCGAGCGGTATGTGGCCTATCAGGATGCCTTCGCCCGGAACGGCTACATCACCCTGAAGCCCGATTACCGGGGTCACGGCGACTCGGAGGGCAACCCCTCCGGCGGATCCCGCGGACCGGAATACACCATCGACGTGCTCAACGCTGCCGCTTCGCTCCGGCGTTATCCCGACGCGGATCCAGAGCGGATGGGGATGTGGGGGCACTCGATGGGCGGGGGGATCATCCTGCGTGCGATGGTCGTCGTGGATCATATCAAAGCCGGCGTCATCTGGGCCGGCACGGTGGCGACCTACGAGGAGACCTTCGCTGCGCGCCCACGCTGGGTCGGCGGGCGCCCCACATCCACGCCGGGTCCCAACGGTACGCCGCCCGCACAGCCGGTGCGAGAAGGATTGTTCGCCTACGGTACGTTTGACGAGAACCCGGAGTTCTGGGCCGCCATCGATCCGGTCTCCTACTTGAGCGATCTCTCGGGACCGCTGCAGATCCACCATGCCACGGGAGATCAATCGGTGCCCGTCGGCTTTTCGGAGGACTTCTACACCCGCCTCCAGGCAGCAGGTCGGGCCGCCGAGCTGTATATTTACGAGGGCGACAACCACAATCTCTCGGCGAACTTCGGGACCGCTGCTCAGCGTTCCGTTGCCTTCTTCGATCAGCACGTCAAGGGTGTGAGCGGCGAGTAG
>CAYMAQ010000525.1:0-1648 GCA_964388385.1 uncultured Anaerolineales bacterium | reverse complement strand
CCGTCGACCTGCGAGCACGCCTGCCAACGCGCCAGGGCGCGATTACGAAACGAACCCATTTTTCCATCCCACCGGACGCGGCAACACCTTCGATGCCCATTTGCGCGTATCGAGAAACCTGTTTATACTCCAACCAGGTATGGACGGAGTCCCGCAACGACGGCTCCCTACGTCAGATAGGTAGGCACATGAACCATCGGCGCCGCTTACACGTCATCGTTGTCCTCTCGATCGCCGTTGTCCTCACCGCCTGTCGCGGCCTGACCGGGCCGCTCGCCGAGCTCATCCCCAACCCCCTCGCGACCGCGACGCCGCTGCCGCCGCCCCCCCGGGCGGACCGCCCGAAATCCCGGGACATCCCCGAGATCTCCCTGAAACCGGAGCCCCTCCCCACGGCGACGCCGGCGCCCGAACCGATCGTGTTGATCCGGCAGGGATTCGGCCAGCAGGACCGGGGATTGGGCTACGCCTTCGTCGTCGAGAACCCGAATCCCGCCCTGGCCGTGAACCTCCTGCCCTACGAGATCGCCCTCTTCAACCCGAACGGGGACCTCGCGGGCACCGTCTCCGGATACGTGCAGCGCCTGCTGCCCGACCGGACGCTGGGTGTGGCCGGCACGACGGGGCTGGACGAGGGCGTCACCGTCGCGGAGATCGAGGTGCGGCTGGGGCAGGGCACCTTCGTCGCGGCCGATCCGGCGCCGGGATTCACCACCGAACGGATCACCTTCTACGACGAGCCCTATCGGGATGGCGCCGCTGGGGTCGTCACTAGCCTCTATCCCCACAGCCTGACCGATGTCCGGGTCGGGGTGATTCCCTATAACGACGACGGCACCATCATCGGGGGTGGGTTCACCTACCTCAACTTCATCCCGCCCGAGACGTCGACCGGCGTCCGCGTCTCGATGACCAAGGCCGGCGAGGTCGCGTACGTGGAGCTCCACCCCGTCCAATCGGGCCTGACGTCCGCCGGGGATGCGGACCCCCTGCCGAATGGGGCATCGCCCGCTGTCGTGACGAAATCCGGATACGGCAGCCGAGGCCGGCGCATCGGCTACGGATTCCTGGTTGAGAACCCCAACTCCTCGCTGGCGGCGGAGAACACCCGCTATCGCGTCACCGCGTATGATGGCGAGGGGTACGTGCTGGCGACCGATCAGGGGACCCTGGCGTGGCTGCCGCCCGCCCGGACCCTGGGGGTGGGCGGGGAACTCTTCCTTGAGGAGGGCGAGCGCGTCGACCGTCTCGACGTTCAGATCCTGACCGGATCGCCGGTCGAGTCGGGGCCCGATCCCTTCTATGCCGCCGAGGACGTCACCTACCGGCCGGGTGATTACGCCGATTACGTCACCGGCTGGATCGTGAACCCCTACCCGGATCGCGTGTCGGACCTCTGGGTTTCCGCCATCGCGTACGACAAACGGGGGGCCATTATCGGCGGCGGGGACACCTTCCTCGACGTCGTGCGAGCCCGTCACAGCAGCGACGTGGAGGTCGGCCTTACCACCGGGTCGGAGCCGGCGCGTGTCGAGCTCTACGCCCGACTCTCAAACCTCTCCGAGTTTCGCTGAGAACCTGTAAAAATAAAAAAATCCGTGTCATCCGTGGTAAAAATCGATACGTCTTTTGCTTGACACTAACCAAA
>CAYMAQ010000524.1:0-1691 GCA_964388385.1 uncultured Anaerolineales bacterium | reverse complement strand
TTGCTGATGTGCACCAGATCCGCGTCCTCGAACCACGGCTTGACGTCCTGGGCCGGGTACGTGACGCCCTTGGCGTCCATCAGTTGGGCCGTGGCCCGGGTCATCGCGGTCACGCCGGTCATCGCGACCACCGTCATCCGCTGCTCGTCGCGGTTGACGAAGGTGCGTGCCCCGTCCGGTGCGATCCACGGTTGGGTCTCCGGATGGGCGGCGCTCTCCCAGACGAGGGGGACCGTCAGGGGGTAGGGTCCCGTGAAGGTCGGGTGTTTCTCCAGGGGGTTCATCCCGCCCACGCGGAGGACCTTCCACCGGGGGGTGAGCCGGTCGAACGGCACGAGCGCCCAGCCGTCGAGGGCCTGAGCCTCGGTCAGGAGATCGGACGCGGCGACGATCTGCACTGTATCCCCGGCGGGCGGCGCCCAGCGGGTTGCCAGCGCGTCCCGCGTCTCCGGTGCCACCATCAGCGGACGCTCGATGAACGGCCCGGTCGGGTTGCCGGACCACGTCGCCTGCACCGCTTCCAGCGTCACCTCGTCGGTCACGGTGAAGAACGGGGCTGCGACGGCGTAGGTCCACGTCCCCACGATCCCCTCATCGTCCGGCGATCCGACGTTCAGCGTCGCCTGGGCGTCGGCGGGGCTGTCGGTCCACGTGAAAGTGGTCGGGTTCTCGGCGGCGCGTTCGCGCAGAAGGTCGCAGGCGCCGTCCGGCACGGCGGGCGCGCAGCCCACGGTAATGGGGTAGGTGGGGGTCGGCGTCGGAGACGGGGTCTGGGTCGGCGTGGGGGTGGGCGTCAGCGTCGGTTTCGGCGTGCGGGTGGGGGTTGGTGTGGGCGTCGGCGTGAATGGCGTGCACCCGCTGCCCGCCAGTATCACGAACCCGGTGATCACAAGGACCATCATCGCGACCCCGTGCCAACGCCTGGCATCCGTCATCCGTTGACTCACTCTCTGCAAGATTCAATCCTCCCGTAGTCCTGTATTCGGTAGGATTGTCCGCACTTACGCTATTTTGTCAAGGGGCTCGCATTCGCCTGTGGGGTCATCGCAGTTGGACCATCACCTTCAAAGCGTGGGTTCTCCCTCCCTTTGGGGGGGAGTTAGAGGGGGGGGAAATGAAAACACGCGTCTTCGTCCCTGCCGCGACGGTATCAGCCTAGACTAACCGCTCAGTCGACGTCTTCCTCCTCGATCCGCGCCCCGATCTGCCGCACCGTCTCCTTGATCGTCTGCTCCAGCGTGCGCTCGGGGATGCCCTCTGCACTGGTCACGTCGATCTCCAGCGTGAAGCGCAGCCCCCCGTCCACACGGTTGCTTAACGGGAGGAAGATGCCCCGGTTGACGTCGCCGATCCTGCCGGACGGAATATCGGCGATGACCAGACGCAGATGGTGGTAGACGGTCTCCGGCGGCGGTTGAGGCCCCGTGCCCTCGTCCTCGGCGCCCTCCGTTCCGGTGCTGTCGCCTCCTATCGGGGGGCCGGCACCGGGCGTCACGGTCTCCACGTCGGGTTCTCCCGCACCCTCCTCACCCACGTCCGGCTCTTCGTCGGCTGCAAGCTGCGCCTGGAGCTCGGCACTCATCTCGCGGGTGAGTAGGAGCTGATCGCTGGAGACATCGACCGCGTCCAGCGGGATGTCATCCTCATATTTGAGCGTATGCAGGGCCAGCTCTCCGTCCTGGCGCTCGCCA
>CAYMAQ010000523.1:0-1694 GCA_964388385.1 uncultured Anaerolineales bacterium | reverse complement strand
CGCTGAGTGAACGTAACCGCTTCTACAACCGATTTTTCGTGATTCGCGCCAGATCAACCCATGAACCACTACAGGAAAGAGCAGAAGCGTCGCCGCGAAGATCCGGGCCTAGACCCGCCCGTGGAGAGCGGTCACCAGTGATAACGGTTAATCGCTCGGATGGGCCTAGGATCTGTCTGCCGTCCAGCCTTCCTCGTGGACGACAGCTCGATCGCTTGTGTGAAACGATCCGTGACCTGCCCGTCCTCAATCACACGAATCCGGTGATCTGTCAACTGCGTTCGCCGATTGGTTAAGTATGTCAATTCAGAGTTGAAGACCCACGCCACCGCAGGCAGTTTGAGGAGGGTGCTTGACGCCGCTCTCACAACCTGCCGTTGGTGACATGGATTGGGAATCTACGCTCATTCAGATTTATGTGTTCGTTCACGAGGACTTCGGCCCGGACGTGTATGCTCTCGGCCAGAGGCAGAGCAACAATCACACGCCCCGGTTTACTGACGAAGAGGTCGTGACCATCTACATGTTCGGTCTCATCAAAGGGCGCCGCACGCTCCGAGAGATCCACACGTACGTCGTGGATCATCTGAGCAAGTGGTTTCCTCACCTGCCGAGTTATGGCGGTTACGTTCAGCGCCTGAACCGGCTGAGCGATGTGTTTGCCGCCCTCACGGAGAAAACCCTCGACGCGGTCTCCGGTACAGGCGTGATCGCCTCTCGGCGGCTTGTCGATTCGTTTCCGATCATCTTAGCCCATGCGAAGCGGTCGGCCCGTGCGCGGGCCGCTCCTGAACGGGCGGATAAAGGCTACTGCTCGTCGAAGAACCTTTACGACTACGGCGTGAAGCTGCATGTCGTGGCCAAGAGCCGCCCCGGAGGCCTCCCCGTCCCGGACCGGATTAGCGCTGACGCCGCTTCAAGTAACGACCGTACCGCCATCCAGCCCGTGCTTCCGACGCTTCATGTTCCACCGCTTCATGGAGGCGTGCTGGTTGGCGAGAAGGCGTATGCAAGCCAGCCGCTCCGTGCGGAGTTAATTCAAGCCCAGAACCTCGAACTCATCCCCCCGAAAAAGAAGGCAAAGGGCCAGCCGGTCCCCTCAGCCGCATCCCCCCTTGCTGGCATTTCCTGGAGGCAGAGTCATTCGCATGTGCGTTACGATCCCATCTAATTATGCCCCTATCTAGTTATGCCCCCCAATCCAGACGAAAAAGGCTCAACCAGCGGTCTGGTTGAGCCTAATTGATTTCGTATGGCTGCATCGCTGCGCGTGCCCGCTTTCGTCCGGTTACGAGCTACCACGCTCTTACTGAAACGTATGTCTCCCGACGCTGTCGATAGTGAAATCGACGCGTGTGTCCAGCTCGTCGAGAAGGTTCATCATGCTATCCACGATCAATGGCCGGGTCTTGCTCATGATGGAGGACATCATCGGGTTGTTGGTCTTCAATCGATCTGCGACATCGCTTAGTCTCCAATCTGGATGGTTGTCCCGGATCTCACCAACGACGTCTCGAAGGAGCGCACGAATCCAGTCTCGCCAGCTTTTCTGAACCTTCTGTCGCCACGCCCTATCTCTAGGTCCGCGTGCGTCGACCTCCGTACTGCTGCCCGTGGCTCAACCCCATCGAGATGCTGCGGCGTCATTTTCGGCGTGAGGTTACTCATTGCGAGCTGTTCGAAACGGTAGAGAA
>CAYMAQ010000522.1:0-1698 GCA_964388385.1 uncultured Anaerolineales bacterium | reverse complement strand
TGAAGCCCGATTCATCGGGCGTAGCGATATAGCACGGGTGTTCACACCCGTGCGGGCTGCTCCGATCGCCCGGATTGGGTGGGGGTGCTCCCTTGAATCACCCCCCTTCTTCGCCTATACTGAAAGAAGAACACCTATCGTCACACTGCGCATAGAACACAGATCCCATCCGCACCTCACCGCCGCCCTGCCGCCGCACCCTGCACAACGAAACGAACCCATTTTTTCTAACGAAAACATAACGACTTCCCTGAAAAAAGGTCATTTTCACTTCAGAGATCACCCGACCGCTACTTGCGCACCCCATCCAGCACGAAAAGGATTCGCCGACACCCATTCGTTTATTCGTTTCCCATTCGAGTCGGCCCGGCAGCCCGGCGCTACGAGCGGAGTTTATTGTCCGAGGAATCATAAAAAATCAGTGAAAATCCGTGTCATCCGTGGTAAAAATTGACACGTTTCTTGAGTCACCCGGCGAAATCCCCAGGACCCAGATCCCTTCCTCGCCTGTCCGGCGGGCGGACTCGGAGTATAATGGGGATCGGCGAGTTCACGACCGGGCAGGGGGGACGAATGCGACTATTGGATCTGCTGCGACCGAGGCGCGGGGCGGGGGCCCGGGTGGCCCGCGCGATGGACGAGGTCTACGGACGGGCCAAATGGGAGGGCGCCTGCTGCATCCGGCGCCGCCTGGATCTCTCCTCCGATCGCTACATCTTCCTATCGGACCTCCACCGGGGGACCGGCGGCGGGACCGACGAGTTCCGCGCCAACGAGCGCGCGTACAACGCCGCGCTCGGCTACTACTACCGCAGGGGCCACACCCTCATCCTGCTGGGCGACGCCGAGGAGCTCTGGCAGAACCAGCCGGAATCCGTCCTGGCGACGTACCGCCACTCGATCGAGCTGGAATCGCGCTTCCACCGCGCGGGCCGGTACGTGCGCCTCTGGGGAAACCACGACGACCTCTGGCAGTTCGAGGACCGCGTGTCGGCGCTCCTGGCCCCCCTCTACGGCGATCCCCCGCTTCAGGTCTACGAGGCGGTGCTCCTGGATCTGATCGCGGACGAGGAGGACGCTGGGGCGTCCTCGATCGGCGAGCTCTTCTGCGTCCACGGGCAGCAGGGCGACCGGATGAGCAACCAGTGGTCGTGGCTCAGCCGGGACGTGATCCGCTATCTCTGGCGGCCCATCCAGCGGTTCTTCCGCATCTCCGTGAACACGCCCGCGCGGGACTGGTACCTGGAGAACCGGCACCATCGCGCGCTCTACAATTGGGCGGAGCGCCAGCAGGACCTGATCCTGGTCACCGGGCACGTCCACACCCCGGTCTTCGAGTCCTACTCCCAGGAGGCGCGCCTCAAAGTCGAGCTGCGGCAGATGCAGGACGAGGCGGGCGACAACCCCACACCGGCGCAGATCGAGGCCCAGGCCCTGCTGATGGCCCGGCTGGAGTGGGCGCGGGTGCGGGAGCGCAAACGCCGCCGGCAGAGCCAGTTGTACGACATCGCCTTCGAAAAACCGTGGTACTTCGGCACGGGCTGCTGCTGCTACAGCGGCGGACAGATCAGCGGGATCGAAATCGACCGCGGGGAGATCCGCCTGATCCGCTGGCCCGACCAGGCGGGAGAGCCCCGCCCCCAGATCCTCGCCCGCGACTCCCTCAGCAAACTCCTCTCGCCCTCCCGCGAGGTCAGT
>CAYMAQ010000521.1:0-1699 GCA_964388385.1 uncultured Anaerolineales bacterium | reverse complement strand
ACCTCGGTTTTCGGGTGGTCGTCTCCCTGGGGCGTTTTTGAGTCCTGATTGCTGAGTTCTGGTTTCTGATTCCTGGTATTCTAAATTCTGGGGGGATGGGTTCGGGAAGGGGGTGTCCCCCTTCCCGATGGGTGCGGATGCGGCCTATGCGCATGGTCAGATGCGGGCGTTCGCCTCCAGGTAAGCTTGCCCGTAGAAGTGGCCCATGACGACCTGGTAATAGGCCATGGTGAAGATGATGCCGATGCCGCAGGCCAGGCTGCCGACGATGCCCGCCAGGAGGCCCGCCAGCATGGTGCCGACGAGGGTGAGGAGGTACGGCCCGACGGCGCCGCTGACCAGCGCCCACACGGCGCGGAAATCGAGGCCGTCCTTGATGGTGCCCATCACGACGGTGCGGGTCATGGCTGCGGGCAGGAGGACGCCGAGCAGCAGCCCGAAGACGAGGCTGAACAGCCCGAGGCAGAGGCTGCCGATGGTGGAGATCGCCATCACCGCGTCCTCGCCGATCGAGCCGCCGATGGCGGTGATGATGCCGAACAGGATGCTGAGGAGCCACAGGGGCGCCGTGTAGATGAGGGCCACGACGAAGGCCTTGAATCCGTGGCCCAGGAAGGTGCTGAAGTCCACGTCGGGCAGCGGGGCGGCGCGGCGGGTGGCGACGCGGCGGGCCACCTCCAGCCCCCAACCGAGGAGGTAGATGGCGCCGATGAGGGGAATGAGCCCGATGAGGGCGTTGATGGCGATCTTTTTGAGCCAATCCGGGTCGTCGAAGACGAAGGTAAATGCTTTGCCGAAGTCCATTGTGATGCTCCTTTCGTTATGGGTAGGATGATTGCGCGCCGGGGCGCATGCCGCGGGTGGCGGTGCGCCCCGCAACGGGTTCAGTATACACCTGTCGGCTGAGGGCACAATTGGTTGGGGCGGATCCCCCCCTCTGGCTCCCCCCGGTGGGGGGAGAACTCTGGAGGGCGGCTTCCGGGGTGATGCACAAGAACTCACGACGCTGAAGCGCCGACTACGAGCGGGTGCTTCAAGCGGATGCTCCCCGCGGTGGGGGGAGAACTCTGGAGGGCGGCTTCCGGGGTGATGCACAAGAACTCACGACGCTGAAGCGCCGACTACGAGCGGGTGCTTCAAGCGGATGCTACCCGCGGCGGGGATCGAGGGGGATGACGATCCGGGTGCCATCGCGTCCCACGATAATCTCGCCCTTGTAGTGGGCGGCGACGGGACGTTTGAAGGACGTGTGGACCAGCAGTTTCTGTTCCACGGGTGGGGCGAGATGGGTGAGGGCTAGGCGTTTGACCCGCGCGCGCTCCGCCAGCTTACCCAGCGCCTCGGCACCGATGTGGTAGTCGCGGATGTCTCTCATGATATGCGCGGTGGCGTCATTGCCGCTTGCGGCGTTGGCGCGTTCGATCTGCCGAACCAGGTCCATCGCCATCACATCGGAGATCAGGAGGTCGGCGTCCCGGCTCTGGGCCAGGAGGGTATCGGTGGCAACCGTGTCGCCGGAGAGGATCACCGTCCTGCCGGCGTACTCGATCCGGTACCCGACGTTGGGCACGATCGGGGGATGCTGGGCCGCGAAGGCGCTCACGGTCACGCCGTCGTGGTCGTAGATGCGCACCGGCTCGCCCCCCTCGTCGTACCGGAACGCCCGCGCCCGGGCCTCGGACGCCTCGGGGGGCATCAC
>CAYMAQ010000520.1:0-1708 GCA_964388385.1 uncultured Anaerolineales bacterium | reverse complement strand
TTAGGGTGATGCCGGAGATGGGCGGGAAGGCACGGTTGAGAGCGCTGCGATCCCGAGCCCCGGATTTGCGCATCCTGCCAAGGAGCTGTCGATGACCGACTTTCCGATTGCCTACCGCGCCTGGGAGACCCTGGCCGAGGCCTACGCCGACCGGGTCGAGACCAAGCCCCATAATGCGGACTACGAGCGCCCGGCGGTCCTCTCCCTCCTGCCGGACGTCGCCGGCATGCGCGTCCTCGACGCGGGATGCGGCCCCGGCGTCTACGCCGACATCCTGGTCGATCGGGGCGCCCGGGTCGTCGGCCTCGACCGCTCGCCCACGATGGTCGCCCTGGCGCGCCGGCGCCTCGGCGGACGCGCCGCGTTCCTCCAGGCCGATCTCAGCGACCCCCTTCCGCTCGCCGCCGGCCCCCCCTTCGACCTCGTGCTGAGCTCCCTCACCCTCCATTACGTCGAGGACTGGCGGACGCCCTTCCGCGAGTTCCGCCGCCTGCTGCGCCCGGGTGGGTGGCTGATCGTCTCCGTCGGTCATCCCCTGGCGGACTACGATCGATTTCGGCGTGAGGCCAACTACTTCGAGATCGAACCCGTCGAAGAAGCCTGGACCGGCTTCGGCGTGCCCGTCCGCGTGGCCTTCTACCGGCGCTCCCTCGCCGCCATGATCAACCCCCTGCTCGCCGCCGGCTTCCGCCTCGACCGGATCCTGGAACCCCGCCCGACCGCGGCCTTCCAGGCGAAGCACCCGGAGGATTACGAACTGCTGAACCGCCGGCCCGCGTTTGTCTGCCTCCGGGCTCGCAGAGCCTCCGCGGATTCATAACCATCTTCCACCCCGCCCCCCATTCGTTTATTCGTATCCCATTCGAGTCGGCCCGCCCGCGCCCCCCCATTCGTTTATTCGTTTCCCATTCGAGTCGGCCCCCGCCGCTTCGCAAACACAAACACATTCGCCGAGAACGCCTCCGGATCGAACGGCGCGCCGCCGTAACTCCCCCGATGCGCCACCATCTCGAACCCCTGCGCCGCGTGCATCGCCACAATCGCCGCCGACCGGATCGGCGTCAGCGGCACCGCCTCCTCGAAGACCACCTCACCGTCCACCTCCAGCCGCGTCGCAAACGTCACCTGGGCCTCCGAGATCTCCCGGTACCAGCGCCGGAAGACCGCCCCGTCCGCTCCCTCGATCACCGGAAACGCCACCGTCTCCCGCGTGAGCACATAGTCCCAGTTCATCACCTGCAGGATCCACGTCCCGCCCGGCGCCAGCATCTCCGCCATCGCCGCCACGAACCCCTCAAACGCCGCCCGGCTCAGATGCGCCGCCGTATTGCCGATACAGAACCCCGCGTCAACTCGCCCCTCCAGCTGCGCGACCGCCGTCATATCCAGCACCCGGAACCTCGCCGCTGGATAGTGCGCCCGGGCGTGCGCGATCATCGCCGGATCCAGATCGATACCCACCGCGTCATATCCATCACGCGCCAACGCGCCCGTATAGTGCCCCGTTCCGCACCCCACATCCAGCACCCGCCCCGGCGGCCCCGGCAAACGCGCCCTCAAAAACCCGTACACCTCCTCGCTTAACGGAAAGATCGCTTCGTAGTACGCCGCAAACGCTGAATAGAACGACATCATGGTACCTCCCGTTTGACCATCGTCAGCCCTCCCCATTCGTTCCTTTCTCCATTCGTTGTTGTGATCGTGGTCG
>CAYMAQ010000519.1:0-1724 GCA_964388385.1 uncultured Anaerolineales bacterium | reverse complement strand
TCGACGCCGTCCCGGCCGGCAAGTACGTGGCGGTCATCACCGATTCGGAGATGAAGCCCACCAGCAAGGGCAACGGCCACTTCCTGCACCTCACCTTCCAGGTGGTCGAGGGCGAGCACGCGGGCCGCAAGATCTGGGCGCGCCTCAACCTCGACAACCCCAACTCAACCGCCGTGGAGATCGCCAAAAAGGAACTCTCCGCCATCTGCCGCGCCGTGGGCGTGATGGAACCCCGCGACAGCGTGGATCTGCACGACATCCCGCTGGTCGTCATCACCAAGCTCAAGCAGCGCACCGACGCGGACAAGCGCCCCATCGAGGGCGAGTTCGACAGCGTCATCACCGCCTACGAGAAGAAGACGCTCTCGCCGTCCCAGCCCGCCCAGGCGGCGGCGGACGCCAAGCCGTGGCTGCGCAAATAGAGGAGACCGCCGCCATGCTCCCCATGCACAGACCCGATGAGACACCGTACCGCACCGAGTTCGAGGCCCGGCACCCCGAAATCCTCGATCCCGATTACGACAACCCCGCCGCCATCCTGGAGGCGGCGGTCTGCGGGGATCCCGACGCCGCGCTGCCGGGCGTGGCCCTGCTGCGGGAGAAGGTCTGCCGCGCCGAAAGCGACTTTCGGCAGGCCTATCCGCCGCGGCGGTGCCAGGAGTGCGGCGTGCGCCTCTGCCGCTACAACCCCGGCCCCTGCTGCTTTCTCTGCACCGACCGCCTCCACCGCCTGAAGCTGCACCGCGGCGTGAAGCGGCTCTTGCGCCGCCTGCGAAGGGAGGCGTCATGATCGAACTGGAACTGCCCTATCCCCCGAGCGTCAACCACTACTGGCGCATGGGCCGGGGGCGGATGTACCTGGGCGAAAAAGGCCGGCGCTACAAGCAACTCGTCACCGGCGCGGTGCGCTACGCCGGTCTCCGGCCGCTCACGGGGCATCTCTCCTTACGAATCGAGGTCTATCCGCCCGACCGGAGGGTGCGCGACCTCGATAACGTGCTCAAGGCGCTGTGGGACGCCCTCGGCAAGGCCGGGGTCTACCAGGATGACTCCCAGGTCAAGCATCTGGAGGCCTGGATGCTGGATCCCGCACCGCCGGGCAAGGTGTGGCTGCGCGTCACGCCCCTGGACGATGCCCCGCGCGGCATCCGGCGGGAGCCGCCCCGGCAGCCCGTTCTCTTCGGCCACGCCCCGGCGCCGCGCGTGCCCGAACCGTCAACCCGCAACCCCAAGGAAAGGAATCCGCATCATGCACAATAGCGCCGACCTGACCCCGCTTCAGCAACAGGAAATCGAAATCTCGGAGCGCCGCCGTCTGGCGGTGATCGCCGCGGAACTGGATGAGGCGCGCGTTGCCGACGACCGCCTCCCCGCAGCCGAAGAGGTGGACTGGTCCTGGGTGCTCCAGAACACCACCCTCGACGTGGCCGAACGCTTCCATGTGGAACCCGCCACCGCCTCGCTCATGAAACTGGAAGCGTACAAGCGCTACCAGTCCCGGCGGAGCTGACCATGGCGAAAAAACTCATCTGTTTTGGTGACGTCCACTACCCGCACGTCCAGCCCGTGGCGCTGGAGATTCTCAAGAAAGCGGTGGCGCGCATCCGGCCCGACATCACCGTCTGCCTCGGGGATCTGCTGGACTGCGGGCAGTTCTCCCAGCATCCGCCCACCTTCGGCGTGCCGGAGACGGATTACGAAGCGGATCTGGCGCAGGCCAACGG
>CAYMAQ010000518.1:0-1729 GCA_964388385.1 uncultured Anaerolineales bacterium | reverse complement strand
CCCCGTATGAGGGAGAGGATGCCGATCTCCACCGTGCTGACCGTCAGAACGTACGTCACCGAGAGGGCCGGGGGCAGGGTGGGCAGCAGCAGGCGGGCGAAGACGAAGTGCATACTGTCGAGCACCAGCAGGGCCGCCAGCATACCAACCTGGCGGCCCTGTGATTGGGTTTCAGGGGATGACATTCAGGCTCCCGTTCCATCCCTGCTCCATCCGTGCGGCAAGCTTGTCCATAAGGGGCTCGTAGTCCGGTCGTACGGCCAGGTTGACGTTTTCCTGGGGATCCTCCTCATGATCGTAGAGCTCTCGCGCCAGCACCTCGTCGGTCGCGGTGTCGCGCCACTCCGTGTACCGGTAGCGGTCGGTGCGCATCGTGGTGCCCATCACCGCTTCTCCGCGCCGGGGATACTGGCTGAAGACCGCGTCCTTCCAGGTGCGGTCGGGGTCGTCCAGGAGCGGGACGAAGCTGGTCCCTTCCGTGTGCTCTGGGATGGGAAGTCCACACAGTTCGGACAGGGTGGGATACATATCCACAAACTCCACCAGGGCATCTGTTTTGCGGCCCCCTTCGTAGCCGGGTACCTGGATCAGCATCGGGGCGCGTGCGTCGATCTCGAAGTTGGTATGCTTACACCAGCTGTCGTGCTCGCCCAGCTTCCATCCATGGTCTCCCCAGAGGATGACGATGGTGTTCTCCCGCAGACCGAGCCGCTCCAACTCGTCGATGACCTTGCCGAACTGGGCGTCCATATAGGAGACGCACGCCGCGTAGCCGTGGATGAGCTTACGGGCGATCTCATCGGGCACGCGTCCCTCCTTGGGGATGCCGAAATAACCGCGCAGCTCACCGAAATCGGTCAGGGAGAAGGGCGTCACCCCCTCCGGTTCGAAGGGGTTTGCTGCCATAGGGATCGCGTTACGGTCGTACATATCCCAGTAGCGTTTGGGCGCGTTGAACGGCAGATGCGGCTTGTGGAATCCCAGGGCGAGGAAGAAAGGCCGGTCCAGGGCGGCGAGGTCCTGCAGGGCGTCAATGGCGGCCTGCGCATCCTTGCCGTCGTGGTAGCCCTCGTCGGGCACGTCTGCGGACTCGAAGGCCGGGCCCAAACCGCGCCGGGAGCTGCCCATCGCTTCCTGCTCCGCGTCAGTCCGTTTGATGACCTCAATCGCCTCGTCGGTCAGGTAACCGCGCCCCTTCCAGTCGCCTTTGGATTGAAAGGGCGGACGGCTCCATCCCTCTGGGTCGTCCTGCGCGTGGTGGTAGACCTTGCCGATGGAGACGGTCTCATAGCCCTGATTCTTGAAATGCTGTGGCAGAGTGAGCACGTCGGGCATCGCCGCTCGCAGCGGGGTCTGCAGGTCGTAAATGGTCGTGGTTGCCGGTCGGCAGCCGGAGAGCACGCTGGCCCGTGAGGGGGCGCAGACGGCCTGCTGGCAGTAGGCGCGTTCGAAGACCATCCCGCGGGCGGCCATCTTGTCGATGTTGGGCGAGAGGATCCACGCCATCCCGTAACAGTTAAGTTGAGGTCGAAGATCATCAACGACGACAAATAGCACGTTCGGACGTTGCGTTGTTGCCATAACTACCTCCTGATAAGCGATCATAGGGTGTATGCTGTTATCATACAATGTTTCCGGAAAAGGAATAAACCTCCCATTGGGTAACTCGACGGAGCAGCAATTCCAAATATGGCAGTTTCATAGGGACCATATCCTCATTTGAAGCCCA
>CAYMAQ010000517.1:0-1739 GCA_964388385.1 uncultured Anaerolineales bacterium | reverse complement strand
TCATCATGTGTGGGAACATGGCCACCTGGGCCTCGAACCCTGCCCGCATCGAGGCCCCGAAGCCCTCGATGTCCATGGCAGCGATCGCGTCCCAACAGAGGTCCGCGGCCTTGGCCAATCGCTCGGCGCCGGCCTCGTCGATCTGCGTGTCGCTCAGGACGTCGAACTCCGGCCCCCGCGGGCCCAGCGGGACCAGGGTAAGCGCCTGCTCGACGAACTGGTAGGCGCGCTCGTCCCGAATCTTCTCGATCTGCGTGGGCCAGTAGGCGCCCTCGTAATAAGACTTGTTGAGGCCGGGGATCACGATCCCGATGGAGTCCTGCGATCCGGAGATCTCCTCGGTGCCCGGCGGGTTGTCGTAGCAGAAGAGGATCTTCGCCAGTTTCTCGGGCTCGTCCACCGGCAGGCTGGTGCCCCACAGCGCCAGCGCCCTGTTCCGGGTGCTGGTCGCCATCCCGCTCCGCTCGTTGAAGGTCACGGTCGGCTCGATGGAGACGGTGATCACCGCGCCCGGATAGTATTGGGAGACGTACGGCTGGTCCAACCAACCGCCCGCCAGGTCGATGCGGTAGGGCATCCGCTCCAGGGCGCGCAGCGCCGTGCTCGACCGGTGCGGCAGCCCCGCATGCGGCTCCCGTTTGAGCACCACGTACTCGACGCCCAGCTCTTCGCAGAGTTTGCGCTTGGCGGGGATGTTGCCATCCTCGTTGACGATGAGCATATCCGGCTGCATCTTGCGGAGTTCCTTCTCGAAGTCGAGGATCCCGGTGCCCTGGGAGATGAACGCGTCGTCCACGTAGGAGACCGCCCGCACCATGAAGAGCCGCTCCTGCTCGTCGTTGACCGGAGGGCGGCCCTTGAGGTTATAGCACGTCTGGTCGGACCCCAACGCGACGTGCAGGTCGCCGTACGAGGCAGCCTCCCGGAAGAACGCGATATGACCGCTGTGGAGCATGTCGAAACAACCGCTGACGAAGACGTCCTTAGTCACAAAACCCTCCTAAAGATAGATAAGTCAATTTTGATCTACGGAAACTTATGGAACTCAAGGATCTTGATGCCCATTCTCAGTAAGCCATTGTCGAATGTGGTTTGCAAAGACGCGAAGATCCTCAAGTTCTTTGAGATGCTCATAGACCACATCCCAATTCAAACGCACATAATCGTGAACTAAGACGTTACGAAATCCGGCGATAGGTGCCAACTTACGAGCAAAATCGGCAGGTACAACATCTAAGGTTCCCATCTGGAGAATGGCCTCGTAATAATCCGCCGGCTTTTGACTTCCCTCCAGGCTGATGATGCGATGGCTGATATCAATACAACACTGCGCAGCGATCTCGAGATTGCGTTCAACGATATCTCGCAAGTAGGGGTCGCGGTCAAACGCAGCGCGAGGTTTCTCCTTGAGCAGCTCTAATCTCGTCAAGCGTTCGCTCAGTTCGTCTAAGCGCCGCTCGATACCGCTGAACTCGCTGGGCATCGTTGCCTCCCTCCAGGATATCCCGCCGCTGTGCCCTGAGAACGGGCAGATAGTCCCCGTATCGGCTCATCACCTGGGCCTCATATTCCACCCGCGTATACAGATCCTGCGCGTAGAGCACCGCGCCCTGCGCAATAACTGCGTACGCCAACTCGATGGGCGCTCGATTCAGAACCACCAAATCCACCCGAGGCTCGCCGATCACCTGCTGCAATCGATGGTGAAGGTGTGCCTGCCGATCGAACGTATACGTCCC
>CAYMAQ010000516.1:0-1774 GCA_964388385.1 uncultured Anaerolineales bacterium | reverse complement strand
AATTCTTTTTGCCCAACGCTTTGGATGGCCCCTGGTCCCTTGACCGGGCGGTGTCTCCTCCATCTGGCGGGTCTCATCCTCTCCCCAGGGAGGAGCGTCGAATTCACCCATTGGGGGGATGATTGTCCGTGGCCTCTGTGCTATGCTGGATGCAGTTCGAAAAACTCAAAACACTGAGAGGCTCTCTGGGTGACTGTGAGATCGAATGTGAGGGTTATGGAGGATATACGATGGTAACGAGGGAGGTCGCCTTGGAAAAAACACTCAAAACGGAGGTCCGCGACCGGGCAGCTCATCCGCTCAGAGCTTTGATCGGGGTGCTGGTTCGGCCTCGAAAGACGTTCGAATCCCTGCGCCGGGGCTCCCGAGCGTGGGGATGGGTGCCTGTGTTGTTGATGGTGCTCGCGATCATCGTTTTCACATATACGTACGCAACCGCTTTCGCCGACGTGATGTACCGACAGCAGCTGGCGGTTTACGACCAGATGCCCGCGGAGGACCGCGGCTTTATGCCCGAGCCGGAATTCCGGATGACCCCGACCCTGTCCCTGGTGATTCGCGGAGGCGGCAAGATCATCGGGACGGCGGTGACCTGGGCGGCGTGGGCGGGCACCCTGACGCTTGCGGCGGGGCTGCTCGACGCCCCATCCCTGGTGGGACGCGAGCAGGTTCTCAGCCAACTTGGGCCCCAGGTGGAGGTTGAGATTCAGATCACGGCGATACCGCTCTGGCTGCCGATCTTCGCGGTGGTCTTTGCCGTGCTGATCGGGGTGATCTCCGGGGCGTATCCCGCCAATCGCGCCGCGAATCTGAGCCCGATCCGGGCGTTGAAGTACGAGTGAGTGTGGTAAAGATCGAGAAGGATGAGATCCATAAATAAAGAGGAGGGTGGATGGCCAACGCAGATGGACGACCGAATATTATCCTGATCATCACCGACCAGCAGCGCTTCGACACGATCCGCGCGCTGGGATTTCCGTACATGGACACGCCCAACCTGGACCGGTTGGCGGAGGAGGGGGTAGCCTTCACCAACTGCTTTATCACGGCGCCCTCCTGCGTCCCCGCGCGGGCGAGCCTTTTCACCGGGTACTATCCGCACACGACCGGCGTTTTGAAGAACGGCGACCGCTGGACCCACGCCTGGGTGGAGGACCTCGCGGAGTCTGGCTATACCTGTGTCAACGTCGGCAAGATGCACACGGTGCCCTTCGAGACGCCGATGGGTTTCCACGAGCGATACGTCGTTGAGAACAAGGACCGGTACCTGGAGGGTCGCTACTACTTCGACGAATGGGATAAGGCGATGCACGCCCGCGGGTTGGTGAAGCAGCAGCGGGAGCTTTACCGGCAGCGCGACGATTACGAGGACCGGCTGGGCGCCTTTGAGTGGGAGCTGCCGGAGGATATGCACGCCGATATGTTCGTCGGGAATATGGCCACCTGGTGGATCGAGACCAAACCCAAGGTCGAGGGGCCGCTCTTCCTGGAGATCGGGTTCCCCGGCCCGCACCCCCCCTACGACCCGATCCCCCGCTATGCAGAGCCCTATCTGGCGCGGGATCTGCCGCTCCCGGACGTGAGCGAGGAGGAGATCGAGAACCTCCCCGAGCCCTTCCGGGCGATGCGCCAGCACAACACGGAGGTCGATCACGATTCGATCGTGCACCAATTGGACCCGACCGAGGCGCAGAGCCATCGAAGGCGCGCGTACTATCTGGCGAACGTCACGATGATCGACGAGAAGATCGGCCAGATCCTGGAGGCGCTCGAC
>CAYMAQ010000515.1:0-1798 GCA_964388385.1 uncultured Anaerolineales bacterium | reverse complement strand
CTTTGAGCCTTTACTGCCAACTGCGATTGCCCTAACATTAGGAGTGCCGCAGGAGTGTGCTATACTCAGATCCATAGGATGGGACACAGCCACAGACATCCACCATCAGCGACCGATGCCGGTGGGCACCGATAGCGGTGGGCTCACAAGGAGAAACGACGGTATGGAATCCAAGCGCTCGACAGATCCATGGGTCAAGGAGATCATTGAAGACTTCTGGAAGGGGCCGGAGAACACCATAGCCGGCGCCGACGATGAACGGGCATGGGATCCCAAGCGCTCCAAGGCCCTACACCGATCATCACGCCTACTGCCTCTTCTACGCCAAGGGAACCTGCGGCGACTGCATCGACCAATGCCCGGTCGATGCGCTCTCGAAGGCGGGGCACGACAAGGTGACCTGCCGCGCGCACCTCGATCGCACGAAACGCTACGTTGTGGAGCATTACGGCTTTGACGGCTACGGATGCGGTCTCTGCCAGGTGGGAGTCCCCTGTGAGTCCGGCATCCCGGAGGGCATCGACGTACATTAAGGGGGGGGGCGCGCACGCCTCCCGCACGGTGTGGACGCCTGAGGTATTCACAACCAGATCCATAAGGAGGACGTATGACGACATCCGACACGCAACACGTTCAGGGACAGGCAGCCTTTGAACAGAACCGCCGCCTGGGACGGGGAATGAACGTACTGGGCTACGACCCCATCTGGCTCAACATGAAAGAAGCGCGGATGCAGCCCTATCACTTCCAACGCATCCGGGAAGCCGGCTTCGATCACGTGCGGATCAACCTTCATCCTTTCGGTCATATGGGACCGGCGCCTGACTATCAACTGCCCCCTGCGTGGTTCGAGGTCCTGGATTGGGCCGTGAGACACGCGCTGGATCACGACCTCCTCACCGTCCTCGATATGCACGAATTCAAGGCGATGGGCGATAACGCCGAGGGCAAACACGACCGCTTGATGGCATTTTGGACCCAGTTGTCCCAACACACCCAGGGAGCGCCCGATGAGGTCCTCTTCGAGCTGCTGAACGAACCGTGCCGCACCCTCACCCCGGAACTGTGGAACCGCTACCTCTGGGAAGCGCACAGCCTGGTCAGGAAGACGCACCCAGCCCGCACGCTCGTCATCGGACCCGCCCACTGGTACAGCATCGACCATCTGGATACGCTGAACCTGCCGGCGGCGGACCGGAACATCATCACAACCCTCCACTATTACAAGCCCCAACCGTTCACCCACCAGGGCGCGACGTGGTCCGATTACCAGAACGCCGTGGGCACGGAGTGGCTCGGGACAGAGAAGGAGAAAGCGGCGATCCGGCGGGATTTCGAAGTCGCACAGACGTGGTCCCAGGAACACCGGCGCCCCCTGTACCTGAGCGAGTTCGGCGTCTACGACAAGGCGGATATGGAGTCCCGCGTCCGCTACCTCCGTTTCGTCGCCCGGGAGGCCGAGGCCCTGGGCTGGAGCTGGGCCTACTGGCAGTTCGACTCCGATTTCGTCGCCTACGACATCGGAAACGACCGCTGGGTCAAACCGATCCGCAACGCCCTCACCACACGGGGATAAGGAAGGGCTCGGGCGCATTCGGACGGGATCGAACGTGGGTTCGAGGGAGATTTGCAATCCCCGGCGTTGCATAGACAATCAATGGGTATAGGGACTGTCAACCGATCTTTAACGTTATACCATTAAGGAGACCTATGGACGGCTACACGGGTAAAATTCTCACGATCAACTTGACCGAAGGCAGCATCGATATCGAAGAACCAGAACCGTCATTTTATCGCC
>CAYMAQ010000514.1:0-1800 GCA_964388385.1 uncultured Anaerolineales bacterium | reverse complement strand
TTCCGAATCCGATCCGTTGGGATAACTATGTGACGGCTTTCCAACAGGCTTCATTCGCGCTTTATATTCGCAACACCTTGATGATCGCGCTGCCGTCGGTCATCGGCGCCTTGCTGGCAAACACCACGGTCGCGTACGGATTTTCGCGTCTGCATTGGCCCGGTCGGGATACCGTCTTCGCGATCGTACTGGCTACGATGATCCTGCCGGGGTTCGTGACATTCATTCCTCTTTATCTGGTGTTCAGAGACCTCGGCTGGCTCAATACATATCTGCCGCTGATCGTGCCAACGTTCACCGGCAACGCCTTTTTCATCTTTCTCTTACGCCAGTTTTTTATGGGGCTGCCCGAAGAACTCTCCGACGCCGCACGCGTGGACGGCGCCTCGGAGCTGCGGACGTTTACGCAGGTGATTCTGCCCTTAGCCAAACCCGTTTTGGCCGTCGTGGCGCTCTTTCAGTTTATCAACAGTTGGAACGCCTATTTCGGGCCGCTTATTTACCTCAATGACACGAGCCGATACACGATCTCCCTCGGGATCGCGAATATGCAGTCGACCTACGGGTTCACGAATTTCGCGTGGATTATGGCCGCAACCGTGATGAGCGTCGTCCCGATCATCGTGCTGTTCTTCTTCGCGCAGCGCACCTTCATCGAGGGGATCGCCCTGACGGGCCTCAAGGGATGACCGTACATAAAACGCACAAGAGACGTGACAACAGTACTCCGAACGTGTAAGGGAGACATCTATGATTAGTAAGCTCCGAAAGCTTCGACGGTTGAGCAAAGGTAAGCGGTCCGAGCTCATCAACGGACTTCTCTTTATCTCACCCTGGATTATAGGATTCCTGGTGTTCCAGCTCTACCCATTTATCGCTTCCTTCTATTACAGCTTCACCTTCTTTCCCGCGCTGGAATCGCCCAGGTGGATAGGACTGAGAAACTTTGTGCGGTTGGCCGAGGATCCCCGGTTTCTTAACGCGCTGTATAATAGCGCCTACTACGCCTTATTTGCCGTTCCGCTTGCGACGGTCTTTGCCATCTTCCTGGCGATGCTGCTGAATATGAAGGTACGAGGACTCTCGTTCTTCCGGACCCTCTTCTACCTGCCTAGCATCACTCCGGTGGTGGCGACTTCGATCGTCTGGTTGTGGATGTTCAATCCACGAAACGGCATCATCAATTTCATCCTGGATCTTGTGGGAATCCGCGGGCCGGGATGGTTGGGGAGTACGACCTGGTCCAAACCGGCCCTGATTCTGATGAGTATGTGGGGGGTGGGCAGCGCGGTGGTGATCTACCTGGCGGCGCTGCAGGACGTGCCCCGTGAGCTGATTGAGGCGGCCCAGTTGGACGGCGCGAATAAGTTCCGGCAGATTTTGCACGTCACCCTCCCGATGATCAGTCCGGTGATTCTCTTCAACGTGATCACGGGCCTGATCGGAGCCTTCCAATTCTTCACCCAGGTCCACGTGATGACGGGCGGGAGCGGCAGCCCTGCGGGCTCGACAATGATGATGTCCATCTACCTGTGGCAGACGGCGTTCCGCTTCTTCAACATGGGCTACGCCTCGGCGCAGGCGTGGGTGCTGTTTCTGATTATTGTGATCTTCACCGTGATTCTGTTCAAGATCTCTGGCCGCGTTGTCTACTATGGTGGTCGGTGAAGCGGCGGTCGGGATCGCTCGTGGCTTTGCAAGGACAGTCGGGAACTTCCTGACATACCGATTCTAGACACTGATTGGATGGGAGAGACTTTGATGAATGAACCTGCAGATGGGATACACGCGATGGTGCCC
>CAYMAQ010000513.1:0-1810 GCA_964388385.1 uncultured Anaerolineales bacterium | reverse complement strand
AGTTATCGTGTGGGCAGCTCGGCATCGATCGTAATAATGTGGGAGTGTTATTTATGTCACGTCCGATATGGTTCGTCCGAATGATCCAACGCGCCTTTTCGTCCCGGTTCCGCATCGCCCAATGGACCCAGCGGTCTCCCTTTTTCAGGAAGATCGTGGATCATTTTCTCTTTCGTGACGACGGTATCTTCTATCTGCCCAAGGACAACGTCATTCAGATCCATCAACCTATTCAGCAACCGAGTCAGACCGTTCTGCCTTCGGATGTGGTTGAGCACTTCATCGACCAGGCAAATCACCTCTGGATTATGAACAAATGCTTCTGCCGGGAAGCCGATGACTGTCAGGACTACCCGATCGATCTCGGATGCCTCTTTATGGGAGAAGCAGTTCACCGGATCAACCCAAAGCTGGGTCACTTGGCGACCCGCGAGGAAGCCCGCGCCCACGTCAAACGGGCTCGCGAGGCCGGATTGGTCCATATGATCGGGCGTAACCGCATCGATACCGTCTGGATGGGCGTGGGGCCCTCCGACAAGCTGCTCACCGTCTGCAACTGCTGCCCCTGTTGCTGTCTGTGGAAGGTCCTGCCGGACCTGCCGGAGGAAATTGGCGGCAATGTCACGCGGATGCCCGGAATATCCATCCAGGTGACAGATGCCTGCGTGGGCTGCGGACGCTGCGTACAGGACGTCTGTTTCGTGGACGCCATCCAGCTTGTAGAGGGGCGCGCGGTCATCGGTGACGCGTGCCGGGCGTGCGGACGATGTGTCGAGATCTGCCCCCAGCAGGCCATCGACGTGACCATCCAGGATTCGTCTTTCGTCAAGACCGCGATTGATCGTATTGCTCCGCTCTCCGATCTCCGCTAAGGCAGGTCCATAGAACCGGCCCTGGATCGCAACGACTGAGGATCAGGCCCTCCACGCTACAGATATTAATCGGCGGGGTCCACCACAACCCGGAAACCGTGATTCCAATAGCGACCTTCCGGATCGTATCCATCGCGGTACGCGCATCGGAGACTCGTACCGTGACTATAAAACGACCCTCCTCGCGCAACCCGACGTTCATCACCGAAGACCGTATCGTCCGGTTGATAGTTTCGATAACTGCCCTGCCAGATCGTGCGGCACCACTCAAAGACGTGACCGCTCATCTCATCCGCGCCATAGGGACTTCGTCCACGCGGGAAACACCCGACCGCGTGGGTCGTGCCTATGCCCGTCGCACTGTAGTTAGCATTGTCGGGGTCAAGTTTGTCTCCCCACGGATAGAGCCGTCCGTCGGTACCCCTGGCAGCCTTTTCCCACTGCGGTTCTGTCGGCAGGGTGATGACCTGCAACGCCCCAAGCGCCTCGGCCCTTCGAAGGATCTCCGTCAACCAACCGCAGAACGCCAACGCCTCGTACCAGCTCACGCCAATCACCGGGTGATTGCTCAGGGTGTAAGGGTCCCCGAAGTTCTCGGGGCCTCGCCACCCGCCCCGATCTTTTGCCTCCCAACCCGCTTCGGTCCAGTAGCGCCGGATGGTATAACCGCCAGCTCGAACAAACGCCGCGTACTGCACCTGGGTGATCGGGTAGCGGCTTATTTGATAGGCCGTGCGAGTACGGAAGGCACGCTGCGGCCTCTCCTGATCGCCAGCCATCCGGTCATCATCCGAGCTGCCTAACAGAAACTCGCCGGCGGGCACCCTGCACCATGCCAGATCCGGCACCCCCTCTGAAGTCAGCCCGACACCGGGACGCGGATCGTGTAATTTTGCCAACGTTCGCCCCGCCCTAGCACGACCCTGGGCCGGACACGC
>CAYMAQ010000512.1:0-1811 GCA_964388385.1 uncultured Anaerolineales bacterium | reverse complement strand
AGGTCTGAGATCTCCAGGAGGTCCGGATCGGGCACGGTGAGGACCCACGCTTGCTCGAGGGTCGCGGTTTCTCCGCTGCGAACCGTGCGCCGAATGGCCCGGCGGAGCGCCTCGGGCACCGGCTGCCCGCTGGCCTCCTCCAGGAACTCCACGACGCGGGCGGGTGAGATGTGCTGCTGGTGTGCACGTGCCAGGGATTGAGGTGTGAGCCGGTACCGGCCCTGTTGCCAATTAAGGACCTTGGCGACACGGCTGAGCTGAAAACGCTCATATCGCCGTCGTCTTGGAACGAAAAGGGTCCCGTCAGCGCTGACCTGGATCCGTTCCGGTTCGGGCAGGTCGGGGGGATCCGTGAGGTCGAGCAGCGCGGCCCCGGCTTGCGAGAGTTTGAACGCGGTGGCGGTGTTGGGCGTCTCGCCCCCGAGCTCGACCAGCCCGAGCCAGTGCATCGGGCACGTGATCAGAAACCGAAGATAGGCGCCCTCGATGTCGTCCCACGCCTCAAATCCGCGGAGCGGCATATTGGTCTGCGCGTCTCGCAGGGCCCAGGCGTCGTAGTCTCCGTCGGGTCGCAGGAGGTCGGTGGCGTGCGCCTTGACGTAGTCGGCAAAAGCGTCGAGTGCGTACCAATCGTCCGGCGTACAGCGCCCCATCACGCTCCACAACGCCCGCCGCGACTGTGCCGGACGGTTGGGCCATCCCTTCACCGGATCGGGGTTGAGGGTGGGGACGGCCTTGAGGTCGTTCCACCGGCGGCTCTCCAACCACGCTTGGATCAGGGTCACCCATTGTGTCCAGGCATCGGCCTGCAGCCACGACAGGACGCGGTCGGCGACCGGACGGAGCGCATCGCCTCCATCCTCCTTGAGCCAATCCTGTTCCAGGGATAACGTCGTGAGAAGGGCCAAGCGGGTAGAGCCCGAACTGCCCGGCGCCGATGGCCCGGCTCCCGCCAGCTCTCTCTGGGCGTTCTGGCACTCCGCCCAGAGAACGGTGAGGTCATCCGCCAGTCGGTCTTCCTCAGACTGGTGGTAAGTCGGGGGCCGGGTAGCCGAAGGGCTGGGGATGGGCTTGGGCGGCGGATCCGGCAGATAGAGACGGAGTTCCTCGGGAACGAACGCGACCTCGACCTGGAGGTCATCCCGGTCGTTAAAGGCTCTCTGCACCAATCCCCGGTACCACAGCCCCTCAGACGCCGAATGGGGCGCTTTCCACAGCTCTTCGCGTTCGACGCGTCCGGCTCCCACCGCCCGGACCTCGCCCCAGCGCCGGGTGAAGATGGGCCAGGGGAGTGCCCCCTCATTTCGAAGCAGGTCGTCCAGAGCGCGGCGCTGGTCCTCGGGGAGCCGATCCAGCATGTGCTCGACGTGCTCCGCGTTGGCGATGGCGTCCACCAGCTCCGCCGCCATATCCGTCTGCCGGTCGCTGGTAAGGGCGATATCCCACTGGTGCGCGATGATGCGGAGCCGCGCGGGGTCGCTGTCTAATAGTGTCTGGTAAAAAGTTCGTAGCGCCATAGCGTTTGCCCGGGTTGTGTGTGTGCGCGTGGTCTTGGACGTTACCGCTTGTCAACTGTCGGATTTCTATTATATCTTCTGTGTTGGAGAGTGCAATCTTTTGACCCGTGTCAAGTGACGTGACCGATGCTATACTGGGTGGTGTGCCCGCTTGATCGCCGGGTCTTGCTCTTCTGAATCCGGGTGTCAACGTCGGCAGTTTGAACGTCGGGTGTCATATCATAGCGTGAGCGTTACCGAGTGATGGGGTGGAGGTCTGAAGATGAAGGTATTGCTTTCTGGGAATGAAGCGAT
>CAYMAQ010000511.1:0-1846 GCA_964388385.1 uncultured Anaerolineales bacterium | reverse complement strand
CACTTGCGATCAGTCTTCTGCATGGATAGTCCCCCATCCCCAATTACCCCCCCCCTGCTCCCTTGAATCACCCATTTCCGTTTGCTATACTGAGAGCAAAACACTCAGCAACCGTTTAGTCAAGTGAGCAAGGCGTGGTTTTCCCCTCCCCTAACCCCTCCCTTCGGGGGGGACACCCGTCCCTCCCCCTCGAGGGGGAGGTTAGGAGAGGGTGATCCTACGGTTGTGGAGGGTTGCTCATAAAACTAAAGGGTTACAACACTCAATCGATCCCTGGGAGATCCGCCCTATGACCGCCACCCATGCGTGTATTCGTTTCCCCTCAACCGACAGTGCCGGGGATGGTAGCATCCCCGGCACTGTCGCCGCGCGGCAACCATCACACAACCCCCCCGATCCTCGTCCTCTCCCAAACGAACCCATTTTCGCCCATCACCCCATTCGTGTATTCGTTTCCCATTCGAGTCGGCCCCTCAACCGACAGTGCCGGGGATAGTAGCATCTCCGGCACTGTCTCCGCGCTGCAACCATCACACAAACCCCGCCTCCTCGTGCTTCGCCACGATCGTATCCGCCAGCGCATCCAGCGCCGCCAGATCGTCCGCGTTCGGCAGCCCCTTGCACGTGACCGGATCCAGCACCTCCAACCGCAGCGGCTTGATCGCCTCCGCGACCTTGTTCACCGCGCCGCCGGCCCACCCGTACGACCCGATGACCGTAGCGAACTTCAGCTTGGGGCGGAGCGCCGTCGCCAGCGAGGCCGCGTACGCCGCCTGTGGATGCGGCCCGCCCAGCACCGTCGGCGTGCCCAGCACCAGCGTCCCGGCGTCCACCAGCGCCATCGCCAGCTTGCCCAGGTCGGTCACGGAGAGCTCGAACTGCTGGACCGTCACCCCCCACGCCACCAGCGCCTCGACCAGGTGATGGACCATCACCGCCGTGCTGCCGTGCATCGAGATATAGGGCAGGACCACCTTGTTTTCCGGCGGATCCGAGACCCACGACCGGTAAGCGTCGAGGATGAAGCCGGGCTCCCGGTAGATCGGCCCGTGGCTGGGCGCGATCATATCGATCTCGTACGCCGCCAGGCGGTCCAGGTTCCGCACGATCATCCGGCGGAACGGCATCATGATCTCGGCGTAGTACCGCTTCGCCGCCTCGGCGACCTGGGCCTGATCGGTCACGTAGAGGTCGGAGGTCGCCAGGTGCGACCCGAAGAAGTCGCAGGTGAAGAGGAGCCGGTCCTCCTGCAGGTAGGTGACCATGGTCTCGGGCCAGTGCACCCACGGCATATGGACGAACTCCAGCGTGAGATCGCCCAGCGAGAGCGTCTCGCCGTCCTCCACCGTGTCGACGCGGCCCGCCGGCAGCCGCAGGAACTCGACCAGCATCACCTTGCCCTTCTCCGTCGTGAGCACCCGGGCGTCCGGATACCGGTCCAGCACCGCCGGCAGGGTGCCGGAGTGGTCCTGCTCGGCGTGCTGGGCCACCACGTAATCGGGGGCGGGCGCGCCCTCCAGCTGCCCCATCAGCTCGTCGAGCTTGCGGGGGTCCGCCGTATCCACCAGCACCGTCGCCTCGCGGCCCTCGATCAGATAGGCATTGTAACTCGTCCCGTCGGGCAGCGGGATCAACCCGTCGAAGAGCCGTCGGTCCCAATCGATCCCGCCCAACCACTGAACATGTTCGTTAATCGTTCGCCTTTTCATCGTTTTCAGCTCCTTTATCGTTAAGTCTCGTGATCCAATCGCGATCTACCCCTCCCCTCGGGAGGGGAACTCAATCCCTCCCAAGGGGAGGCGAATCCATCCCTCCCCCTGAGGGGGAGGCTAGGAGGGGGTGAACC
>CAYMAQ010000510.1:0-1848 GCA_964388385.1 uncultured Anaerolineales bacterium | reverse complement strand
GCCCGGTTGGCCTATCACATCCTGGAGACGGCGGAGTTCTATGCCGGTGAGAGCCCGGACGGCTTCCCGTTCGGACATCGTTTCGGCTGCGACTGGGAAGGGGCGCAGCCCGAGGAGCTGCCCACCCAGGAGGACGTGCTTGAGTACCTGGCCGAGGTGCGGTCCCAGGTCGAGACCTGGCTGACGAGTGCGGACCTTTTGGCGGCTGATGACGCATTTACGTGGCCGGGCGACACTGTTCTGGATCGGGCGGTCTATCTGCAGCGGCATACGCACCACCACGTCGGGGAGATGTGGTCGGAGATCAAGCGCCGGGGGCACGACCTGCCGCATTGGTGGTGATCGTGTGTGAGCCCCCAAAATCCGATCAAAGGGATCCAGAACCACTACGTCGCCGCATTTGGCGACCGCACCCAGGCTTTGACCGAGGCAGCGGACGACCGGAATATCGAGGTTGTGCGTCTGGATCACGTATTATAAAAAGGTCGATGGGATTTTGACCGAGACATAGCCAGATCCGGACACGCATCACTGAACTTTTCCGTGATGCCCATGGCAACGCAGAAGCGCGTCAGGTATTCATAAGAAGTACGAAATCTGGGGAGAGGAATGCCTGTTGTCTGAAAAGGAGCCAATGGATGGATAAGGGATTCGATCGGACGGTGTGGCGTTTGACGATGGACTGGCTGTGTACCGGGGAAAGTGGCATACCCGAGGATCCCGATAAACAGGCTCGGATTCGAATGGCCGCGGAGCGCGATCCGGACGTGGCCCAGGTGGACGCCTGGCAAGAGGAGGCCGAACCGATTCCCGAGTGGGCGCTCAAGGTCGATCGCACGACGCCGCATTGGGGGATCGAGATCTGTCACGAGTCCTGGCTGGATACCCTGGAGATGCAGTTGCTGAAGATCGATCATGAGCTCTGGTGGCCGTCGACCGGCTGGTGCGGTGGCGTCTCCCTGGCCCGCCGGCAGTGGGCGTTCTGGGCGACACGGGCGCTGAACGGTTGGCTTGACGGAAGCTCTCCGGGTAACGGCAACCCGGCGGCGGCCGAGATCCACGCTCTCCTCGGCGAGCGCAACGACAACAAGACTGGCGCCGTGCGACTGCTCAAGGAGACGATCGAGCTTGCGATCGATACGCCGCCGGCGGGGTTTGACGCGAGCTTCGAGAAACTCGAAGCCACCTCACCGCTGGCCGAGGCGATGCGTGATAAGTTCAAGTACCTGCAGTTCCGGTGCGGCTACCGGTGGGAGCAGATCCTGCTGGAGTCGTGCCGCGCCATCGGAGACGAGACCTATCGGGAGGGCGAATCCCGTTTCTGGCAGGTGGGGGCGTGCAACGGTCAGATCGCGTTCGCCGATCGGGCCGATCCGCTGCGCATCCCGACCACCGCCGGCGTCCTGGTCGGCCTGTGGGCATGGCTCACGGACGTGCCCGCCGACGAGGTGGCGTCGGCTTATCCTGAGGTCGCATCCCTGGCCGAACGGGTGCGGGGGCAGCTCGGCGCGAGGACGCCGGTCAAGCGGTGGCTTGCCGGGCGGTTGTTCGTCGGCGTGCGCATCTGGCTGGAGGAGTACGACCACGGTGACCTTACGCCGTCGGAGCCGGCACTGGCGACGTATCCGAGGCTGGGTTAAGGTCGGCATGGAGGTGGGCTTCGAGCTCGCCGGGGGGCGCGTGTTCGTGACGCTCGACCCCCCTTTGTGTTTCCCCCCTCAGGGGGGAAAGGACAGCCGCGCCGGTCAGCCATCCTCCCCCCGTTGGGGGGAGTTAGAGGGGGGCATACGGTCGAACCCCAGCTCACGCCGGAACCCGGACCGCCGCCTGGAACGTACGGTCTCGACC
>CAYMAQ010000509.1:0-1867 GCA_964388385.1 uncultured Anaerolineales bacterium | reverse complement strand
TCACCGCCTTCATAGGCGGCCTCGTCTCCCTCGCCCTGGAGCTGGCGGCAGCCCGCCTGCTCGCACCCGCGTTCGGCACCATCGAGATCGTATGGGTCGCCATCATTGGTTTGATCCTCCTCTACCTCTCCGCGGGTTACGCCCTGGGCGGCCGCTGGGCCGACCGCCATCCCGACCCATCCGTCCTCTACACGATCCTGACCGCTGCCGGTCTTACCATCGCGCCTATCCCCTTCCTCGCCCATCCCCTCATCCAGTTGGCCGCGCAGGGGATGCGGACCTTCAATCTGGGCATGCTGGCAGGGCCCTTCATCGTCATCCTGGTGCTTTTCGCTGTGCCGGTGACCCTGTTGGCCTGCGTGTCCCCCTTCGTCATCCGCCTCACAGTCCAGAGGGTCGGCCACAGCGGCGGGACGGCGGGCAAGGTGAGCGCCGTCTCCACCCTGGGCAGTTTCTTGGGTACGTTCTTACCCAATCTGGTACTCATTCCTAACCTGGGTACCCAACGCACCTTCCTACTGCTTGCTGCGATCATTCTGATCGCCGGACTGACCGGCCTCTGGTGGAGCCGCCGTCGCCGCTTCTGGTTCCTGGTCTGGACCCTGATCCCCCTGCTCCTGCTCTTCGCTCTCAATCCCGGCACGATCAAACCGCAGGCCGGTCTGATCCACGAGGAGGAATCGACCTACAACTTCATCCAGGTCGTGGAGGAGTCGGACGGACGACGCATCCTCCTGCTTAACGAGGGCCAGGGCATTCACTCCGTCACCCTCCCGCCCGGGGCGTTTGCATCGGAGGCGGGGCAGCCCGCTGAGGACCCACTGGCTCTGCTCACCCATGGACCATGGGACTACTTCCTCATCGCCCCCTTCTTCAACCCACCGCCCCACCCGCCCGAGGCCATCGACGACCTGCTGGTCATCGGCCTCGCCGCGGGCACCACACCCACCCAGTTTACCGAAGTCTACGGACCGCTGCCCATCGAGGGTGTCGAGATCGATCCCGCCATCGTCGAGGTAGGACGGCGGTATTTCGATATGACGATGGATAACCTGGACGTCCACCTGACCGATGGGCGCACCTACCTCACCACCACCGAGGACCGTTACAGCATCATCGCCATCGATGCCTACCGGCTGCCCTACATCCCCTGGCACCTGACCACCGTGGAGTTCTTCCAGCAGGTACGCGACCACCTCCGTGAGGACGGCGTGGTCGCCATCAACGTGGGTCACACCCAGGACGACTGGCGTATGGTCGACGCCATGGTCAACACGATGGCCCGCGTCTACCCCTCCGTCCACGTCATCAACGTCCCGTCCAGCCTCAACGCCATCGTCGTCGCCACCGTCCGGCCCACGGATCCGGGCAACCTGCTTGCCAACCGCCCCCTCCTGGACGACCCTCGCCTTCGTACCCTGACCGCCGAGGCCACCGCCCAGATTCGCGCGCCCGACCCGAGCACCGTCCTCTTCACCGACGACCGCGCCCCCGTCGAGCAACTCACCCACGCCCTCGCCCTCCGCTACATCCTCGGCCTGGAATAGACGGACCCTTACATCTAGGGCTCAAAGCCCCGTTTTAATCTGGATGAGCCTGTGCATAAGGGCCCTTCGTGTCAGAGATATCCTCCAGAAAAGAAGGCTTTGAGCCTTGGCGGCCAACTACGGCCCCCTTGCCCTTTCCAAACGCTCCCGGTCCAGGTCGCCCCCAGACTTGACACCTTCCCCACATCCACCATAATGCACCCGAGGCTGAAAACACGAAATCTTTCGGAGGAACATCCTATGCGCTTACACAAACCCATACCCTTACCGCCTGAGCCAGGGACTGAAGCTCAACCCACGCCGGAGACGACTGCCCGGCC
>CAYMAQ010000508.1:0-1871 GCA_964388385.1 uncultured Anaerolineales bacterium | reverse complement strand
GCCGTCCTCGGTCGGCGGAAAGCCGTCGGGCAGCGCGTCCAATCGCTCAGCCAGCTTGCGGTACGCATTCTCGGTCATGTCCAAGACTCCAATAGATCAGTTAGCGTTACAGGTTCAAAGTTTTCCAGTTATCCAGTTTGGGGGAGGGGAAACCTACCCCCCTCCCCGGCAAAGCAAATAAGAAGCGGTCTCGGGCTATGAAGCACTGCGCACGACAAGCGGCAGGTAAACCTCGTACACAGGGACTGTGCACCAGAACCCGGCGCAGAGATCGGTGCCGGTCTGGGTCACGGACATCACGACAGGCTGACCGACGCTGCCGCGAAGACGAACGGTCCCGTGCGCGACCGGACCACCGCCCCCGCTGAACAGATGCCGCCCAACGGAGAACGCGTGGGGCGCAGCGCTCACAACCGCGGTTAAGAGAAGGACGGTGATCAAGATCGCACAGAGCGCCAGAGCAAGGGATCGGATGCGGCGGATCATGGTTCCACCCCCTCGACGCCGGCTCCAGCTTTATCCGGGTAGAGATTAGGATCATCCTCGGCCCACGGCGCTGCCTCCAAACGCTGATCCTCGTAGCCTCGGCGGGCAGCGACGATGCGATAGCTAAACTCGCAGTCAGGCTCGCCCTCCTGGGCTTGGACCTCGAATCCGGTGGAGGTCCGGTCGCTGACGTAGAGCGACGCGGGACCATACGGCTGGATGAAAACGTGGTAGGGTCGTTCGAGGTTGACAGTGCTGGCGAAGGTGGAGTCGATGGTGACGGTCGCGGTTCCGTCTGAGAGCTCGCCGAAGCCGTAGTCCGTGAACCAGACCTGGGTGGACTCCTCGGTGTAGAGCAGGCGCGGTCCGTCCGACGCAGCGACCACCGCCGACTTTGTCCCGTTCGTATCGAAACCGGTCTTGCCCAATCCGACAGAGGCGTAGACACCGTGGCCCGCAGAACTGAAATACCCCGCCCACGCCGTGGGCGACTGCGTCCGAGCGTAGAGACCATAAGATTGGGAACCACTAGTGCTTTTGTTCCAAGTATAGGCCGCGTAGCCGCCCGACGTCTCGGTGACCGCGATCAGGCCGTTGCGCCCCGCGAAGAAGCCACCCGGCGCGAAGTAGGAACCGTAGTCGGCGAACTCGTGGCCCGACTGAACTCCGATGACTCCGACGTCGTCAACGCTGCCCGTCGACCCCTTGACGCCCGTTCCCCCGACGCTGTATCCTATCACGCCGGTGCCGGTGTCATGGTTGTAGCCCTCAATGGTCGGATAACCGCTCTCACTACGACCGTAGAGTGCGTGCCCGGTACCGTGATGGAACCCATAGATGGTCGGGGAGGTATCGGCGTGGTTCTCCGCATAGATCGCGCTTCCGATGGTGCCGGCATCGTAGCCGTTGCCGACGTAGAGCGTGGCGCGGTTGGCAATCGTCCCCGAGATCTCGGCCCCAGGCTTCAGGCCCCACGCGTAAGGCACGGCGGTGATAGGCTGTCGAGGCAGGACCGTCCACTGGGCGGTGCCATGGGGCCGCACCCGCACCTCGATCCAACGCTGTCCACCGTCAAAGACCTCGTGCATCGGATCGGCGGGGATGAGGTGAAAAGCAAAGAGACCATCCTCGACCCATTGGTCATCCCAGGCCTGACAGGTCGAGATCAGGTCGCCGGACATCCTGTCGTTCCAGATGTAGAAGCGGAAGTCGTAGCTGCCGTTGGCTAGCTGACCGCCATCTTCGACGTAGCCCTGGTAGGTAAAGGATTCAGTCAGCGACGGCCCTCCCTGGGGAACGAAACCCGGCGGATCAGTGTCGGCGGCTGAGACACCAGCGACGAGGATCATCATCAAGACAAGCATCAGGATCATGATACGGACAAC
>CAYMAQ010000507.1:0-1875 GCA_964388385.1 uncultured Anaerolineales bacterium | reverse complement strand
TCCGCCTTCTCCGGAGAAGGTGCGCGCTTGTACGGAGGGCGGTGGTCCAGTCCAGGCGTCCCAGTGGTCTACACGGCCGGCTCCCTTGCCTTAGCCCAGCTTGAGATCCTCGTGCACCTCCCCACCGAACGGCTTCTGAAAAGCTTCGTGGCGTTTCAGGCGGTGGTGCCGGGCGGATGCATCAACGTCTACCCACAGGAGGAGCTGCCGTCATCGTGGCGCTCCAATCCATCGCCTGAGGCGGTGAAGCAGGTCGGCGATGCGTGGGCGAGGGGGGAGCCATCGGCGGTCCTTCAGGTCCCGTCGGCGGTCGTGCCCAGTGAGCCCTGCTTTCTCCTCAATCCCCGGCACGAGGACGTCGGAAAGATCGAGATCCGGGGCCCGTTCGACCCCGAGATTGATGAGCGCCTCGTTCAGGAGTAAGGTGTACGGCGGAGCAGACATATGGAGGAGGTGGGGTGGAATACCGAGCGAGGTCACCGACGCCAGGGAGCTTGGCAAACGGCATCACCTGGAATGTAGGCTTCCCCAAAACTCGCCCGGTCGAAGTTAGACAACAGCTCTACGTTGAGATCGGATACGACATCGATTACGGCATGCGATGGCTTCAGGCCATGATAGATACTGCGCAGAATTCCCAGATACTGCTGGTGAATCATATACGGTCTATGCTGACTCAGAGCTTGAGTGCGTGGATTTTCTGATCTCCATTGTTCGGGTCCTCAGCCGCCGCGATCATGTTTCTCTCTCGCCTCGTCCGCCTCATCCGGTCCCTGCGATGACCGTTGAGGTTGCCCATGCTGCCTTTCCACGCGGGAACCGGTATCTGACCCTCCGCGATACGTTTGGCCTTCTCTTTACCGATGAGGACTTTGCCGATCTAAATTCCCATCGCGGGCGCCCCGCCTGTCCGCCTGGACGATTGGCGGGAGTCCTCGTCCTCCAGTTTATGGAGAACCTCTCCGACCGGAAGGCCGCAGATATCGATAAGCACCTGCTAATTTCACCCCGCCTCTCAAGCCGAAAATAACGGCCTGTGCAGTTCCCCCAATCACATGAGGCGCCATTTGCAGAAACAAGTGCGACAGGTGTCGTATTTCAGAAGAAACAGTGTCTACGAGAACCGCATCTACCGCCGTCATGACTGCTCCTGCGAACGTCGTGTCACCACGCGCCGATCAAGACGCGTTTGAGGACGCGCTGCGCACCTTTCGGTCTACCTCCACGGATGAAGCTCCCCCCGATATCGGTCAGGTTCGCGGCGGGCTCGGAATGGACGAGGTTGACGTTGTGAAGAAAAAGCTCGACCTCGACCAGAGCGCCCTGCAAGACGTGCTGGGCGTTTCCGTTCGCACGTTGCAACGTCGGCGCAACGAAGGAAAAGACCTCACGCCCGCCGAGTCCGATCGCCTGTGGCGTCTGCTGCACATCTGGATTCGCAGTCGCAGAGCATTCGCGTCGGACGCGTTGGCCCGCACCTGGCTCAAGACGCCGCACGGCCTCCTGCACGGAGAAACACCGCTCCAGCGCCTTGATACAGAGCCCGGTCTTCGGGAGGTGGAGGACCTGCTCTCCACGATCGACGAAACCAACGCCGCGTAATCAGTCGCTGTTGTTCTGCCCGTGATCCCCATCCCTTCGTGACCGTCTACCGCCTGACCAAGGCCGAGTACGCAGACACCGCCTTCCGAGGCTCGCGAGGGCGTGGGCGCTGGCACGAGCAGGGCATACCGATGGTCTACGCCGCCGACCAACCCGCCACCGCCCTGCTGGAGACGCTGGTGCATGCCGGGCGCGCCGACCTCATCACGGCCGACTATGTGCTGTTCGAGATCGAGCTGGACGAAGACGCCGACCTGCTCCGGCTCCCCGATT
>CAYMAQ010000506.1:0-1880 GCA_964388385.1 uncultured Anaerolineales bacterium | reverse complement strand
CCGGCGTGGAGCTTGACTCTCGGTTCGGCCTGGTAGTTGTGGCCGAACGCGACGGTATAGCGATAGCGACCGCCCAGTCCGATATACGGGCCGCCGTCGTCCTCGTCCTCGCCCACGACGACGTAGGCGTCCTCGTAGGGCGCATTCGGCAGCTCGCCGTGGAGGGGGTGGTCGTCCTCGGGCCCCGGACCGCCGACGCCGGTGATTCCGCAGTGCTGGAGGAAGCCGCCGAAGGTGCGGAGGAAGTCGCGGGTCGGATAGGGTTGGTCGAACATCGATTGCATGGTGAGGTTGCGCCCGCCGAAGGTCGCCGACCAGACCTGCTGGCCCTGGAAGGGCAGCATCACCAGCTCGCCCATGCGGCTGGTCAGTCGGAGGCCGCAGACGCCGCTTTCGAACCGGAAGGTGGACGCGGAGAGCGCCCGGTCCGGTCCCTCTGACTCTACGAGAACCCGCTCCGCGCGGGTGAACATCCCTGGATCCAGGTGGATCGTCGTTTCGGGTGATCCCATGATGGTCCTCCTTATGGGTTGGGTGTCGATTCGATTGTTTGTGTGCTCTTATCCTACGACGAGATGGCGGTTTCGCAAGGCGGGATGCTGCGAACGGGAGCCCAAAGGGTTGGGGAAAGGTCAACCCCTTTCCTTCAGACCTTTGGGCTCCTGGAAGGGGCGTTCAGCTCCAGAGGCGGTCGTGGGAGCGTTCGGCGTCCCACTCGGTGGTCGGCTCGAAGAGGCCGGGGCGGTCGGGGTCGATGTGCTCGCGGATCATCGCCTCGTTCAGGTCGGTGAACCCGAGGCCCGGGGTCTCCGGCACCTGGATGTATCCGTCCTGGATCAGCGGGTTGGGAAGCCCCTCGATGAGGGTGTTCCACTCGGGATGATCGACGGAGTGGTTTTCCAGCACCAGGAAGTTCTCGGTGGCGGCGGCGCAGTGGACCGAGGCCAGAGCTGCGATCGGGGAGCCCGCCATATGCATCGCCATCGCGACGCCGTGCTCCTGGGCTGCGTCGCCGATGCGCTGGGTCTCCAGGATGCCGCCGGATGACGCCAGGTCGGGGTGGATCACCGAGACGGCGCGGGACTCCAGCAGCGGCATGAAGTTCTCCTTGAGGTAGATGTCCTCACCGGTGCAGATCGGGGTGTTGACGGATTCGGAGAGCTGGACGTACTGGTCGGTGAACTGCCAGGGGATCATATCCTCGTACCACGCCAGCGTGAATTGGTCGAGGGCCTGCCCCAGCCGGATGCACGACTCCAGGCCGATGTGTCCGAAATGGTCGACCGCCAGCGGAATCTCGTAGCCGATGACCCGGCGCACCTCGTCGACGTATTTGCAGAGGTAGTCGATGCCCTTCTGGGTGATCTGGATCCCGGTGAACGGGTGCATAATGTCGTGGCTGTGGAGCGTGTCGGGGAACCCGATCACGGCGTCGCGGACGTCCCGCAGGTGGTTGATGCCCAGGTCCATCTTGAGGAACTTGAAGCCCTGGTCCATCCGCTCCTTGAGGCGCTTGCCCATCGTGGTGCCGTCCGGCTCTGCGTGGGTGTCGCTGTAGCAGAGGATCCTGTCGCGGAACTTGCCGCCCGCCAGCATGTAGGCGGGCACGCCGTAGGCCTTGCCCGCCAGGTCCATCAGGGCCATCTCGATGGCGCAGACGCCGCCGGCCTGACGGGCGTGGTGGCCGAACTGCTTGATCTTGCGGAAGATTTTGTTCACGTTGCAGGGATTCTCGCCCAGGATGCGGCTTTTCAGCATCAGCGCGTAGGTGGCGCTGGCGCCGTCCCGCACCTCGCCGTATCCGGAGAGGCCCTGGTTGGTGTCGATGCGGATCAGGCTGACCCGCATCGGGATGCCTTTCAGGTTGACGACGCGGACGT
>CAYMAQ010000505.1:0-1881 GCA_964388385.1 uncultured Anaerolineales bacterium | reverse complement strand
CGTATCACGCGCTCCGCCGCGCCGACCTCCACGCCGCCGAGTACGCCGTCGTCTCGGGCCTGGGCCCGGTCGGGCTTGCCACGACGATGCTCGCCAAGGCGATGGGCGGCCTCGTGATCGGCGTCGATCCCGTCGGCTACCGGCGCGACCTGGCTCTCGAACACGGCGCCGACATAGCCCTCGATCCGACGGCGGTAGATATGCCCGCCGAGGTGAAGGCCCTCACCGGCGGCGGTGCCGAGGTGGGCATCGAGACCTCCGGCAACGACCAGGCCCGGGTCGATCTGCCCAAGGCGACGCCCTACCACGCGCGGGTGGTCTATGTCGGCTGGGGCGGGGGCGCTCAGAACGCCACCTTCGGCCCGATGCTCGGCGAGCGGTGGATCACCGGCTCGAATATGTTCACGGGACCCGATTACGACGAGCTGGTACAGTTGATGCTGCGGCGGAACCTCCACTTCTCCGACCTGGTCACGCACCGCTTCTCCCTGGACGAGGCGCAGGAGGCCTTCGACCTTTTTGAGAGCCGCCAGACCGGCAAAGTGGTGTTCGTCTGGGATTAAACGAAAGACGCTGAGGTCGCCGGCGCTTGTTTCAGTCCCCGGCACTGGCGCACTTCGCCAGTGCCGGGGACTGAAACACAACCTATGAGAAGGAGAAAACCTATGGATATGCGCAAAATCGGCACCACCGATATCGACGTATCAGCCATCGCCCTGGGCTGCTGGCCCATGGGCGCCGGATACTGGGGGCGTGCGGACGACGAGGTATCCATCCGCACGCTGCACAAAGCCCTGGCGGTCGGCATCAACCACTTCGACACCGCCCCCGCCTACGGGCACGGGCACTCGGAGACCGTCGTGGGCCGTGGGCTCGCCGACCGCCGGTCCGAGATCGTGCTCTCCACGAAGGTCGCCGCGGACCCGGACCGGATCCGCGACTCGCTCGACGCGTCCCTGACCCGGCTCCAGACCGACTACGTGGACGTCTGCTACGTCCACTGGCCCCGCCGCAACGCCCCCATGGCCCGGACCATGGAGGTGCTCGAGTCGCTCCGCACCGAGGGCCGGATCCGCGCCGTCGGCGTCTCCAACTTCACCGTCGAGATGATGGCGATGGCTGCCAACTACGGGCGGATCGACGTCATCCAGCCGCCCTATAACCTGATCTGGCGGTTCATCGAGGAGGACGTGCTCCCCTACTGCATCGAGCAGGGCATCGGCGTGGTCACCTACAGCAGCCTGGCGCAGGGCCTGCTGACCGGCGCCCTGCGCCTCAACACGGCGTTCGCCGCGGACGATCAGCGGGTGCGCAGCGTCCTGTGGCAGTCGGAGAACTACGGGAAGTGCCTCTACACCGTCGAGCGGCTGCGCCCCATCGCAGCGTCCCTGGACGTCTCCCTGACCCAGCTCGCACTGTGCTGGCTCGCCGCCCAGCCCGGCGTCACCTCGGCCCTGGTCGGCGCTCGCACGCCGGACGAGATCGCGGAGGACGCCGCCGCTCTCGACGGGTCCGTGCCGGCGGAGACGATGGACGTCATCCAGGCCATCTCCGACGAGATCTACGTCTCTATGCCGTACTACTACGATATGTGGGGCAACTGGCGCACGTGGAACCGCCGAGGTCCCCAGCGCGAGACCTGACGTGTCGCTCGTTCCAGTCCCCGGCACCCCGTTCCAGTCCCCGGCACTGGCGAAGTGCGCCAGTGCCGGGGACTGGAACGGGGGCGAAAATGGGTTCGTTTCGCAAAAAACGCGGGTATGGGGCGGCGGGGGGTTGAACCCCTGACACACTGAGGGACCTCCGCGAGAGAGGGTGCGTTGGGTGCAACCGTTTAGTCAAGTGAGCAGGGCGTGGTTTCCCCCTCCCCTAACCCCTCCC
>CAYMAQ010000504.1:0-1883 GCA_964388385.1 uncultured Anaerolineales bacterium | reverse complement strand
GGGCCGTGTGCCATCCAGTGATCCATCGCCTTGTTGGCGTTGGCGAACGCATTCCCGTTCGGCAGCCCCTCGACGAGGTCGAAGACCGCCGTCACGACCTCGGTCAGCCGTGCCGACGTGGCGTCTGCCGCCGCCGAATCGCCGTCCTCCAGATCTCGGATCATCCCCGCGAGTTCTGGGGCGAAGCAGTTCGCCGTGCTCAGGAGCAATCCCTCGTACGGCCCGCCCGACTCCCGGAGCCAGGCGGCGTAGTCGCCCTCGGCCCCGCGCACCAGGAAGACCCCGCTGTCACCGCAGTCCACCTGCGGTACGTGATCCTCCCCGCTGGTGTCCTTCAGAAAGAGCAGGTTAGGATAAGATGCCGCCAGTTCGGCGAAGAGCGGCGGGCCGATCTCGTTCTCGGTCACCTGGGGGAGCTGGTAGAGCGCGGTGGGCAGGCCCATGTCCAGCACGCGGCGCAGTCCCGCGCCGATCTCCGTTTGCGTCAGCGTCGATCCCGCCGGCGGGCAGATCGTGAACGCCCCGACGTGGGATCGAACCAGCGCCTCCAGCGCGTCCTCGGTACCCGCCCTCCGGCGCAGACGGGCCATCGTCCGCGCGATCACCTCGACCATCGCGTCGACCTCGGTGCGCAGCACGCCGACCAGGATCCGGGTATCGAGCTGGATGGCCAGGTCGATGGCGATCTCCAGCAGCGCGGCGATCTCCGCGTCGGTCATCTCCCATCCGTCGCCGGTCGATCCCGGCGTCAGAAACCCGCCGACGTGCGGCGCCATCGTGCGCCAGTGGACGCGCATCCGTTCGACGTCGAACCTTCCATCTGCATGGTAGTGGGTCAGGGGTGGACACCAGAGCCTTGGTATCTCCGGGCCGATCAGTCGCGTCATCAGGGCGGTGCGTTCGGTTTGCGGTTGGGGTGTCACGCAGACAGTCTCCTCTCAGGCCTCAATGCTCAATCTCAGTTCTGTAGTTTCCCGGCGACCACGTGGACGCAGCCTCCCGGCCCGAACTCCTCGCGGGTGACGTCCAGGCCCCGCGCCTCCATCACGGGCACCTCATCCCGGATATGGTCGCCGATCGCCTCCCAGAGCTGGGCCAGGACGTGGGCGAACCACGTGCCTCTCTCCGACTCGCCGGCGTCGACCACGACGATCGCGCCCCCGGGCCCGGCGACCCGGACCATCTCGTCCACCGCGCGGGCCAGGTCGGGCACGGCGCTGAGCACAAAGGTGCTCAGCACGGCGTCGAAGTGATCGTCGGGCCACGGCAGGGCGTAGACGCTGCCCTGGCAGACCGCGGCGCGCAGCTCGTCATGGGTCAGCCGGTCGTGAGTCTTCCGGACCATGCCGAACGCCAGGTCGACCGCAGCGGTCGCGTCATAGCGGCGGGCGAGTTCGACGTGCAGCTTCCCGGTGCCCGCCCCGACCTCGAGGACGCGGGCGTCTGCCCGATCCGGCAGATAGGGCAGCGCCCGGCGCCGGTAGCGGTGCGTGGTGTTGGCGGTCAGCCAGTCCACGGCATCGTAGACGCCGGCCAATCGATCGTAAATCCACCACCACACGGGGTTCATGGGTTTCGTCATCCCATTCATATATACACCGACCCCCTCGTTTTGACAAATTCTCCGCGCGTACTGACAAACACGAGTATTCATATAGTAGACTATTGACAAAGTGTAACTAGTGTGCTATAGTAGGACTGCATTGATGGTTATCGGACGAGGATCACCGGATCTTTCGGTGAGACCCATACACAACATAGATGGAGGTAGGAGACAATGCCAAGAGGAGATCGAACAGGACCGATGGGGTACGGCCCGATGACGGGACGGGGCATGGGATACTGCGCGGGCTATGAGGGCCCGGGCTACGCAGGGCCGGGCT
>CAYMAQ010000503.1:0-1926 GCA_964388385.1 uncultured Anaerolineales bacterium | reverse complement strand
ATACTGCTCACCAGTTTGGGCTCTCGACCTGGAGCGCCCCATACCTCAAATCCCGTATTTCGAATTCTGCGAAAAACTTCGGATTGGACACCATGATAGTCCCATACAACGTGAACGATGTCCTTGGCTATTCCGGCTTCAGCCGCCAGGGATTTATCGCGATGGATGGCGGCCTGCGGCCACTGGCAGGCTGAGTCATTCCAGATAACGGTACGCAGGTCACGTTTCTGGAGTTCGGCGTGAAGCACGTCAATCGCGGCGACGTATTGTTCGTAACTTCGCCAGTGATCCTCATCCATCCCTACGTGGAAGAAACGCGGGGGCCTGGCAACGTGGATCAGTTCGTCGATGACCTCAAGCGCGAGTTTCCAATACTCCTCGTTGTCGAAAAGGGCATTGTGGGGACGGAACCAGTGATTGTGCCGATGTAAGCCGCTTTGAGAGAAGTTGAGCTTGGGTACAACCTCAATCCCTCGATCGGACGCTCGTTCGACCAGCCGAGAGAAGGTCCTCATCGGGACACTGTAGGGTCGCGTCAGCTCCGGGTGGGAGGTGTAACGCGGGCCATCCGCACAGTCGACGACCAGCAGATTCATCTCCGCTTTTGCCATCGCCTCGATCAGATCGAGGGCGACGTCGAGATCAAAGGGGGCCTCTTTCTCTTTGGATTCCCACCAGCGGGGATCGTAATGGGTGATGTGAAGCAGGAATCCACGGATTGGCAGGACGTTGTGCGTATCTTGCTGATTCTTCTGCATCATCGGTCTCCTTAGTTGTTTAGCAGGGGGAGCTTTATCCGCTCAGCCCGGCGATGACTCGTTCCAGTTCCTCTCGCTGGCTTGGGGCCAGCGAACCGACGGGGGACCGTGCGGGTCCGGCGGGAATCCCGATCATGGTCAGCGCCTCTTTGACGACGACGGGAAAGGTACCCAGTCCAAAGGCACGGCGTAAGGGGGCCAACCGATGCTGAGCGTCCAACGCCCGATCGAGCTCACCGGCGACGAAAGCTTCGTAGATTTCGACCACCAGTGCGGGATCGACGTTAGCAGTCGCAGTGATAGCGCCCTGGGCACCGTGGATCAAGCCCGCGTAAATCAACGTGTCGCGTCCGAGAAGGACGGCGAAGTCGTCTTCGGAGGCCTCGATGTAAGCCATCGTCTGGGTCAGGTCACCGCTTGAGTCTTTAATGCCGACGATGTTTTCATGAGAGGATAGGTTGGCGACCAACTCTGTGGCGAGGCGCAGTCCGCCGGTGCGACCGGGGTTGCTGTACAGGATCACGGGCAACGAGGTCGCGTCAGCGATCGCGATATAATGTCTGTAAAGCTCATCGTCCGTCGGGCTGATGAAGTAGGGGGTAATGACGGAGACAGCATCGACGCCGATGTCCTCGGCCATATCGTTCATACGGATCACCTCGCGGGTAGTTGGCGCTCCTGTGCCGGCGTAGACCGGCACCCGGCCTGCCGCTTCATCCAGGACGACCGCCCAGACCTCCGCGCGTTCCTGCGGTGTAAGCGCATAGAATTCACCCTGGCTGCCTGTCGGGAAGAGACCGTGGGCGCCCCCCTCAATCAGGTGGTTCGTCAGTTGGCGCAGGGCTTCTTCATTGAGGCTTTCATCTGGATGGAAAGGTGTGACCATCGCCGGGATGATACCGGTGGGACGTGTGCGTTGACTATACTTCTGGGTCATGATTACCCGCCTTTCTTTTGGATTGAGAAGCGAATGGCTGTGGTGCATACGTTTTCTATCCTACACGCAGGGTGAGTTTGTGCAACCGGGACAGATTGTCTTTCGAGACTCTGAGGATAGGTGCCTATCGTAAGCCCTGGCATCTATAACGGGATTTCAAATGTTTCGGATAGGCCTATATTGGTTTGTGTGGCTAGGCATGATACAATGGATTGCAGAATATACTTGATA
>CAYMAQ010000502.1:0-1935 GCA_964388385.1 uncultured Anaerolineales bacterium | reverse complement strand
GCACTGCGGGACCTTCTCACCTCCTGAAGATCCGGATATCCAGATCGGGACACGCCCTGCCTTGTCGGTCTGAGGATTCCGCGATTTGTGCTATGATTCTGGGGGAGCGCGGATCACAACATGTCAGGCAAAGGGGGGATAGTGCAAATTCCATTATTGATCGGCGCGGTCGTCGTCGCGATGATCTTCTTCTCTATCGAGAAGATACCCGCGGAGGTGACCGCTCTGGGTCTCTTGCTCTTTATGATCGTCACCGGATTGCTGCCGGCGGACCATGCGTTCGATGGGTTCGGCAGCGACGTGGTGATCATGATGTTGGGACTTCTCATAATGATGGCTGCGCTCGAACGCACCGGGGTGACCGATCGGGTCGGGCGGGCACTCCTGCAGGGGGAGGGCCGCAGCCCCTTTCAGCTCCTGGTGATGGTGATGGTCGCTTCGGTATTGATCGGTGGATTTGTGAGCAATACGGCGGCGACTGCGTTCTTTCTTCCCATCGTCCTCGGCCTCGCGCGCCGGCGCGATCTCAGTCCGGCCCGTCTTCTGATGCCGTTGGCCTTCGCTTCCATTCTCGCCAGCTCACTCTCCCTGATCGGCACCTCGACCAATATCGTGGTGAGCGGGCTGATGGAGAGCTACGGATTGGCACCGCTCTCCATGTTCGAGTTGACCCCGGCCGGGGCCGTCATCGCGGTGGTGGGGTTGATCTATATGGCCCTCGTGGGATGGCGGCTGGTGCCCGATCGTATTCCAGAGGAGGAGCGGCGTCCCGCCTCCGAGCGCCTCTATCTCTCGGAGATCCTGGTGCCCGAGGACTCTTCGCTGGTCGACAAGACCCTGCGCCAGGCCGCGCTGGGGCGGGATTTGGACCTTACGGTCCTGCGGATCGTCCACGACGACGGACAGAGCGCCTTCCCTGGGGCGGACACCATCCTGGAGGCGGGGGATGTGATCCTGGTGGAGGGAGCGCGCGAGGATATCCTCCGCGTTAAGGACCAGGCCGGTGTGGAGATTCGGCCTGAGGCGGAGCTGACGCTCCCGGATCTGGAGGAGGAGGATATCGTCCTGCGTGAGGTGATCCTCCTGCCGGGGTCTTCGTTGATCTGGCGGACGCTGAAGGGCGTGAACTTCCGCGAGCGCTATGGCCTGCAGGTCCTGGCTATCGATCGCCGTGGCGAACGATTGCAGCAGAAGCTCAGCCGTATCCACCTCCAGGTCGCCGACGTGCTGGTGGTGCAGGGCGGTCGCAACCAGATCCGGGCCCTGGCAGACCAGAACCTCTTCCGGGTCTTGGATGGGGGGGAGTATCGGCGGCCCAAGCGCGAACGCGCGCCCTTGGCGGGTGGCATCTTCGTGGCGGTGTTGGCCGCGGCGACGGTCGGCGTCCTGGAACTGCCGGTGGCGATGTTGATCGGAGCGTTCCTCGTGCTCCTGACCCGCTGTATCACGCCGGAGGAGGCGTACAGCCGTGTCAACTGGCAGGTGATCATTTTGATCGCGTCGATGCTGGGGCTGGGGACCGCCATGGAGGCCACGGGCACCGCGAAGTTCCTCGCCACCCAGGTGGTGGAGCTCCTGGGCAATGCGCGCCCGGTCTGGCTGCTTTCGGCTTTCTTCGGACTGACGGTGCTGCTGACCCAGCCGATGTCCAACCAGGCGTCGGCGGCGGTGGTCCTGCCGGTGGCGCTGCAGACCGCCGAGCAGTTGAACCTCAACCCGCGCAGCTTTGCGATTATGATCGCCCTGGCGGCCAGCACCTCGTTCCTCACGCCGCTGGAGCCCGCGTGTCTCCTGGTTTACGGCCCGGGGCACTACCGCTTCTTCGATTTTCCCCGCGTCGGGCTGCTGTTGAGCATCCTGATCTACGGGGTGGCAGCCCTGATGGTCCCCTGGCTCTGGCCCGTCGCGTAAGTAGCAACAGTGCCGGGGACTTTC
>CAYMAQ010000501.1:0-1952 GCA_964388385.1 uncultured Anaerolineales bacterium | reverse complement strand
TCTGCACCGCTTTCAGCTTGATTTCGCGGAAGTTATTTGATAGCCAATCCTTAGTCGGAGAGAGTCCGTAATCCGGGCATAATACTCAAGCTCACAGGCGCCAAACGCCACGATCGATCGACCCGACGAGGGTCTCGCGCCCGCAACTCCCCAATCCGATTATCCTGAGCTATGAAATAGACGTCAGGATATTCTGTGGTCAGAGATTCCCTACCCTGGGGGCGGACATGACTGCCTGCAGTCTCTGTTCCACCCCATGCGTCCTTTGCCGGATGATAGAGCCAAAGCCCCACTTCAAATACTCGTCCAGTCTCATCATCTTCACACGCAGCAACCCAGGCAGTGGGCGGGATATTCGGGATCAAAAGCGTGCCATCAGGCAGCACATTTTCGTTACGGGAAAGATAAACGTCCTCTCGACTCGAATCTACCACATAAATAGGACCTCGAACCGAGTGCTCATACACCGCGTACAGCCCCAGCCAATCTTCAGATACCCCCTCACGGCTAGCGACGGCGTGCGCATAATCTCTGAGAATAGTTGTCGCAAATATTGTGGGGCCCCGGTACATAATCTGGTCCCATCCACCGTTGTAGGCAGCTAGCGCGTTGAAGATGTCACCCTGTCCCTGCCCGATGACTGTGGACAGAGTCCGTGTTCCCCAAAACAAGTTGATTGCCGGGTCCATCAGTTCCGCCGCTGAGGGACGCCACTCAAATCCAGCCTCCCTGGACATCACTTGCATAAGACCTACTGCACCGACGGGTCCCACGGCCTCGTGGTCCCCGCGAGACTCCATCCAGACGAGTGAAGCCAAGAAATCGGGATCCAGGCTTCGACGTCGGGCTTCCTGAATGATCATGGTATCCCAGCGGCGCACTTTATACGACCAATAGTCTGAGAGCAGAACATCCTCATCTTCATCCGATGGAAATGCCCCGATACGTTCATGACCAGCGCAAACTGGAGCTGTGACACCTCCCAACATCACGAACACTGAAGCGCTCAAGACGATCCAAACCCATCCGGTCTTCCTCACACGGCCGCTCCTTCCGCAGACACCGCAGCATACGAGCCAAGGTCACATCCATAGACGGTGCATCTGCGCCAAATCTATGGATGCACAACATGGAAGTATAGAACGCCTAGCCGGTTTGTCAAGCCGTCGTGAACTTTTCCATCCTTAGATCTTTAACGAGTGCTGCATCTAACTCGATTATAACCAAAATTATTCGCAGTTACGGCCAACAAACCACGATGGGCCACCTGCAAAAAGAGAATGCCCCACCGCCCCACCTCGGAAGCATTACAATCGCGGGAGAACGACCCCTCTCTGCCCCTGATATTTCCCCTTTTTATCTGCGTAACTCACCTCACAAGGGGAATCACCCTCGAAGAAGAGAACTTGAGCGATTCCCTCATTCGCATAGATCTTTGCGGGCAACGGCGTCGTGTTGCTGATCTCGATCGTGATATAGCCATGCCAGCCCGGTTCGAGCGGTGTGAAATTGGTCACAATGCCGCAGCGGGCATACGTTGATTTACCCAAAACTGCTCCCAGCACGTTACGTGGTATTCGCATATATTCGAGACTGCGGGCCAACGCAAATGAGTTCGGAGGAATGATACAGACATCCCCAACAAAATCTGCCATCGCGCGAGTCGCCAGATGTTTAGGATCGACAAGGGAGAAATCCCCCATTCCCGGAGTGAAAACTTTGAACTCGTTGGCTACACGTATGTCATATCCATAAGACGACAGACCATACGAAATCACTCCGTTTCTACGTTGACCATCTACGAACGGCTCAATCATAGCTTGGTCCTGCGCCATCTGACGGATCCAATGATCAGGCTTCAACCCCATACTATCATAACTCCTCGGTTATCTTGATCTTGGACTTTTGACAACGTGAACTAAGGCTCGCGAACCGCGGGCCTGAATATGCAC
>CAYMAQ010000500.1:0-1959 GCA_964388385.1 uncultured Anaerolineales bacterium | reverse complement strand
CCACCTGCGCCCCGGTCGAGGCCAGCTTGGCGACGAACCGGTCGCCGGTCCAGAGCTCCTCCATCAGCGCGTCGTAGAGCCCGTCCGCCCGTTCGCGCCACGTGCGGGCCGCCACGTCGTTGCCCAGCCGCTCCGAAAGGTCGGCGATCGCGTCCATCTGCACGATCAGGAAGGCGGCGAGATCCGGCGCCTCCAGGGGGACCCCCCGGTCGAACATCGTGCTGTTGTCCCAGCCGCTGTCGTTCCCGTGCAGATAGTGGGGCAGCCGGTGCCCGGGCACCCGGCGGTGCTCGATCCACCAGTCGGTCCACGCGATCAGCGAGACGACCATCCCCTCCAGCCGCGCCTTCGAGACCCCCGCCGGATGCCGCTTGAGCACCTCCAGCGCGGCCCACCCGTGGATCGGCGGCTTGCTGAAGTTGTAGTGCTTCGTGACGTCGTTCATCGCGTCCGGATAGGCCCCGTAGGCGTCCTGGTGATCGACCATCACCAACAGCTGATCCCAGGCCACGTCGTGGACCCCTGCCGCCAGCGCGATGGCGTTGAAGCAGTGATCCCAGCTCCACACGTTGGTCATCCAGTTCTTGGACATCAGCATCGTCGGCCGCGCGAGCAGCCCCTCCGGCTCGACCACCGCCGACCAATCGACGTAGACGGCGACCTCGCGGGTCTCGGTCAGATCGTCGGGGGCCGGGGGCAGCACCTTCAGCCAGCCGTCGAAGTCCTCCCGGGCCCTCCGCACGCAGACGTCGAAATCGATCCGGTCCGAGGCCACCCAGGTGCTGCTGAACTCGTCGACTGCGGCCTCCCACAACCCGCTCTCGCCCGGCTGCAGATCGACGCGGGGCGCCTCGCCCTGGCCCTGATCGCCGCCGAACGCCACGTCGGGGTCGTTCGACCCCGCCTGCCACAGACCCTGCGCGTGGATCTCGCCTGCGATGCGCTCGATCTGGTAGCGCCGCATCGCCGGCAGCATATTGAACGTCACGTGCGCCTCATCGGTCGCGTACGCCACCGTCGAGACCACCGGGTCCAGCCGCAGGCCCAGCCCGCGCCCCCGGAACCGCAGCGTGCGCGGGCCGTCGAAACAGACCTCCACGCGCCCCGCCTCGGTCTCCAGCGTCAGCAGCGTCGGCGTCTGCTGCACCTCCACCTCCACCGGCTCCCCGCCGTAGAGCGGGATCAACCGGACGATCGGCTGGTTCCCGCCGTGGAGCGTCCGCACGTAAAGCCCCTCCCCGGCCTCCGGCGCCCGCCGACCCGCCAGATGCGAAATCGCCCACCACGCCCCATACGCACTGAATGGCGTCACGTCCACCGCTAGCGTCGTCATCGTACCCTCCCTTTTTACTTGTGTCCGTTCCCTTTTTGCTTCTGTGTCTCAGTGTAGCACCGAGTGAACCGAAGCACAACGGGCGGTGGGCGGGCAAGGATTGAGGATTGAGCACTGAGCACTGAGGATTGAGACTGAGGGGGCGGCATTGCGCGATGTACACTTAATATAATCTGTTAAACGTACATTATAGTTGACAAGGAGCGGAAGTCGGCTACAATAGAGGGAGGAGGTGAAACTATGTCCATCAAGGTCGCATTGGATCGCATCATCCCTCTGACCGAAGCCCGCGCGCGTTTGAGTGAGATCATCGATAAAACCACGGGCGACGAAGTTTGGGTGCTGACGCGACGCGGCAAACCGGAAGTCGCAATGGTCGACGTCGACTATCTGGAGCAGCTTATGCGGCGCGCTCAGTTCGACGCGCTAACCGCTCGCTCGCACGCAGCCTTTGAGCAGTACCTGCAAGCTCGGGGCATCGATCCGGATACCGTGTCAGAAGACGAGATTCGACAAATCCTCCACTAGACGAGTATCAGAATGTCAAGGTGCTATCACCGAAGGCGTTTACGGATTTGCTGGAGCGTGAACGCTAAGTAAGGGAGTGAACCGCTCACTTGTTAGGC
>CAYMAQ010000499.1:0-1967 GCA_964388385.1 uncultured Anaerolineales bacterium | reverse complement strand
GGTCGGCATCCAGGTCCTGCAGGGCGCCTCCAGCGTGCGCTTCGATATGTACGTGGAGGAGGGGTTCAGCGACACCGAACCCCACACCCTGACGGTCAAGGCGGATACCTTCGAACAGATCCTGGAGCACGATGAGACGAACAATATCCTGGCCCTGACCGCGCAAGCCGGCTATACCAACACCGCCCCCACACCGACCCCCACCATCACGTCAACCCTCGATCCCGGCGCGATCGAGGGGGAGACGTGGCTGATCCTCCAGGACGAGTTGATGCCGCAGAGCGGGGTCAAGGTCTACGCCCAGACCATCCTGACGGACACGACGGTCACCTATGGCCCGGTGTACTCCGACAACCTGGGCCGCTTTACACTGACCGATCTCCCGCCCGCCACGTACGCCGTGACGGGAGAGTACGAACTGCTCGAGGACTCGGACGGAGACGGCACACTCGAACGGGTCCTCTACCAGAACACCGTGGAGGTGCAGGTCACCTCCGGGGTGACGACGACCGGCGTCTACTTGATCTTAGAGCCTGTGGGGACCCAATGAAAAACCGACCGACGCTGAAGCCGTATCTGCGCACCCTCCTGGTTCTGGCGTTCCTCCTGACCCTCCATGGGGCTGAGGGTACCCTCGCCTGGGGAGAGGATTGGCCGATGTCGAGTCCCGTGCTCCCCCTGAGGCAAACCCTGAGCCTGAAGCAGCGGTCGGCGCTGGCCCTGGCATCCAGCAACCGGATGGCGGCCCTGTGGGCGGAGGACGGCATCGGCGCCAAGATCCGTTTCTATGACGGCGATCAGTGGACGGACCCGCCGCAGCTTTTGACGGCAGAGGGCACGAACACCCTGTGGCCCACGCTGGCTTACTCCGGCACGAAGGTGTTAGCGGCCTGGGTCGAGGGCGGGATTTCGGAATCGAGCATCGTTGTCCAAATGGACGTCGATACGATGCACCGTGAGGAGGTCATGACGAACGTTCGGGGATCGGTCGCGCCGCGACTGGCCGTGGGCCCGGACAAAGCCCACATGGTGTTCGCGCACGCTGCCAATATTATTGAGGCGGATCTCTACTATACCACCCGGAACCTGGACGAGGCCGCGTGGGCCGCGCCCACCCAGGTCATCACACACGGGCAGGTCACGCCGCCGGGCGCCGGCGGTAAGATCTTCTACCCGCAGATCGCCCTCAGCGGGGACGGTCAGACCGTCCACGTCGTATGGGAGCAGGAGCACAGCAGCACCCGGGCCGTATGGCACGTTGCCGGCGCGTGGTCGGGGGGCGGGATCACGTGGGGCACGCCCCAACAGATCTCACCGGCGGGCGAGCACGGAACGCGCCCCAATCTCACCGTCGACGCCGGCGATCGGGTTCATATCGTCTGGGGACGACCGACGCCGAACTACGTGGAGCCCGAGGGACAGACCGTGTTTTACAAACAGTTGGGGGCGCCCGGCGATCCCATACCCCTGAACGATATCGCCTTAAGGGTGAACGATAAGTTCCCGACGCTGGCCGAGCTCTCAATCGCCGCCAGCGGCCCCAGCCTCTGCGCCATGTGGCACGGCCATTACGGGGCAGCCGGCGAGTCGGACACCGAGGAGATCTGGATGCGCTGCTCCTCCGATGGCGGCGCCTCCTGGCAGGGGGGCATCAACGTATCGACCAGCCCCAACGAGCACTCGCTCTTCGGCAATATCCAGGTCGACAGCAGCGGTTCCGTCTATGCGACCTGGGTCGAGTTCCAGATCAAGGATAACGAGAAACAGCCGCTGTCCCTGAACGTCCGGTCCGGCCCGTCAGATCTGTACAAGGTCTTTCTGCCCCTGATTATGAGGGGGAGCCGCTGATGCGTGAGAGTCCGGTGGTCCGCGGGGTCCTGATCCTGGCGATCGTTGCCCTGGTCGGCGCCCTGGCCTTCTCCATCTACGGCCTGGCATCCATGCCGACGGGGCCCAAGGGGACACCG
>CAYMAQ010000498.1:0-1967 GCA_964388385.1 uncultured Anaerolineales bacterium | reverse complement strand
TCGGTAATCGTCACGATCGCCGGGTTGTTGGCGCCGATCGTCGCGTGCTGGACGTTCTCGAGGTGCACCGAGATCGTCTCCTCTCCTCCCCCGTCGTCGTCCTCCTTGATGGTGAGTCCCAGGGTGTGCAGGGTGATGCCCGGCGTAAAGACCAGCGTGCCGCTGATCGGCGTGTAATCTTCCCCCGGGGTCGCCGTGTCGCCGCTGCCGCCGCTCGCGTAGTCCACCGTGATGGTCAGCCCGGAGGTCTGGCTCAGGACAACGGTGAGGGTGACGGCGCCTTCGTCCTCCTGGACGGTGTAGGTGGGCAAGTCGAACGCCACCTCCGGCGCGGCGTCGTCATCCAGGACGGTCAGCTCGGCCGAACTGCTGTCGCCGAGACGGGCGTTCCTGGGGTTGGAGAGGGTGAGCCGGACCGTCTCGTCGTGTTCGTCGATGGCGTCCTGGAGGACCGCGACGCTGAAGGATTGGGCGGTGGTGCCCGGGGGGAAGGTCAGGGTGCCGTTGGCCGAGAGGTAATCGGCGCCGGCGGTGGCTGTGCCGTCGACGGTCGCATAGTCGACCGCAGCCTGGTCCACGCTGACCGTGCTGAGGGTTACGGTGATCAGGATCGATCCGTCCCCCTCGCCCACGTCATACCGCGAGCTTCGGAAATCGATCGAGGGGGTGGTGGGGACATACGCGTACTTCAGGTCGTCGTGGGGCGCGCCTTCGTAATAACTGATATGCGGGTTCTCGTTTCTGTCCAGCGCCAGCGACGCGTACTGGAGCGGGCCGCTGTCCACGGTCTCGGTCAGCCACCGGCTTCCGGTCCACCACAGGAGTCTGAGGTGGTTGTGCGCGGTGTCCGCGTAGCTGATGTGCGGATCGTCACTGTTGTCCAGGGCCAGCGACGTGGACCGGCCCCCGGCTCCCGCCGCGTTCATCCTCTGGGTGATCCACGTGCTGGTCACCCACGACGCGAGCTTCAGGCTGTCGTCGGTCTCGTCGTAATAACTGATGAGGGGATGCTCGTCGCGGTTCAGCGCCAGGGAGGTGTATTTGCCCACGTCGTTGCCGCCGGCGTCCGCCTGGACGATCTTCGCCTGAATCCCGTCCAGGTAGGCGAACTTCAGGTCGCCGTGGGTGACGTCGTAGTAACTGATGCGGTACTCGTCCGCCGCGTTCATAGCCAGGTCGGTGTACTGCCCCACGTCTCCGCTGCTGTCCAGGGTCTTGGTGGACCAGCCGCTGCTGCTCCCGATGGCGTAATTCAAAGCCCCCTGCGTCACGTCATAGTAGCTGACGTGCGGGTTGTTCTCGCTGTCAAAGGCCAGCGAGGTGTGCGTGCCCACGTCGCCGCCGTCGTCCACGGTCTGGATGAGCCAGTCGCTGCCGGTCCACTGCGCCACCTTCAGCGCGCCCCGCGTGGCATCGTAGTAACTGATAGCCGGTTGGTCGAACCAGTCGAGGGCGATGGCGGCGTACTGCCCCACGTCCCCGCTGTCGTCCACGGTCTGGACGAGCCATTCGCCGACCACCCGCCGGGCGTATCGGAGGGTCCCGCTCTGGGCATCGTAGTACGCGATGTGCGATTCCCAGCTCGCATCCAGGGCCAGGGCGGTGTACGGCCCCACGTCCCCGGCGGTGTCCACCCGCGTGATGGACCACGTCGCGTTGAGCGCCTGCGGGGCCGCCCCATCGAGCGGCGAGGCGGGGCCCGGCGGCGGGGGCGGCTCAATCGCGGCGCCCTTCTCCGCGCTCGCGGCCTGCACCTGGATTCCCAGGAGCAGGGTGATGACCAACGTCAATCCGGCGATCGCAGCCCAGCCAATGGTTCGGATTTTCATCTCGCTCTCCTCCGGAAATAGCTTGGGAGCGCGGGCGTCCCGCCCGCCTCGCTGCGGACAAGATGCCCGCGGTCCATGGTTTCGTCACCAGATCGGAAGAGCACACGTCTGAACTCCAGTCACGTGAAACGACCTCGT
>CAYMAQ010000497.1:0-1968 GCA_964388385.1 uncultured Anaerolineales bacterium | reverse complement strand
AATGAAAATTGCCAGTGCGGCAATATTGTTCATAAAGGCGGAACTGAGGACCACCAGTGCGCACAGTATGGCCAACTGGGGCGCAAGGCGGTCTCCTGCAACAGACATCCATCTGACAAGTAAGTCCGCCACACCGGTGTTCTGCAGCCCACGACTGACGACCAGCACGGCTGCGATCGTAACAATTGCCGGATGCCCAAACCCGGCAAGAGCCTCCTCAACAGAGACGGTCCCCAGCGTGACAAGCAACACCATACCCACAAGCGCCACCAGGTCATAGCGCCAGACCTCAAGCGCAAGCATCATCAATGTAAGAACAATGACCGCATAGACGAGGCCCTGTTCCAGTGTCAAGACTCCCCCTTACGTGTTATGGATCGTTGCGGCTAAGGCTTTCGAGGTCGGGCGATTATCGTCCGAGTTCCCCGCGCTATCGTTTCCCACAGTATCTCCCTCGCACTTGCATGACTATCCAATTGTAGCAGCTTGTGATTCACTTAAAAAATGGAAATTCACGTGCCCTGTTGGTCGGGCTCCCAAACCCGGGTATGCTGCGCCTCAAGAAATCCCTGATTCGTCGGCCGCAACCGCCAGACATCGAGCCGCTCGATCGTCGTCGGGGCGCCGACGGTGAAGGCATCAAGGCCCGACGCCCCAGCCCCGCCCATATAGGCAGCGACCACCGCCTGGCAGTCGTTGGCGAAGACCTCAACGAGATAATGATCGATGAAGATATGCAGCTCCACGCCCTCGGGCAGATCGGCGACGGCGAAGGGCGCGTCGGTGGTGCCGACCCGCAGCGTACCGGTCTCAGGCCTGAGCACGATGGGCAGCCCGCCTCCCGCGCCGTCGCTGAAAAGGACGAACCCGAAGAGCTTCCGTATCGCCTGCTCGCGGGGGATCACCGCCCTGAGCTCCACCGCATCCCCATCGAGGTCGGCAAGTCGCTGGAGCGCAGGGCCGCCTGCCGGGGGCACGTCGTCGCCGTGCCCGGTGATGGGATGGTCAAGCACCACGTCGTGGAGCGCGACCGGATCGAACCGCTGCCCCTCCAGCTCCCGCAGGGGCTTGATGCGCAGCGTTCCATCCCCCGCCAGGCTCAACTCACGCGGCAGGGACTGGATCGTTTTCTCAAGCAGGGCGCCGTCCGGGCCGACAGACGTCAGCCACGCCCACATCACCCGGCGCCCGTCCGGCGTGCGCACGCTCTCCGGGGCGAAGACGTCCGTCCGTTGGAGCACACCGTAGATCGGCTGGTCGTCCCGCCGCCAGTTCATCCGGACGTGCGTTTCCGGCACGAACTGCGCGGCCTCCGCATCCCAGTCGCCGATATAGGCGCGGCAGCCCAGCGGATGGCTGATGCAGAGGAGCATCCACCTTTCGCCGAGTCGGAAGAAATTAGGGCACGAGATATCCTCCCCGATCGCGACGTCGGGCAGATCGTGGGCCATGAAATCGCCCACGAGCGTCCACCGTTTCAGGTCCTTCGATCTCATCAGGGGTGGATTGACGCCACCGGAGATCGCATAATAGGTATCATCAATCCGAAAGCAGTCCGGATCCCAGTGACGGATCTCCGCCTGAGTCCCGTCGGCGTGCCGGACGTCGACGGGATAGGGCCGCTCCCAGTCGAAGAGGTTTCGGTCCTGGGCGAGGGCGATCTGATTGCGCCCCGACTGAAACCCATGGTAGATCACGGCAGGTCGCCCCTCCTTGGTGACAAACCCGGTGCCGCTGAACATCCCGTGGCCCGTAAACGAGGGCTGCAGTTTCGTCGGCTGCCAGGTCCAGTGCAGCATATCCGGGCTGGTGACGTGGACGAAGGAGAAGGATTCACCGTCCTCGAACGGATGCCGGAGGATATAGTGCAGGTGATAGACGCCGTCGAGATAGAAGGCGGCGTTCGGGTCGCCGGGCAGGCTCTCGCCGCCCGGATGCATCAGGTGGTAATTCAAGGTCATATCATCG
>CAYMAQ010000496.1:0-1969 GCA_964388385.1 uncultured Anaerolineales bacterium | reverse complement strand
CGACGTCGAGGCGCTCTGGGACGAGGCAAACCGCGCGTACGGCATCCACCCCGATGGGAATCCGCTCTTCCGCTGGCTGGCCTCTCCCCGGCTGCGCAACTTGGGCTATCAGCGGATCGTGAAGCGGTGGGTGGTGCGCAGGCTGGGGCGGCGCTGGCGAAAGGCTTACGCGATGGACGTCCCCGCCGACGGGGTCGGCGGCGGGCTGCTCATCCTAGCAGAGAAAGTGGGTTAACGCGTCATGGTTTCAGCAAGACCGTCCGATACCGTCGAGAACACCGCCTGGGATGCCTTCGTTGCAGGGCATGCCGCGGGCAGTTTACTTCAGACCAGCCGTTGGGGTAAGCTTAAGGACGAGTTCGGTTGGGATTACGAGATTGTGACCGTCGAGAACGGGGCCGATCTGCAGGGCGGGGCGATGGTGCTCTATAAACCCCTGCCGCTGAGCCTCGGCACCCTCGCGTATGTCCCCCGGGGGCCGGTCGTCACGTGGGACGATCCCGGGTCCGTGGAGACGGTTCTGGACGCCGTTGAGGCTGCCGTCAGACGGCGGCGGGCATGGGCGTGCTGGATCGAACCCGAGGCGTTCGACGACCCGGCGCTGGATAGCCGCCTGCAGGCCCTGGGCTATCGCCGCAGCGAGCAGACGATTCAGCCCCGCAGCACGATCCTGGTCGATCTGACCGAATCCGAGGACGACATCATGATGCGCATGAAGTCCAAGACCCGCTACAATATCCGGTACGCCGGGCGCAAGGGGGTCGAGGTGCGCCGTGGCACGCTCGACGATCTGCCCAAGTTCTACAATCTGCTGGCGACCACCAGCGAACGGAACGAGTTCGGGATCCACGAGCGGGCCTATTACCGCCGGGCGCTGGAGCTCTTCGGCCCGGAGGATCAGATTGCGCTGCTCTTCGCCGAGGTCGAGGACGACCCGGTGGCCGCGATCCTGGTCTTCGCCGTGGGGGACGAGTCGTGGTACATCGCCGGGGCCTCCTCGAACCGGCACCGGCGCAAGATGCCGACCTACGCGCTCCAGTGGGAGGCGATGCGCTGGGCGAAGTCCCGCGGCTGCCGGGTTTACGACCTCTGGGGCATCCCTGATGCCGACGAGGAGACGCTGGAGGCGGAGTTCACCGAGCGCAGCGACGGGCTCTGGGGCGTCTACCGGTTCAAGCGGGGGTTTGGGGGCGAGGTCGTGCGCTACGCCGGGATGTGGGAGAAGTCGCTCCACCCGCTCTACCCCCTGGCCCGCAAGCTCTACCCGATGTGAGCCGGGATCCTATCGCCGTCCGTCTACGGCTGAAGTGCCTGCTCCGAGCCATTTTCGTGGTCTTGGGTGGGGGAACCAACATGGAAACGCGTTGCGAGCATCCCGTGGGTTCGATCGAGCTGTCGTTGACATCTATGTGGAGGAACCATGCCCTTTGTCTTTGAGTCCCTTGCTATCCCGGGGGTGATCCTCGTCAAGCCGAGGGTCTTCGATGATGCGCGCGGCTATTTCCTGGAGACGTACAAGCGGTCGGATTTTGCCCCGGCGGGCATCCCCGAGGCCTTCGTCCAGGTCAATCATTCCCACTCCGCGGCCAACGTGCTGCGGGGCCTGCACTATCAGAAACACCCCGCGGCCCAGGGTAAACTGGTGACCGCCGTGCGCGGCGCGGTCTTCGACGTCGCCGTCGATATCCGGCAGGGTTCGCCCACGTATGGATCGTGGCTGGGTGAGGTCCTCTCGGAGGAGAACCACCATCTGCTCTACATCCCCCCCGGCTTCGCCCACGGATTCTGCGTGCTGCGCGGCGAGGCCGACGTGATCTACCGGGTCACCGCCGAGTACGCCCCGGGGCTCGACCGGGGGATTCTGTGGAACGATCCCGACCTGGCGATCGACTGGCCCATCGACGATCCGATCCTCTCGGAGAAGGACGCCGACCAGCCGCGCCTGCGCGACGCCGACAACAACTTCCGC
>CAYMAQ010000495.1:0-1969 GCA_964388385.1 uncultured Anaerolineales bacterium | reverse complement strand
CGCGCAGCCCACGTCCGATACTGACCGACCATTGCGTCCACCCGCGACTTACTCACATCGCTCAGATCCCTCAACTCGGTGCGGTCGGTGACCATATCGTAGAGCTCCCACTCACCGGGATACTTGCTCACCAGTTTCCAGCGCCCATCCCGCACGGCGCGGTTTCCCTCGTGCTCCCAGAAGAGCGGGCGCTCGCGCTGCCATCCCGCTCCCTCCAGGGCCGGGACCAGACTCTCCCCCTCCAACGGGGTGATCGGCCGTCCCTGATAGGTCTCGGGATACGGCACACCGGCTGCATCCAAACAGGTCGCCATAAAGTCGACGACGTGAGCGACCGAATGCTCGATCCGGGGTTCGGCGATCCTCGAGGGCCACTGCACAATGAAGGGCGTGGAGATCCCACCCTCGTGGACCCAGTGCTTGTAAAGCCGGAAGGGCGCGTTGCTGGCGTTGGCCCAGGGCAGGTCGTAGCTCATAAACGTGTCCGGGCCGCCCGGGCGCACCCCCTCGATATTACCGGTCGTGATCGGCTTGCCGTCGGGCGTCTGCGTCGCATAGCGCTGCGACCATCCATCCTCCCGGAGGAACTCGGCGCATCCGCCGTTGTCCGCCAGGAACATCACCAGCGTATTCTCCTCGAGATCAAGCGCCCGCAGCTTATCGAGGATGCGACCAATGCCCTGGTCCATCCGGTCGATCTGGGCAGCATAGACGGCCATCCGCACGTCCTCCCAGTCCTGATCGTCGATCTCGTGCCATGGCGGGGCCTGCTCGTCACGGGGGGAGATATCCCACTTTTTGCTGACCAAGCCCATCCCCTTCATCTCCTCGTGGCGGGCCGTGCGGAGCGCATCCCAGCCGCCCCGGCGGTAGCGGCCCTCGTAGCGCGCGATATCCTCCGGCAGCGCCTGCAAGGGCCAGTGCGGGGCCGTATAGGCCACATACATAAAGAAGGGGTCGTCAGATTCCGCCGCGTCGTCGATCATTCCGACCGCCCGATCGCTGATGGCGTCCGTGTAATAGAAATCCCCGGTCTCCGCCCCCTCCGGATGGATAATCGCGTCATCCTCCAACATCGCGTGGGGGTGGAAATAGCTGCCTGCCCCGTCCAGCGTCCCGTAATAGTGGTCGAACCCCCGCTGGCGCGGTGTAGGATGTCCGGTCTCGCCGGGGTTCCACGTCTCCGGTGCCAGGGGATCGTAGGAGCCGCCCACGTGCCATTTGCCCGACATATACGTCTGGTAGCCTCCGGCCTTGAGCGCCTCGGCGATCGTCACGCAGTCGTCGCGCAGATACCCCTGGTACTCGCGGACCCCGTAATCGCCCACCATATGCCCGATACCCGCCTGATGGGGGTAGAGCCCGGTCAACAGCGAGGCCCGGGTCGGACAGCACCGCGCGCAGTTGTAAAGCTGGGTAAAACGCACCCCCTCCGCCGCCATCTCGTTCAAGTTCGGCGTCTGAATCTCCGATCCATAGCACCCAATGTCCGAAAACCCCATATCATCCGCCATAATCAGGATGATGTTCGGACGCGAAGCTGTGCGCCCCGCATTCTGCTCGCTCATATCTCAAACCTCCCAGATAAGGTGTTCAAAGGAAAATTCCGCACGCGATTCTACCAGCTTACCTCGGGATGTGCAGTTACCTTAAGAACCGGGAAACGGTTCCCGCTCCACCGGGCACTTGCACGCGATCCCCACCCCAGCCTCAGGGGGCCAACAACGATTGGCCGAGATGCACGCGGCCCGATCCTGACCCCGCTTCAGGCGAATAGGCAGATCCGGTTCGCAGATCAGGGGGCGACACATCGAGATAAAATCAGCGTCCCCGCTCGCCAGCACGTCCTCCATCACCTCGCGGGAGCGCAGCCCGCCCACCAGCATCACCGGCAGCGACGTCACCTCCCGTGACATCCGCGCGAACGCTCTGAAATACACCTCGTCCTCCTGCGTGCGTATCCCAGGCT
>CAYMAQ010000494.1:0-1970 GCA_964388385.1 uncultured Anaerolineales bacterium | reverse complement strand
TCCTGGACATCCTCCAATTTTTCTTCCCCGAAACCCCCTACCTCGTCTGGCTGGGGGGGGGAACGGCGGCGTTCGTTCCGCAGTTTCTGTCGATCACGGCGTCCGTCAACAACGACGCGCTGACCTTCGTCCTTCTCTGGCTGTGGCTGTGGCTGGGGTTGAAATTTCTGCAGGGGAGCGGCTCACCCTGGATGTTGGGAGCGGTAGCGGGTGCGCTGCTGGTCACCAAGACCACGGGCTACGGCGTGCTGATCCTGATGCCGCTTGTCGTCCTCCTCCGGCAGCGGCGGATGGGACACCCGTGGCATTGGGCGGTCCGTGAGGGCGCCCAGATGCTGCTGCCGGCCCTGGCATTGGGGGCCCTGTGGTGGGGCCGCAACCTCCTCATCTACGGGTGGCCCGACGTGATGGGCCTGCAGGCGCACAACGCCGTCGTCGAGGGACAGCCGCTCACCGAGGATTGGCTGGTCCAGTACGGCGCCGGACCGCTCCTGCAGATGAGCCTCCGGACGACGTTCCAGTCCTTCTGGGGGCAGTTTGGCTGGATGGGCGTGGTCCTCGATCCGCGCCTCTATCTGGCGCTCGCTCTTCTCTCGATCCTGGCGGTGGTCGGCGCGCTGTGGCGCTTGAGTGCGTGGCTGAGGGGGGCAATCCGGGCCCGCCGGCGCGACGGCCTGATCCTGGTGGGGGTCTCGGGGCTGATCACGATGGGTATGTTCCTGTGGCACAACCTCACCTTCGTTCAGCATCAGGGGCGCTACCTCTTCCCGGCGCTCCCCGTCGTCGGATTGATCGCTGCCCTGGGCCTCATCCAATGGCGGGAGCGTCGATTTGCAGTCAGCGCGGCGCTGGTTATCGCGCTGGTGACGCTGATCCTCGGTATCACCCGGGTGATCGCCGGCAGTCCCTCGATCTGGACCTGGGGGCTGATCGGGATGACGATCCCCGGAATGCTGGTGACGGCATACTGGCCCGAAGACGCGGAGGCCTGGTGGGTCGTGCTCTTCCTGATCGCGATGATCGGCCTGGACCTCTGGTGCCTCTTCGGCTTCCTCGTGCCGGCGCTGCGCTGATCACCGGGTTCCTCCCCTGACCTCATCAATTTCTCCGAATGTGGTAGAGTTTATGCGCAGTGTGAACGTGAGGTTCGCACCGATGCATTGGAAAACGATGCCATAATCGGAAGGAGCGTGAGATGGGTATTGAAGTTGGACTCACGGCAGAGATGACACACACCGTGACCGAAGAGGAATCGGCGGCCTCGTATGGGAGCGGGCTGATGCCCGTGTTGAGCACGCCGCACCTGGTGGCGCTGATGGAGCGCACGGCCCGCAAGGTGATCGAGCCAGAGCTGGCTCCGGCGCAGAATAACGTCGGTATAAGGATTGACATCCAGCACATGGCCGCGACCCCCGTCCGGATGGAGGTCCGCGTCCGTGCCGAGTTACTTGAGGTTGACGGGCGGCGTCTCCGTTTCCGGGTTGAGGCCTGGGATCAAGAGGAGAAGATCGGTGAAGGGTATCACGAGCGCTTTATTATCGATACCGAGCGCTTCCTCAAGGGCGTCGAGAACAAGGCGGGGAGTATGGCGGATGCGTGATACGACCCAAACAGTCCTGCAGCGTCGTTACGACGAAGTCTTTGACGCGCTGTACCGTTATCTGGAGGAGAGGCGGTGCACCGATCCGAACTTCACCCCCGCTCACATCAAGGGGTTTCTGAAGGACGCTTATGTGCGGTTAGGCAACAACTGGACGGGCAAAGGGGCGCTCTTTGAGACCACGCAGAACGCTACCATCGCCGCCTACGAGACGTTCCTGGCGAACTGGACGGCGGACATGGCGGTCCAGGGGGGGGATGCCGAGTCGGATGGGGTTATGCCCAGCCATGGATCTGGTCATGAATAACTAGCACTCCTTCAACGATGATTTGTGGGTTGTTTTTGAGAACCCGGGGCAAAGCACTTGGAC
>CAYMAQ010000493.1:0-1974 GCA_964388385.1 uncultured Anaerolineales bacterium | reverse complement strand
CCTTCAACGATGATTTGTGGGTTGTTTTTGAGAACCCGGGGCAAAGCACTTGGACCCTGGTAGGTCTAGCAGGTATCTGGGTTCCTCTCGATTGCTGGTGGTTGGTGGGTGCTTTCGGCCGTGCTTCGCACCTGATCACTCCAACTCGATGGATCCGGTCTCCTTGTAGAGTTCCTCGCTGTTCCAGAGGGCTCCGAAAGCCATGCTCTCGGGACGCAGTCCCTTTACCTCGGGCCGGGCGACGAACCAGAAGGGGCGCCAGACGAGAAGTAGGGTCGGCGTCGCGGCTGCAAACTCGCGTTGGGCCTGCCGCAGGGCCACCGTCCGGGTCCGGGGATCGAGGCTCAGCAGGGCCCGCCGGCACGCCCTATCGTAGGCCTCCGACCGGTAACCCCCGAAGTTGTCCCCCAGCCACGCGTTCTCCGCTGTTGGAATGCGGCTCGAGAGCCAGCTCCCGCAGATGTCGGGTGCCTCGGACTGCCATCCGTACAGCGCCAGGTCGAAGGTCCGCCCGAAGAGGGGGCTGTCCGGAGAGGGCGTGAAGAGCTGGCGCACGTCGGCGGGAGACAGGGTGAGGCCGATGCCGCACGCCTCCATATTCCCTGCCAGATGGGCCGCCGTGACGAAGGATTGGACCGACATATGCATCGTGAAGCTCAAGGGGGTGCCGTCCCTGATCTCCGGCACGCCCTCGGCCTCGCGGATACCGTCCCCATCCCTATCCTCCCACCCACGTTCGGTCAGCAGATCCATGCCGGCGGTGGGATCGTACGCCGGCATGGCGCTTCCCCCTCGAATGGTCGCGTAATCGGGATGGTCCGGCGGCACCAACGCCTCCGCCACCGTCAGCGCCTTGCTCGGGAGCGCCAGGGTGAGTCCCTCCCGGTCCACACAGTGACCGATTGCCCGGCGCACCGCCGCGTCTGCAAGCGGAGAGGGATCGCCCGAGAGCGGGGCGAGATTGAAGTCCAGCCGGAGCACGTTGGGCGCGGTATCGGCCCAGATGACCGCCTCTCCGACTCGACCGAGTGCCGCCCACTGCTGCCAATCCGTGAGGAGGGCAGGATCGGGCAGCACCACGTCACAGGCTCCCGAGCGGACCAGTCCCGTCCACTGGGATGGATCATTCTGCGGGAAGAGCACGGTGACCGCGCTCAGCGTCGGGGGCGTACCGTTGAAATTCGGATTGGGCACCAGGCGAACTTCGCGGCCCGACTCCCATGCCGCGATTTTAAAGGGTCCGGATGCGGGCGGTGTGCGATCCTCGTAGACCTCCGGCAGCGCGCGACCCTTCCAACGATCGGCGGGCTGCAGGGGGAAGAGAAGGCCGGGTGCCTCGCTCTCAATGTAGCCGGGCAGCCCCTCCCAACGCAGCATTCGGTCGTCAACGGCGGTAAAGCGCGCGGTCCGCTGGGCTAACTCCCGCCACCGTCCGCCCGCAAACTCCGATTGGGCGAAATGGTAGCCGAGGATGCTGTCCTGAGCGGTGATGGCAGAACCGTCCGACCAGAGCAGGTCGCTCTGCAGCGTGAACGTCACGATCATCCGGGGCAGCTCGCGGGGCGCGTCTCCCTCGTGGATGTGGATCTGACCTGCCAGATCGACGTACCGGTTGCCGGTGTTCACCGCCGCGACCTCGGTGACCACGTCACCGTTGGCCAACGAGGGCACCCGGGTTACCAGGCGGGGAATCCATACCTCATCAACCCGCTCGAGGGGCGCCTCGTAGAAGAGCGATAGGATGTCGCTGCCGGCCTGGGAGGGATAGAAGGGGCTGGCTGCTGCGGGCTCGCGCGTGCAAAGGGTGAGGGTTTGGGCGACCGGTGTCGGGCGCGCCGTCGCCGTCGGCGCGGGCCGGGTGACCGTCATCGTCGGCTGGGGGGTGGAGGTCGGCGTGATCTCCGCCGTCGTACAGGCGCCGATCGACAGCATCAGCCCCATCCCCAGGGCCATCCCCAGGCGGCGCACCCATTC
>CAYMAQ010000492.1:0-1982 GCA_964388385.1 uncultured Anaerolineales bacterium | reverse complement strand
CCAGGCTGAGGAAGGTCGCCGTAATCGCCCCACGGGACTGGGTCAGGCGCAGCAGCACCCCACCGGCGAGTGCGAGCCCCCCCACGCTCAGCGCCCCGGCAGCATGGCCCAGGGCGTTGAGCCGCCGCCGCTTTGCCCGCGCCGCTGCAGACCGGATCAGGCCCGCCGTCAGTGACACGTACACCGGGACGAGCAGCGCCAGGGTGCCCGCCACCTGATTGGTGTTGAAGCCCTGCTCGGCCCGGGGAATCCCGCGCACCCGCTGCGGAAAGAGATCCCGGAGCGGCTCGACCCACGGCGAGAACACAGGCATCTTGGCGGCCCCGCCCCACGAGGTTCCGAAGAACCCCAGGGCAATCACCCCCGCGCCCAGCAGCGCCAGCCCCCCCACCGCGAGCCGGAGCTGCCCCGCCGTGCGCAGGTCGTTGACCAGCGCGTACGCCAGAGCAATCCCGTAAAGAACCCCCGCGATCTTGGGGAAGCTGACGCCCCCGTCGTAGGTCGCCCAGACGCCCACGCCGACCATGCCGACGATCACGACCACCGGAGGATTGATCGGAGTGACGACGGTGACGCGCCCCTCCACGATCCACCGCAGCAACCAGAGCGCCGGAAGCGCCAGGAGCAGCCACGGAGTGACCGCCGGGTCGGGGAAGACAAACCACGGGGCCAGGAGCAGGGTGACGATCAGATCGAACGTGGCCCAGCCCGACCGCGCCGGTTGGGGTCCTGCGGACCCTCCGGATCCTCCGGACCTCATCCGCCGCCCGCGCCCTCCAGCGCGTCCAGCAGTTCCCGCGCCCCGGCGTGGTCCGGATCGAGCGCCAGCACACGGCGGCACGCCTCCGCCGCCTCCACGTCCCGCGCCAGCGCGAAATCCGCCTGCGCCAGCAGCCACCACGCCTTCACGGACTCAGCATCGAGCGCGACCGCAGCCCCCAGGTGATCGCGCGCGGCGGCCGGGTCGCCCGCCTCGAGGAAACAGTCGCCGAGTTTCACGCGCGCCTGCACGCGCTGGCCCACGGACCACGCGGCGAAACCGCCCTCCTCCGCCACCGTGTCCGCCTCTGCGCAGCGCCCCTGCGCGACCAGGAGATCCATCAGCGCCTTGACCGCGGGACGGTACGTCCGGTCGCGGGCCAGCGCCTCCCGGTAGTGCGCGCCCGCCGCCTCCGGCCGGTCGCTGTGCCGCGCCAGCACCAGACCGCTCCGATAGGCCGGCTCCGGATCGTGCGGCGCGAGCACCCCGGCCCGCGTATACGCGTCCAGCGCCTCGCTCCACCGGTCCAGCGCCTCCAGCACCTTCCCCCGGCAGAGATAGGCCGCAGCCAGCGCCGGATCCAGGGCCGCGGCCCGATCGCAGAGCACCAGGGCCCCGGTGGGATCCTCACCCTTGAGGTCGAGCCCCTGCTCTGCGAAGTACCGCGCCGCGTCCGCCGCCCGCCACGCGTCCATCGCCGCATCCATCCACCCCCGCGCCGCCAGGTGCTGCCCCAGCGCGAACTGCGCCAGGTCGTGGTCCGGATCGCGGGCCACCGCGGCCTCCAGCGCCCGAAACGCCCCGTCCTGATCGCCGAACGCCTCGTAGATCGCCGCCAGGTTGTAGAAGAGCGCGCCGTCCCGGGGTGCCAACGAGGTCCCCCGGACAAAGAGAACGCCGGCGGTCTCAAACGCCCGCCGGCGTCCGGTCTCATCCAACGTCGGGGCCAGCAGCGCGTGGTTGAGCCATCGAGACCCCACGCTGTTCGCCGCCACCCCTGCCACGGGCCGCCCCAGCAGCCCCACACTCAGCACGAGGAGAAGCAGCCCCAATCCAATCCGCAGCCTTCGACCTGCCACAGCCTTAATCCTTGATGCTGGAGGCTGGATCTACACGAGGGTGCGAGGCACTCCCGGAACCAACCGCCAAGACACGACATCCCCGAGGAACGGCGAATAGTAGAAATCCCATCATCGTTCAAGTGCCTTGCACCCGGCTCTGC
>CAYMAQ010000491.1:0-1998 GCA_964388385.1 uncultured Anaerolineales bacterium | reverse complement strand
TCAACCGGTTTTGCCGGTTGATAATCGCTGTAATTGCCCTGCCACTGCGTTCGCGTCCACTCCCAAACATTACCGCTCAACGCCTCCACTTCGTAGGGACTTGCACCATGAGGGAAACACCCCACCGCATTGGTGGCGTTGATGCCCGTGGCGTCATAATTAGCCCGTTCAGGATCCGGCTTATCGCCCCACGGGAACTGACGTTGGTCCGTTCCTCGGGCGGCTTTCTCCCATTGCGCTTCGCTGGGGAGCATGATCCGCCCATTTTCTTCTCGCAATACTTCTTTCAGCGGTTCCGGTGTCTCACTCCAGGTTCGCAGCCGCTCCGTCAGCCAATCACAATAAGCCAGGGCTTCCTGCCAACTGATCCAGACAACTGGATGATTGTTCACACCACGCAGACTGTCTGGATCACCAGGCTCACGTCCACTGTCCTTCACAAAGGCGCGAAATTGCGCCACGGTCACCGGATAGCGGGCGATGTAGTAAGTTGGCAAATTGACGGTGTGTTGTGGGGTCTCCCTCTCGTACCAGTCCCGATCACCTCCGAATCTCTCCATTAGCTTGGGAATGTCTTCTTTTTGTGTGCCCATCGTAAACGGCCCTTCCGGTATCTCGATAAAACCCAGTAGTTCGTCGTCGGGTAGATGCCAGGCGTCTGCCTCAAACCGGGGATCTCCAAGTTGCGCCAACGCATCCCCGGCGCTGAGCCGTTCCTCGGCCGGGTGCGCAGGATCGCGCATCACCTGCAGCAAGCGCGCTTGATACGCACGGTGTTGGGGCCCCTCGTGCTCCGGCTCCTCCTCTTCCAGGCGCGCCGTGGCATCCTGAATGAGTGCGCGATCACCGCTCAGCATCTCACTCCACAGATCGGCTGCGATTTCCGCGACGACCTGTTCCTCGGTCCCCACAGCGCCGGCCAACCGCACGTAGGCTGCCATCTGCCCCCGACCCAGACCCGCAAAACGGGCCGGTTCCGCGACCTCGTCGTCGGGTGATGGGAAGGCGAGCATCCGCTCCAGCAGTGCATAGGTACGGCGCTCGCGCAGGTAGGGTGCCAGCAAGGTGCCGGTCTCCGGTGCTTCCTCGTTCGCTTCTCGACGCACCGGTGCTGAATCACCCTCCGCCGTCAGGGCTGCACGGCCCTGAATCGCCTCTTTCTCGGAGAAGGGTTGACGGGCGTACGCCGCCTCCAGCGTCTGCACCAGCGTGGGATACTGCCGCCAATCGGCGTACAGCCGAGGCCACTGGGTCTGGATAAGAACGGTCTTGGCCAGCAACGGCAAGGCTATCTCCATCTCGCGGGTTTCGGCGATTTCCTTCAGCAGGCGGAAGATGTTGAGGGCGCGTTTGGTCTGACGCGGGTTGGGCAAGAGTCCGTGTGCAAACACCGCCTGCGTCGTCTCGCTTATGCGTACGTCGGGGGGTAGTTTTTCCTCCAGCGCTGTGATGTACGTTCCCACGTCGTCCACGGCCAGCGGGGGCAGGTGGAAGGGAATCTGTACGATCTTCTGGAGGTAGGACGCGCCGCTGATGGGGAACTCGGCGCGCTCGTCGCCCTCGCGGCGGAAGCACTCGCCGTAGCGGGCCTCAATGCCGCGCTCGATGACGGCACGGTCCATCCCTAACACAAAGGCCGTGCCCGGTACCTCCAGGAAGAGTTTGATCGCCTCCAGCACTTCGATCGCCTTCTCCGGCAGGCAGCGATCGAGATCGTCCACGAAGACGACCAGCCGTCCCTCGGGCCCCAGAATTTCAGCGAGGGCATCCTTGAAGGTCGCTTCAAACTGCTCCATTGAGGCTAACTGTTCCAGCCGCTGGGCCTGGACCTGGCGCTGCAGGAGTTTGGCCATATCCGGTGTGATCCCCAGCTTATCCGCGACCTTGTCGCTTCCCGCCGCAAGTAAGAGCAGGAAAGCCGGGAGCTTGGCTATTTCTCTTCCCGCTTCAAACTGCTCCATTGAGGCTAACTGTTCCAGCCGCTGGGCCTGGACCTGG
>CAYMAQ010000490.1:0-2004 GCA_964388385.1 uncultured Anaerolineales bacterium | reverse complement strand
GGTCGCGGGCTCTTCCGGAATGAGGGGCGCGTCCGGACCGAGCGCCTTGGTCATCTCGTCGACGACGGGCAGGGGCGTCAGCGCCAGCTCGACGGCCTCCAGGCCGGCCCGGGCGGCGGCCTCCGCGCCGGCGGCGACCGCCGCGACCGCCTCGCCCACATAGCGCACCTTGTGGCGGGCCAGCACGTAGGCGTCCGGCTTCGGCCAGCCGTAGGCGCCGTGGCCCACGTAGTCCTCGGCCGTGACGGCGGCGCGGACGCCGGGCACGTCGAGGGCCGGGCGCACGTCCAGCCGGTCGATGCGCCCGTGCGGGATGGGGCTCCTGAGCACCTTGGCGACCAGCATGCCCGGCCACGTCATATCGCCGACGTACCGGGCGCGGCCCGTCACCTTGTCGGCGCCGTCGACGTTCTGCAGATCGGCGCGCCCGACGTAGCGGGATGCGGAGGTCTGGCTTTTCATCGCGGCACCGTCCCATCGCCGGCGGCCCGCGCCCGGCGCGCTGCGGTGGCCTCGATCGCGTCGACGATCTGCTGATAGCCGGTGCAGCGGCAGAGGTGGAGGGCGATGGCCTTGCGGATCTCCTCGCGGGTCGGCGTCGGACTGGCGCGCAGCAGGGCCTCGCCCGCGATGACCATACCCGGCGTGCAGAACCCGCACTGGACGGCGCCGAACTCCAGGAATGCGGCCTGGAGGTCGCTCAACCCGCCGTCCGGCCCGTGAAGGCCCTCAATGGTGGTCACGCTGCGGCCCACCACGTCCCCGGCGAGGGTTTGGCACGACCGGACCCTCTCGTCGTCGAGCAGCACGGCGCACGCGCCGCAGGTGCCCGTCTCGCATCCGCGCTTGGTCCCGGTCAGCCCCAGCGTCTCCCGCAGCAGATCGACCAAAAGCTGGTCGTCGGGCACGTCGGGCACGGTGGTCCGCGCGCCGTTCAGTGTAAAGGTGATGTCGGGCAAGGTTGTGTCTCCCTTCGGTTTGTCGGGGGCGCCTTTAGCGCCGTTTTATGCTCCGAGGGGATGAGCCATTCCCGGTTTCGCCGTCTGCTCGGATCGCAGGTCCTCGCGAGCCACGTGAGACGTGCGGGTTCACGTGTCGCCTTCGTCGCCGATCAGCACGCCCCCGGATGTGGCGATCTCCTCCCTGGACAGAATCACACTGCTGGCGCCCGTGCTGCCGTCGGCGGTCTCCGCCTCATCATCCGCCCCCTCGACCAGTCGATCCCGCCACTGCTGCAGGCCCACGATGCGCGCCGGCTTGAGCGCCAGCCGACCGGCGCGGTCGAGCAGGGTGTCGACCACCTCGATCAGCGCCTTGCGGCGCAGGTCCGCCGGGCTCTCGTAGGGCGTCCACGTCTCGGTGGGACCGACGTACCGGATGAAACTGCGCGCGGCGGGCGTCCGGCTGCGGGTCTTTCGGAGGAAGAGCGTGGGATGCCGCCCGGCGCGGCGGGCCAGCTTCCACTCGACCCCGACCGGCGCGCGGATATCCTCCGCCAGGAGCAGAACGTGCAGGTCGGCGTCCCGGATCGCCTGTGCGTCCACCGGGTCGTTCGCCCCCTGGGTCTGGACGATCCGCCAGCCGAGGTCGACCGGCACGTCGGCGATGGCCCGACCCAGGACGCTCCGCTCGACGTCGCAGTCCGACGCAGCTGAGATATACACCAGGATAGTTTTTTCGGTCTTGGTCGGCATTGTAGGCATAGTTGGTCTCCGTACGGTCGCTCGATGGTATGAGTATACTCCAAGCGCGGAGGTTGGGCAAAAGCGGTTCAGACCGACCACGAATGGGAAACGAATAAACGAATGAGAATGATCGCTGTTGGCGGTAAGGGCTCAAAGCCCCGTCATTGACCTGGATGTGGCTTGGCCCTGAGAGTTTCTCGCGTCGGGGACATCCTTTGGCGTGGGGCTTTGAGGCCCGCTATGGATGGGATACGAAGTACGGCCACCCTTTGTGGTCGGCCCCGCGTTGACGGCTGCGCGAGGCACCCTATACTTGGGG
>CAYMAQ010000489.1:0-2009 GCA_964388385.1 uncultured Anaerolineales bacterium | reverse complement strand
CCCGCTGGCAGTTCGCTGCCGCGATCGTCGTGGTGATAGGGGTCGTCGCCATACTTGTCCTGAAACAGGTCTCCCCCTCCGCAACCTCATCGGGGACGGAGGGCACCGAGGGGATCGCCCCCACCCCGGAGCTTGGGGCAGAGACTGAGACACAGGACGGGGACGCGCTCTCATTGGCACCCGCCGACGACGAACTGCCTCAAGCCCATCTGGAGCGGATGTTGTCCGAAGGGCAGCCCATCCTGGCCTTCTTCCACTCCGACACGTGTTATCAATGTATTGAGATGACCAAGATTGTGAACCGGGTCTATCCGGATTTCGAGGATCACGTGGCGTTGGTGGACGTGAACGTCTATGACGAGCGCAACCGTGCCCTGCTACAACGGGCAGAGATCCGGGTGATCCCAACCCTGATTTTCTTCGACCGCTCCGGTTCCGGTCAGGGCTTCACCGGCGTCATGCCCGACGAGCAGCTCGAAGCGGTGCTGACCAACATCAGCTCAGGAGAGACCCCATGAACCTCGACCCCTCGTTGCTCCAGACGGCTTCACCCCTGGCCTTCCTTCTGGCATTTGCGGCCGGTATTCTGACAAGCATCGGCCCATGCAACGTGGCGATGATACCGCTGGTCATCGGCTACGTCGGTGGAGGGAAACCGATCACGCGCAACCGCGCTTTTGTGCTCTCCCTAACCTTCGTCATCGGGTTGTCCTTGACCTTTGTGGGGCTGGGTGCGGCGGCGACCCTGGTCGGCGGGATGTTCGGCGGGACGACACGGGTCTGGTACTACCTCGTGGCCTCGGTCTGCATTTTGATTGGCCTTCAGATGCTGGTAAACTTTGATCTGCCGACGCTGCCCGGTGCAGGGCAATTGCGGGAGCGGATAACCCTGCAGGGCGTGCCCGGCGCTTTAAGCCTGGGGCTGGTCTCTGGCCTGGTCGCCTCCCAGTGCGCGACCCCGTTCCTTGCCGCGATCTTGACCTACGTGATGGCTCAACAGGGCACCCTGATCTACGGCGCCGCCCTGCTCTTTGCCTATGCCCTGGGGCGGGGCGTACCCGTGGTGCTGGCCGGCACTTTTGTGGGCGTCATCAGGCATCTGCAGTCATTGGCCCAGTGGACGCACATTATCGAGAAGGTGAGCGCGATCCTCATCCTGGGCGTGGGCTTCTACTTTCTTTGGATTGCGTGAGGATGAGGATTGCTGCCACACCAGCAACTATGCACACCCGTATGATCACCCCCTCCTAACCTCCCCCTCAAGGGGGAGGGACTGGCGTTCCCCCTCCCCTATCCCCCGGGGAGGAGGAAACCCCGCTTGCTCGCCGGACGAAACAGTTGCCCCAGGAGTTTCCACGAGCCTATAGCTCACCAACGATGACGAAACCATGGACCGCGGACATCTTGTCCGCGGCAAGGCGGGCGGGACGCCCGCGCTCCCAAGCTATTTTCGAAGGATCGCTGTGTGGAAACCCTTGACATACGATAGACTTATGATAAAATTATATTCACAAAATTGAATAAGAATGCAGAGAGAGGGAAGCAATGGCCAAACCCAAGGTGATTGGACAGGACAAGCTGGGACGCGACATTCGGGATTATGCGCACGGTGAATGGTGGGGCGTAGAGCGCCAGGAGATTCATTGGGGTCCGACGGTCGACAAAGATCGGTGTGTAGGCTGCGGTCTCTGCTATATGACCTGCAGCGGACGGGTGGTCTACGATTGGAATACCGAGACGGGGCGCCCTATAGTAGCTCGCTTTGACAATTGCTCCCCTGGATGCCGGACATGCGCGAACTTGTGTCCGACCGAAGCGATCACCTTCCCAGATGTGTCTGAAATCCAGGCGCAACGCGATGAGCACGACGTCGTCGCAAAGGCGCATCGTCGGGTGGCGGACCTGAAGGACTATGGATCTGATCATCAATAACTGAAGCGTTTCTGCGTTTCTATGGGCATCACGGAAACGTTTAGGGCTGAAAGCTCAATAACTTCCACGTTTGGGGT
>CAYMAQ010000488.1:0-2010 GCA_964388385.1 uncultured Anaerolineales bacterium | reverse complement strand
GGACGTTTCCCAAGTTGATGAATCGAGAGGAGATATCGTTATGGAGTTAGTGATTTCGTTCCCCGGTGGCGCCAAGGTCGATGCTGCATGTGAAAGCGCTGTTATCAAGACAGATCAGCCACCCTCGGGTGGGGGAGAGGGATCGGCACCGACCCCCTTTACGCTTTTTTTGGCTTCAATGGGAACGTGTGCGGGCATCTACGTGTTAAGCTTTTGCCAGCAGCGGGGATTGCCTACGGAGGATATCCGTATTCGGGAGCGGGTTAATTTTGATGGGAATACGCATATGGCGGAGGAAGTTACATTCGACATCGAACTACCGGCGGATTTTCCGGAGAAGTACCGTAATGCTTTGGTGAAAGCCGCACAGCTTTGTGCGGTCAAACGCCACCTGGAGAATCCACCCTCCTTCAAGATCATCACCTCAAAACGGTCTTGAGCGGCATTTCTATATAGCAGCATAGCAACGAGAGGGCACCTTGTCGGGTGCCCTCTTGGGTTAGCTGATTGTTACAGGTTTAGATTCGGAAATGCATCCAAGCCCGCGTAGACTGCCTCCGTCGCCAGACGTTCCTCGATGCGCAGAAGTTGGTTGTACTTCGCAACGCGGTCTGAGCGACAAGGAGCGCCGGTCTTAATCTGTCCAGTATTCAGGGCTACCGCCAAGTCAGCGATGGTGGTATCTTCCGTTTCCCCGGATCGATGGGATGTCACTGCGGTCCAGCCATGCTTGTGAGCCATACGGACAGCAGCGATGGTCTCGGTCAGCGTGCCGATCTGGTTGAGCTTAATGAGGACCGAATTGGCAGCCTTCTCTTTGATCGCTCGTGCGATGCGTTGAGTATTGGTCACCAAAAGATCGTCGCCTACGATCTGGATCTCGTCCCCGAGGCGTTCGGTCATCAGCTTGAAGCCTTCCCAGTCATCCTCATCTAAGCCGTCCTCGATGCTGATGATCGGATATTTCTCGACCCAATCTGCGTAGAACTCCACCATTTCCTCGCTATTAAGGACGCGTCCCTCTTTCTTGAGATTGTACTTGCCATCCTCAAAGATCTCGGATGCGGCCGGGTCCATCGCGATCCAGATGTCCTTTCCGGGTTCATATCCGGCTCTCTGCGTAGCCTCAATGATAACCTCAATCGCCTCTTCGTTGGTCTTGAGGCTCGGTGCAAATCCACCCTCGTCGCCTACCCCCACGCCGTATCCTCTCTCCTTCAACACGGATTTTAACACGTGATAGGTCTCCGCGCCCCAGCGCAGCGCTTCGGCGAAACTCGGAGCCCCGACCGGCATAACCATAAACTCCTGTAGATCCGGGCCATCAACCGCGTGTTTACCGCCGTTGAGGATATTCATCATTGGAACAGGCAATAGATGCGCGAACGTGCCTCCAATATAGCGATAGAGAGGGAGCCGCATGAAGTTGGCTGCAGCTTTGGCGCAGGCTAGGGAGACCCCCAGAATGGCATTGGCTCCCAGACTCGCCTTGTTGGGTGTGCCGTCGAGGTCGATCATCATCTGATCAATCCCTTGTTGGTCGGTGACATCCCAGCCGACGAGTTCTTCCGCGATCTCTTCGTTGACGTTGTCTACAGCTTCGCGAACGCCTTTGCCGTTATAGCGATCTTCATCGCCATCACGAAGCTCCAAGGCCTCATGGACCCCGGTTGAAGCCCCCGAGGGTACAGCTGCCCGCCCGATTGTGCCATCAGCAACCCATACCTCTGCCTCAACTGTGGGATTGCCGCGGGAGTCCAAGATTTCGCGGGCGATGATATTATCAATATAGGACATAATTGACCTCCGATTTTTTGTCTTAAACTGACTTCAACTTGATAGGTCGGCGTAAAAAGCCAACCGTAACTATGATACTCCAAAGACTGGAGATCGCAAGAGCGAAAGCGGGACTTCGAGGTCGAGACACTTGGGATTTCGATCCCGGGGAAAGCCGATATCGACGTTCAAGCCGTTTTGACACAGGCGGTGCTGTCGTTATACTAACTACGA
>CAYMAQ010000487.1:1180-2014 GCA_964388385.1 uncultured Anaerolineales bacterium | reverse complement strand
ACCGGGTTTTCTGACGACTGTACATTTCAAGAGCGTAGATTTTGAATCCAACTCGAGGGGCGGGCTGTCCAGCCCGTCCTACGAAGGAGGCATCGTTTATGAATCAAGGCAAGCCGACCGATCGTGTCTATCTCGCCGTGGATCTGGGCGCGGAAAGCGGTCGCGTGGTCGCCGGGCACTTCGACGGCGAGCGCGTGAGCCTGCAGGAGATCCACCGCTTTCCGAACGGCCCTGTGGACGTGCGGGGCACATTCTACTGGGACATCCTGGGGCTCTGGACCGGCATCAAGACCGGCCTGACGGAGGCAGCCGCACGCTACGGCGATCGCGTGGCGGGCATCGGCCTGGACACCTGGGGCGTGGACTTCGGGTTGTTGGCCGCGGACGAGACGCTGCTCGGCAACCCGGTGCACTACCGGGACAGCCGCACCGACGCTATGATGGATCGGGCGTTTGAGCGCGTCCCGCGCGAGGAGATCTTCGAGCGGACGGGGATCCAGTTCATGCAGCTCAACAGCCTCTATCAGCTCCTGGCGATGGCCGAGGCGGATTCGCCGCTGTTGGACGCCGCCACGACCTTCCTCACCATCCCGGACCTCTTCAACTTCTGGCTGACCGGTCGGATGGTCAGCGAGTTCACCATCGCCACGACCACCCAGTGCTACGACCCGCGCGCCGGGGATTGGGCGTACGAGATGCTCGAGGCCCTCGGCATTCCCTCCGATATCTTCGGCGAGATCGTGCCGCCGGGTACGGTGTTGGGCCCGCTCTCCGAGGCTGTCGCCGGGGAGACCGGACTGCCCTCGGTGCCGGTCATCGCGCCCGCCACCCACG
>CAYMAQ010000487.1:0-1080 GCA_964388385.1 uncultured Anaerolineales bacterium | reverse complement strand
GGTGGCCGCGGTGCCGATGGACCCGGACCGCGCCATCTATATCAGCTCGGGTACGGTGTTGGGCCCGCTCTCTGAGGTGGTCGCCGGGGAGACCGGACTGCCCTCGGTGCCGGTCATCGCGCCCGCCACCCACGATACGGGGGCGGCGGTGGCCGCGGTGCCGATGGACCCGGACCGCGCCATCTATATCAGCTCGGGTACGTGGTCGCTGATGGGGATGGAGGTCGAGGCGCCGATCATCAATGAGGCGATGTTGACCTACAACCTGACCAACGAGGGCGGGGTCGGCAACACCTTCCGGGTGCTCAAGAACATCATGGGGCTCTGGCTGGTGCAGGAGTGCCGGCGCGAGTGGCAGCGGGCCGGTGAGGATCACAGCTACGACGAGATGGTCGAGATGGCGGCGGACGCCCCCGCGTTCGGCCCGTTGATCGCGCCGGGGGACGACCGCTTCCTGCCGCCCGGCGATATGTGCCCCCGCATCCGAGGCTTCTGTGCGGAGACGGGTCAGCCGGTGCCGGAGACCCGGGGCGCGGTGCTCCGCTGCGCGTTGGAGAGCCTGGCGCTGGAGTACCGTTGGGTCGCGGAGAAGCTCGATGAGCTGGCAGGCCACCGCCTGGAGACCATCCACATCATCGGCGGCGGGTCGCAGCACACGCTGCTGGACCAATTCACGGCCGATGCAACGGGCCGGACCGTGGTGACGGGCCCGGTGGAGGCGACGGCGCTGGGCAACGTCCTCGTCCAGGCGCAGGCCCTGGGCGACATCGGGTCGGTGGCCGAGGGCCGCGAGGTGATCCGCCGGTCGTTCGCGTTGCACACATACGAACCCCGGGACGCCGCGGCGTGGGATGAGGCGTATGCGAGGTACCTGGCGCTGCGATAGTTGAGCGGTTCGTAAGCGCCTTCAGCGCCGTAAAGGTGTCTTGTAACCGTTTAGCCAGGTGAGCAGAGTGTAGTTTCCCCCTCCCCTAACCCCTCCCGGAGGGGGACATCCGTCCCTCCCCCTCGAGGGGGAGGTTAGGTGGGGGTGAATCTACTTCTGTGCATGGTTGCTCATAAGACTAAGGATTGGCTATC
>CAYMAQ010000486.1:0-2036 GCA_964388385.1 uncultured Anaerolineales bacterium | reverse complement strand
TCGCGACTATGTCTTAGGAGCGCACCATGAAACTTGGCATCCAGTACTACCCGGAGCACTGGCCTAAAGAGCGTTGGGCTGTCGACGCAGCGATGATGCAGCGTGCAGGCGTCGGCGTCGTCCGAATGGGGGAGTTCGCCTGGAGCGCGTACGAGCCGCGCGAAGGGGACCTAGACTTCGCGTGGATGGACGAGGCGATCGAGCTGCTCGGTCGTCACGGCATCCGCACAATCATGTGCACCTGCTCGCGGACGCCCCCGCCGTGGGTGTATGCGAACTACCCCGGCATCCGGAACGTTCAGCCGGACGGCACTCCGCACTTCACCGACGGGCGGTACCGGGTGGGGTTGGCCCACGAGGCGTTCATCGAGGTCTCCCGGCGTATCGATGGTGCCGTGACCCGGCACTTCGCGGGCAACGACAACGTCATCGCCTGGCAGGTTGACAATGAGGTCGGATCCGGCAATGACTGCACCTGCCCGCGCTGCAGGGAGGCGTTCCAGACGTATCTCAGGGACAAGTACGGGACGCCCGAGGCTCTCAATGCAGCGTGGGGTAAGCATTTCTGGTCCTTCACGTTCATCGATTTTGAGGACGTGCCCACCCCGGGACGTCAGCCACAACTCACGCTCGAGTACCGGCGCTTTATGTCGCAGGTGAACACGGCCTTCACCCGCTGGCGCGCGGATCTGATCCGCGACCTGGACCCCGGCAAGCCGGTGACGACTAATTTTCAGAACCTCTACGCCTCGCACACCGACTGCCACGAGCTGGCGACCGCGATCGACGTCAATGGGATGAATCACTACCCCTCCCGCACACCCGAACTGGCTCTCGACTACTATCGGGGCGCGCGCGGGACGTTCTGGGCGGTGGAGCAGCATACCCGTCTGCGGGACGTGGACACGCCGGACGGCAGGATGCGGCTCTGGGCGTGGATGACCGCTGCCCACGGCGCAAGCGCAGTCGTGCATTTCCGGTGGCGTCAGTGCCGCTGGGGAAACGAGCAGTTCGGCGACGGCTTGCTGCCCCATTCAGGCATGGAGAACCGGTTCTATCGCGGTCTTTCCCGGATGGGTGCCGAACTCAAGGAGGTCGGCGCGATGATCGCGGAGACCCACCCCCGGGCAGAGGTCGCCCTTGTCTATGACTATGCGTCCCGGTGGGGGGTGGAGGTGGCAGGATTCGGGCGAGCGCTCGATCCCGTCGTCGAGGCGGTCGACTTCCATAAGGCGTTGGCCCGGCGGGTCACGGCTGTCGACGCGATGGATCCGCATGAGGATCTCTCCCGCTATGCGCTGGTCGTCGCACCGCGCCTGTGGATGGTGGATTCGACCCTGGCAGCCAACCTGGCGGCGTTTGTCGAGGGTGGAGGGACGCTTTGCCTGACCGTTGGGAGCGGCGTCGTGGATGAATACGGCAAAGGCTTCGATATCCCCCGTCCCGGTCTCCTGAGCGATCTCGCCGGCGTCACTGTCAGCGATCTTTCCCACCAGGATGATCTCGAATTGCCTTTAACGAGCGCCGCGGTGCCGGGGTTGGGGGAGGTGTCAGCTTCGCTGGTCGCCGACGAGATTCATCTCGACGGTGCGGAGGTGGTCGCGACCCACGCGGGCGGTTGGCGCGATGGGTTGCCGGCGATTACCAGGCATCGCTATGGCAAGGGGTGGGTCGTCTACGTGGGCGTTCGGCTGGCTGCGCCGTCGATCGACGCTCTCGTTGATTGGCTGTGCGACATGAGTAGCATCCCGCAGTCGTTCGAACGTCCCTTCGGCGTAAGCGTTTATGAGCGCGCCTGTGATAAGTATCGACTCCTGTTCGTCATCAACTGGACCGATCGTGTCACATCGATGGACATCGGCGACGGCTGGCACGACGCCTTCTCGGGGGCGCCGCTTTTGGAGGTTGTCATTCCCGCGAACGATCTCAGGATTCTGCAGACTGAGGTGAAGGTACCGGATCCTGTGTGAAAACGTTTGGTGTCTTATGCTGTAAAAAACAGGAGCTGACCATGAACACAATGACCCAAGCTCCTT
>CAYMAQ010000485.1:0-2046 GCA_964388385.1 uncultured Anaerolineales bacterium | reverse complement strand
CCTTTACGCCCGACAGCGTCTCGCTGGCTCCCGGTGCCTCGCAGACGGTGCAGCTCACAATGGACAACCTGGACTTTGTTCTCTCCGGTACGTACGACGTGACGGTGTTGGCTACGTCGCAGGCGGATCCGGGTATTCAGGCGGTGGATCAGGGCATGTTGACGGTGACCGATTATGAGGCGGTGACTGTAGCCTGGTATCCAACCGCACAGACGGTGACGGACACGCTGGAGGCCACCTACATTCTGGTGCTCACCAACGCCGGCAACCGGCTGACTACCTATGACCTGGCGTTTACGGTGCCCGGCGGCAGTGCCCAGGTCGGCCCGACGCAGATGAGCGTCCCGGCGCCGGGTATGGCGGTCTTGCCGGTGACCGTCCGGGTTCCGGGGGAGGGGACGTACGCGATCGAGGGGGCGGTCACATCGGCCGGCGCGGCTGCGAGTGAGACCGCTGAGTTGACGGTAGTAAGCACGGAGGTGGAGAACATCGCGCCCGTGGCCGACGCCGGTCCCGATCAGGAGGTCGACGTCGCTGCGGAGGTGACCCTGGACGGCTCGGGCAGCAGCGACCCGGATGGTCACCTACCGTTGGCCTACGGCTGGACCCAGGTCGGTGGGACGCCGGTGTCGCTCCTTGGCGCCGAGACGGTTGCCCCGAGTTTCACGGCTCCCGACACGTCCGGTGTGCTGACCTTCACCCTGACGGTGACCGACAGTTTGAGCCTGGCTGACCTTACGCCGGATACCGTGGTGGTGACGGTCATCGAAGAGGAACCGCCCGCGCTGATCATCTATATGCCGCTAATTATGACCGAGTAACCATCAGTATAGAGCCCGAGTCCCGGTGAGGCATGAGATCGCAGACGTCTGTAGCGATTCATGCCTTGTCAGGGCTCGGGCTTGCGTCGCAAACCCAGATCCGGCACGCGGGGCCGGAAGCGTCCGCGTCTAGCCTGCCTCGCCGAAAAAGTCGTCGACGCTGTCCTGGGGATCGTAACCCAGCACCTCTTTAGCGTGCTCGATGTCGACCCAGCGGTAGGCGTTGTCCGAGACCGCGTAGAAGGTGTCAAACTGCACATGCGGTGGGGCCTGGATCAAGCGCTCGACGAGCTGAACCACGTCCCGCTTGCTGCACCATCCGGCGCGCGCCCAACCATAGGTGTGCGGGTAGTCCTCGTCGTTGACCCAGCCGATGCGCAGGCAGATCACGGGCAGCCCCCGCTGCTCCGCGTAGACCCGCGACAGCGCCTCGCCCCAGACTTTGCTCGCCGGGTAGTAGTTTGTCGGGCGGTTGGGCCACGTGTGTTTGACCGGGTTGATGTCCTCCGGTTCGATCTCATGATAGCGCCCGTCGCGGATCAAGCTGTAGGGCTCCTCGTCCAGATATCCCCACGAGACCATCGTCGAGCTCGCATAGACAACCCGTTCCACGCCGGTAATTAGCACGTTTTTAACAGCCATAGGTCTCCTTGGCGATGGAATGGATTGGGTGCTTCATGGTAAGGGGGCTACTTTGTGCAGGGGAACTAAGGTTTGAGCGCTATCCCAAAGCGCCATAAGCTCTTCTTGATGCAGGGAAAAGCTCTTCTTGATGCAGGGAAGCCCATTCGACAACCATACCTAATGCTCGCGAGGGTAGATGTCCAGCCATGATAGCCAGAGTTTGGATGTGAATGAGCGCTTCTTCACCGGCATAGTAGGCGTGAAAATGGGGCGGATTGTGATCGGAGAAGTACATTTTGATCACAATACCGTAGAAACGGCTGATTTCAGGCATAGAGGTCTGCGGTCTCGAGATTCGGGAAGATCTCTTTGGGTTCGCGGCCCGTCACTTGAAGATAGAGCGCATCTGGACACAACTCGATATCCTCAGGCCAAACCAGCTCTCCAAACGGACCGATGCGAACCTTCGCGAACGTCTCTGGATCATCCCAAGCTGCGAAAACACCCCGGCCTGCCAGGGAGGAGAGATCGACCTCACCTGTCGTCCCGTCGTTGAATTGCAGCCACAGCCGGTAGTCTGCTAGAACGTCTACATTCTCAA
>CAYMAQ010000484.1:0-2057 GCA_964388385.1 uncultured Anaerolineales bacterium | reverse complement strand
CCGCCACTTTATCCCCCTTCTATTTAACTGTTAAGGTGCGAAATCTAGGCTTAGCCATCGAGCTGGCTGCCTCATGGGTTCGGGTTTTATCGCTGGAGGAGATCGTAGAGGCCATCGCGGAGGCTAGCGACCAGCCGTTTGACCTCTTCTCATCCGTCGCGCGGGACCGACCCGCACGACACCGGAGCATAAGGGCGGTTTTCGATCAGTCCTGGGCACTCCTCTCCAAGGAAGCGCGAACGGCATTCCGGAGGCTGTCCGTCTTCCGGGGCGGGTTCCGGCGACCGGAAGCCCTCAAGGTCACCGAGGCTTCACCCCAAACGCTACTGAGTCTCGTCGATCAATCGCTCATCCAACGTTTGCCGTCCGGTCGCTTTCAGATCCACGAGTTGTTACGGCAGTATGCACAGGAGAAGCTGAATCGGGTGCCCGATGAAGCAACTGCAACACACGAGCGCCACAGCCAAGCTTACGCAGTGCCCCTGGGACGCTACAAACAGGCGATAAAAAACGGGTGCCATCTCCCCATCCAAAAACTCATCCGTGAGGACGTGGAGAACGTCCTAATCGCCTGGGAGTGGGCGGTCGAACACCGAGACCTTCATGCGATCGAGGTGATGCGAGACGCCGTAGCCGATAGTTACCATCTCACCACCTCCTTCCGGGAGGGAGAAGCCCTTTTCCGCAAGGCGCTGGAGAGACTGGAATGGACAGATATGAGCAACATCCAGGAACCACTGCCTTGCAAGCTGCTCTGCAGCCAGGCGACGTTCTCGATCTACCTGGGCCAGCTTTCTGATGCACGCGCCAGCCTGGAGCACTGTCTCCCCGTTTTTGAGCAGGATGGAGACCAGGATGAGATGGCCTACTGCCGGTTTTTCCTGGGCGAGATCGCACGCTTTCTCGGGGACCTCACCTCGGCGCAGGAGCTTTTCACGCAGAGCCTGACCGGTTACCGACAAGCAGGCAACCGGTCGGCCATCGGTTTCAGCCTCAATGGCCTGGGTCAGGTCGCCGGCGCGTTGGGTGCGTGGACTCAAGCGCGCAGCTACCTCCAACAAAGCCTGGCGTCGTTTAAGGCGATCGATCATGAAATGGGGCAGGCGATTGCCAGCATCAATCTGGCGGACCTCCTTATCAAAATGGGCGACTATACGACGGCAAAGCGGACGCTCGCAAGCGGCTACGCGCTTTGTCATCAGCTTGGGCACCGATGGGGGATGGCAATCTGTCTTCGCGATCTGGGCGACCTTGCCCAGCTGGAGAATCGACCGGAAGCGGCAAAGACATCCTATCAAGAGAGCCTGCGGATTCTACAGGATATCGGACAACGACAGGCATCCGCTAGCGTTTTTGTCAAATTGGGCAAGATATGCGCGGACCTCGGCGAGCTTGATGACGCGGGCGAGCATTTCAAGCAAGCGACAGCCATCGCCATCGACCTGGGCGATCAGGCTCAGACGGTCGAGGGCACAACATCCCTCGTACGGCTCATGGCCGAGAGCGGCGATCCAGAGAGAGGGTTGGCGCTCGCTATGGCCCTCGAGCGGCATCTCGATAAGGGCTCTGAAGCCCAAAGGTGCGCCACGACCCTCGTTACCGAGTTGACCGAACGGGTTTCCAATGCGGTCGTCCAACGGATCCGGGCTCAAAACAGCGCAATAACCCTCCAAACGATCCTATCCACCATGTCTATCCCGCTGCCCGACGCAGATTAGGCGCATGCGTCCGGTGCACGATCAGTCGAGATCCCGGTCGTAGCCTCGTTCATAGTCTGCGCGGCAGCGTTGCTCGGTCACGTCGGGATCCTCGCCCAGTTCCTCGAGCAGCATCGCGTGCATCTCGGCAACCACCGGCTGGTAAGCGGGTTTGTCAGCCAGGTTCTCGAACTCACCCGTATCCTCATCGAGGTTATAGAGCTCCCGCTCGGGACCGTGTGTCTCGTCCATCCGCGCGTGATAGACGTACTTATACGGTCCGTGGCGCACCATGACGAAGCCCAAGGCGATGTTGTGGGCGTAGTACTCGCTCAGCGCAAAATCCCGCCAACCGGCGTC
>CAYMAQ010000483.1:0-2059 GCA_964388385.1 uncultured Anaerolineales bacterium | reverse complement strand
GCGGGCGCTGGCAGCGCGCCTGGACCTGCCGGATTCGATGCCAAAGGCGGCCCTCACGATCGAAACCGAAGCCGGCGCATTCACCTTGGACAGCAACGGCACCCGACTCCGGGTCATGGAGCCGAGGCTCAAGGATGAGCCGGTATTTGCGTGGCCCGCCGGGGCGCTGGCCCAGCTTGTGACCGGCTACCGGACGGCAGCGGAGCTGGCTGCGATGCACGGGCTCGCCCTGCCGGACTCCGCCCGGGTGCTGCTCGACGCGTGTTTTCCACCTCGATGGCGCCTCTCGCGAAACGAGAGCTGGACGTACGCGAGCTAAGGCGCGGAGCGTGCGCGAAGCGTGATAAAGGAGCCGACGACATTCGATCCGGAACCCGCAGTTTCCGCTGGCTCACCCTGCTCCGATGGAGCCTGGTGTTGCTCCTATGCCCCACAGCCGGCGGCTGCGGGGTCCCGCCGTCGTCTATTCGGTCGGCCCCAACGCTTACGCCCACGTCCGAGCCCACGAAAGCACCGCCTCCCACCGCCAGCCCGACCTCTCCACCCCCCACGTCAACCGCAACGGCGACGCCGAGTCCGACGCCCACCGCAACCGTCCGGCACGTCCCGAGCCCTACCCAGGAGGCAGCCGTGATTGAGTTCACCATCGTCTACGATAACAATCCGTACGATCCCGCGCTCACAACCGCGTGGGGGTTTGCGTGCCTCGTCGAGCGTCCGGATCTGACGCTTCTTTTTGACACCGGCGGGGACGGCCCCACCCTGTTGCACAATATGGAGGTTTTGGACAAAGACCCGGCCTCCGTTGAGCTTATCATGCTCTCGCACGAGCACGGCGATCACACCGGCGGGCTGGCCCGGATCCTGCAGGCGTCCGCCCGGACATCCGAAGACCCCGCCGGGCACACCCGGACCTCGCCCGAAGTCATCGTCCCGGCAACGTTCGCCCCGACCTTCAAAGCCCAGATCCGGGATCGGGCAACCCTGGTCGAGGTTACCGACCCCTTGAACATTCACCCCGGTCTCTGGAGCACAGGCGAGGTGAAGGGTGCGGTGCCGGAGCAGGCCGCGGCGATCCGCACGGCGGAGGGGTGGGTCGTCGTGACCGGATGCGCGCACCCCGGCGTCGAGGTGATGGTCCAGCGCGCCCTCGAGGCCACCGGGGGGCCAATCGCGCTGGTCGTCGGGGGGTTCCACCTGCGCAGCGCCGGCACGAAACGCATCCAGGAGACCCTCGAAGCCCTGCAGGCGCTGGACGTGGCAGCCGTCGCGCCGACCCACTGCACGGGTGACAAAGCCCGTGCGATATTCGCAGACGCCTACGGCGACGCCTACTACAAGGTCGGCGCCGGCTTTACCCTGCAATTCGACATGCAACCCACCCAAAAGGAGATGCAACCGTGAGCAACGAGATCGAAGCGGCAGAACAGACTGAGACCCCGGACGTCCCATCCTCCCCCGAGGAGGAGATCGCGGCACTCAACGCCGAGGCGCAGACCCACCTGGGCGACGGGGATTGGGAGGCGGGCGTGGCGTGCTACGAGCGGGTCATCGCGCTGGCCCAGGCGGCGGAGGACGCGAGCGCCGAGGCCGAAGCCCGCAATAACCTGGCAAGCGTCTACCTGGCGACGAAGGACTGGGAACGCGCGCAGGAGTATGCCGGTGAGGCGCGGGATATGTATCAGGCGCTGGGGGATCGATCCGCCGAGGCGGTCGCCCTGAACAACCTGGCGGGGGCCTATAACGGGCTGGGGGATTGGCAGGCGGCGATGGCACAGTATCAGGAGGCGCTGGCCCTGCGTGAGGCGCTCGACGACGCCGAGGGACAGGCGAAGACGCTGCAGAACCTCGCCGTGCTCTATGCGCGCCACGGAAATCGGAATCGGGCCCGGCTCTACCTCAACCGCGCGATGGCCCAGGCGCGGAAGAGCGGATCGCGTCCGCTGCGAGCCAGCATCCGCCGGTTGATGTCGCAGCTGCCGCGCCTGTGAGCGAGGAACGGCGCTAAAGGCGCCTGCTACCCGCCAGATCCGTTTGTAGTCGGCGATTTATCGCCGTG
>CAYMAQ010000482.1:0-2091 GCA_964388385.1 uncultured Anaerolineales bacterium | reverse complement strand
AGACTATATGCGTATAGATACGATGCGGACAGAGACATTCGAGGCAGAGACTTTACCGACAGAGACTCTCCAGACGGGCACAGGGTCGACGCGATCCGGTTCCTCAAAATCCACTCGCACAACGCCCGGGCGGGCTGGGCCAATGTTGGATGACGCCCTGGAGCCTGGCCTTTTGCCGGTGCTTCGCATCTATGTCTTCCTGCGCTTTAGTGCGATGGTCCTGGTCGCCGGCGTATTTCTGGGTGGGATCGGTGTGCCGTTCGAGCCGGAGTTTATCCCGACGGGGGTCCTCTTCTTGCTGGAGATTATTTTCTTTCTGATCTATCTCTATTGGCCCCCGGTTCAGAAAAAACTGGGCTCGCTTTATCTGCCCATCGCTCTGCTGGTCGCCTCTGCGGGACCTATCTTGGAGATGCGATACGTCTTCACCGCCCGACAGCCCGACTATATCGGTGAGTTTTGGTTAATCTTTCCCTTCCTGAGCATTCCATTGATCCTGATGGCGTGGCAATACAGCTACCGCGAGGTGGTGTGGTTCTGTGTGAGTACAGCGTTGCTGGATCTGGGATTGGTGATGATTTCCCATCAAGATCGCGCCTTTCATACCTTTTACAGCGGCGGGTCCGTGCTGACCCGGACGCTTTTCTTTCTGGTGATTGGGAAAGTGGTCTCGACTTTGATGGAAGCCCAGCGGTCGCAGCGGCGCGAGCTCGCACAAGCTAACCGGCGTTTAATGCGCTATGCGTCGACGATTGAGCAGCTCTCCGTCACCCGGGAGCGCAACCGTCTTGCGCAGGAGATGCATGACACGCTAGCTCATACGCTCAGCGCGCTCGCCGTCGAGCTGGATGCGCTCTTCTCCGTGTGGACGCCCGAGGCCTCGCGTGCCCGGCGTATTCTCGAACACGCTTTGACGACCACCCGCGACGGTCTCAACGAGACCCGGCGGGCCCTCCGGGATATGCGCGCCTCTCCATTGGAGGATCTCGGTTTGGCGCGGGCGGTTCGTAACCTGGCGCGGAACACCGCCGAGCGCTGTGGTCTTCAGTTGACGCTCCGGGGCGGGGAGGACTTTGGTGATTTGCCCCCCGAGGTTGAGCATACTTATTATCGCATCGCCCAGGAGGCGTTGGAGAACGTGGTCCGTCACGCTGAAGCTAAAAGACTTTTCGTGGGCATGGTATGGGAGGGACCTTACCTTGTTCTGACGGTGAGGGATGATGGAAAGGGGCTGCCCGAGCCGATTCTCCAGGGTACTTCGCATTTCGGGCTTCGTGGAATGCAGGAACGGGCGGAGTTCATCGGCGGTGCGCTGACGATCGCGAGCGAGCCGGACGGAGGAACCACGATTATCCTCAGAACCGAAGTCCACGACGCTTGGAGGGACCTGTGATTCGCGTGCTGATCTGTGACGATCAGTGGATTGTCTGTGAGGGTCTGGAGGCCATTCTCGAGGCAGAATCGGATATCGAGGTCGTCGGCACCGCACAGAACGGCGCCGAGGCCCTGAAGGCTGTGGAGAAGACCCATCCCGATGTTGTTCTGATGGACTTGAAGATGCCGGTGATGAACGGTGTACAGGCGACGCGTAAGATCAAAGCATCATATCCCGACGTGGAGATTTTGGTGCTGACGACGTATGATGCCGACGAATGGGTCTTCGATGCGGTGCGAAATGGGGCTGCGGGGTATCTGCTGAAGGGTACCCCCCGTGAGACGTTGGTGGCTGCGATCCAGGGAACGGCAGCCGGGGAGTCTTACATCGACCCCAAGGTTGCCGGCAAGCTCCTGAACCATATCGCCCACGGCGGGACGATCGAGACGGAATCGATGCTCCTGGATCGTCTGACCGACCGTGAGCGGGATGTCCTGCGCCTCCTGGCCCAGGGGATGAGCAACGCTGAAATCTCGGATAGTCTCTATCTCTCCCACGGTACGGTGCGGAATTACGTCAGCGCGATTCTTGCCAAGCTCGATCTCGACGACCGCACCCAGGCCGCAGTCTGGGCGCTGCGCCACGGCGTGACCTGATTTGGCGAACGTGAGATTGTATCTTCGCTCCCATACAGGGTGAGCTCTGTCGTTGTCGTT
>CAYMAQ010000481.1:0-2107 GCA_964388385.1 uncultured Anaerolineales bacterium | reverse complement strand
AGAAGGAAAATCAGAAGAAAATTCAGAAAGAAGACCGGGAAGACCAGCCGGAAGACCGAAAAGGCGAGGGAAAGGGCGGCAAGCATGCCTGGGCGTATCTGCTGCCCGAGATGTGGCGTGCCGTGACCCAACGTCCGATCACGCTGGGCTTCCCCCGGACCCCGCTGGACCTGCCATCCGGCTTTCGCGGTCACGTGGTGATGACCGATGCGGACGCCTGCCGGGGCTGCGGGCTCTGCGCCCGCGACTGCCCCGCTGACGCTCTCAAATTGGAGCGGAAGGGGCGGGACGAATTCCGCCTGGTCTACTACCCCGATCGGTGCGCCTACTGCGGGCAGTGTGCCGACAGTTGTCCCCACGACGTCATCGAGTTGACCAACACGTTCACCGAGCCGACCACCGACCGCGAGGGGCTGGTGGTGGCTCTGGTCGATCGCTCTCCTCCGCCGTCTGATGACCAGGACGTGTCCGAAGAGGCGTCCGAGGACCCGCCATCAGACGCGTGATGGGCTGCCACAAAAATGGTTGCCCTCTCCCCTGAACCTCCTATAATAGGGCGGGTCGCTGAATTAACTGTTTTCCAACATCCATGACACGCCGGGAGAGCCTACACCTATGGAAGAAGAGTTTATCGATCTGCGCGTCTACGTCAAACTTCTGTTCGAATACTGGTTCTGGATTGTGGGGGCCGCCGTTTTGGCGGCTGTCACCGCCTTCGCCGTCAGCTCGCTGATGGCCCCCAGTTACGAGGCGGAATCGGTGGTGTTGATCACCGAACCCCGGTATATGATGCAGTTCGAACCCCGCTTCGAGACCATGCGTGAGTGGGAGCCGGCCTATCCGGCTTTCCCCGTCCTGGCGACCTCCGATGAGATGCTGCAGGCGGTCGTCGACGCCTACACGCCCACGCCGGATGCGGGGATCGAGACCTGGACGCTGAAGGCGGTGAAGGGGATGACCGACGCGAGCTCCGAGGGCGATCCCAGCCTGGTGATCCTCCGGGTGACCTCGAGCTCACCGGAGGACGCAGCCGCGGTCGCGAATCTCTGGGCCTCTCTGCTGGTGCGCCGCGGAAACGCCATCTATCGGGACGTCGATCAGGACGTCGATTTCTTCGCGGCGCAGCTTGCGACGGCTGGGGCCGAGTTGGCGCAGGTTGAGGCTGCCCTCGTGGCCTTTGAGGCGCAAAATGAACACACCATCCTCGACGCGCAGCTGCATTCGCTCCGGCGCACCCAATCCGATTATCTCACCGACCAGCGCACGATCGCCTATCTCATCCAGGATCTCGAGGGCCTGGGCACCCAGATGGCGCGGCAGCCCGGCACCCAGATCGCGTCGCTCGGCGACGATCTCACGACGCTCTATCTGCAGATCAAGGCCTTCAACGCGGATGCCACCGCGCCCATTGAGATGCAGATCAACACCGCTGAATCGCTCTCAAAGAAGAGTGTGACCGAGCAGATTGCCTTCCTGGAAGACCTGATCGAGACGCTCGAGGCCAAATCCGACGAGATCGACGAACGGCTGGAGGCGGTGGAGCCGGAGATACTCGCCCTCCAGGAGCGCCTGCAGATCATCGAGACGGAGCGCACGCAGCTGACGCGCGACCGGAACTTGATGGAGGAGACGTATATGACCCTGGCGCGCAAGCTGGAGGAGGCCCGGATCGCCGCACAGGAGGAGAGCGGGATCCTGCAGGTGGGCAGCCACGCTGCCGTCCCCGAGGAACCGACCGGGCCCCGGCGCCTGGTCAACACGGCCCTCGCCGGTGTCGTGGGTGGGATGGTCGCCGTGGGAGCGGTCTTCGCCCTCGACTGGTGGCAGGCGGGGGAGGAGACGGAGCATCTCGGACGCGTCGAGTCGTAAGGCCTGGACCCCACGCGTGTTCAGTTTAGAGCTTTTTTTATTACGAGCACTGAAGGAGTCTATCAAGGCCTGAATGGGCCGAACGCCCGCCTTCGCGGACGGAGATAGGCGTCGACGTAGGTCGACGCTCGGTGCGCAGCACCTCGGATAGGGACTTCAGTCCCGCGTCGGGGCTAGAGAGGCGTTAAACTGAACAGGCAACCGTTTCGTCAAGTGAGCAGGGCGTAGTTTCCCCCTC
>CAYMAQ010000480.1:0-2115 GCA_964388385.1 uncultured Anaerolineales bacterium | reverse complement strand
CTACTGGGGTGGTTCTCGTTCCAAGCACGAGAGTTGGACCCAGGCGGAAGCCGAGCGTGCGGTGAGAAACACTATGCTTTGGTTGGTGGAGCAGGATGCACGGCACGTCTTCGTCGACGTGGATAATGAAGGTATGGCTCAAAGAAAGCAAGGGTTCGACGATCGAGCGTTGGTCATAGCTGCGAAGTCAGTCGCTCCCACATTCGTGGTTGGGACGAACTTTCGAGGGCCTCCGCCCGTTGAAGCGGATATCGCTCTACATTTTGCCCATGACGTGGCAGATAAGCCTTATGTTGAGACCGAAGGTTCACCGGACAACGCGCCGGGAGGCTACTGGGGCGCTTACAGCAAGATGTCCGGATTGTACGGTTACCGGAATGTCGGCGGCTATACCGCCGCGATGAAGCGAAATCAAATCGATCGTACCGTGGAGCATCTGTCGACCGGGCGCGGTTACGTCCTGGCGTCCACCTGGCTGCAGGCACCACCCCCACAAGGCCCCAACCACGTACCCGGTGGACGCGGCGGACCGGGCGATCCCGGCATTCGTTGGTGGTTGGAATTCATTCGGGCAAGATACGGAGACGGGGCCGTCGCTGACGTGTCTATTATTGAGCAAGCGAATTCCCTATGACTGTTTATGATAAAGGAGATGAATTGATGAAAGATCGTACGCTTTTGATGATTCCGGGACCGATTGAGTTTGAGCCTGCGGTGCTCGCCGCCTTGGGGACGCCGACACCCAGTCATGTCGATCCGGCCTTTATTGAGACGTTTGGTCAGGCCCTTGAGCGTTTACGCGATGTCTTTCTCTGTCCCGATGGGCAGCCCTTTGTCATCGCTGGTTCCGGCACGTTGGCCATGGATTTAGCCGGTGCCAATCTCATCGAGCCTGGCGATCAGGCACTGGTTGTGAACACCGGTTACTTCGGCGACCGTTACGGGGCGTTGCTGGAACGTTATGGGGCCGAGGTAACCCACGTGCAGTCGGAGATCGGGGGGCGCCCGGATTTGGAGGAGGTCGATGCGGTATTGCGCGCGGGGTCGTATAAGTTAATGACGGTGACCCACGTTGATACCTCGACAGCTGTGGTTGCCGACGTGCGGGGCCTGGCCTCCCTGGCCCGGAAGCACGACACGCTCATCGTCGTCGACGGGGTCTGTTCGGTCGCGGGCGAGGAGTTAAGGATGACCGAGTGGGGTGTGGACGTTGCGTTCACGGCATCGCAGAAAGCTATAGGGACGCCGCCCGGATTAGCACTTCTCGTTGCTGGACCGAGAGCGATGGCTGCGTTTGAGGCGCGCGAGACGTCGGTCCGGAATTACTACGCGGATTGGGACAATTGGCTTCCGATCATGAAAGCTTACGAGGCCCGACAGCCCAGTTATTTTGGCACGCCCGCCGTGAATCTTATCCAGGCGCTCAACGTCAGCCTGGGGATGATCTTGGAGGAGGGGATGGACGCGCGGTTTGCTCGACACCGCAAGATCAGCCGCGCGTGTAAAGCCGCGATATCGGCCCTAGGATTGAGGCAAGTGCCCGTCTCCGATCAGGTGGCAGCCCACACTATGACTGCGCCCCATTACCCGGAAGGCATTACCAAGACTGACCTTCTGTCGCCGATCCGTCAAGCCGGTGTGATCCTGGCGGGGGGCCTCCATCCGGAGATCAAGAATGCGTATTTCCGCATTGGGCATATGGGAACCGTTTCGGCCAATGATCTGTTGGCGACGATTGGGGCGATCGAATCCGGTCTGTTAGCCTGCGGCTATGAGGCGTTTGAGCCTGGGGAAGGTGTCGCAGCCGCGATGGCTTCGCTTGCCGCGACGTGATGGTGAAAGTCACCAAGAGCTAACGGATGCTCTGTGTCATATCATGACATGAATTTGGCTATAATGAACGTATGGATAATGTAGCGACCCGACTGATTTCTCTTATTATGCTGCTCCAGTCCAGGTCACTCTGGAAGGCCGCGGAGTTGGCCGATGAACTCAATGTGTCTGAGCGTACCGTTCATCGCCATATGGGGATGCTCGAGGAAATGGGCATCCCCATCTATTCGGAACGGGGGCCCTATGGGGGATTCTCCCTGCTTCGCGGCTACAAGCTTCCTC
>CAYMAQ010000479.1:0-2120 GCA_964388385.1 uncultured Anaerolineales bacterium | reverse complement strand
ATCGTCAGCCCTCCCCATTCGTTCCTTTCTCCATTCGTTGTTGTGATCGTGGTCGCCCCCCTTGCCCTCCACCGGAACCGCAGTATCCTCAACTCCATAAATCCCAACCCAAAGGAGACCCCCATGTTCAGAAAACACGACACCACCGCCACCCGCGAACTCCGCCCCGGCATCGTCATAGAACCCCTCGCCTGGGGCGAGCGCACCTCCATGGCCAAATTCCACCTCGCTGAGGGCGCCGACCTCCCGCGCCACAGCCACCCCCACGAACAGACCGGCACGCTGATCAGCGGGCACGTCACATTCCTCATCGACGGCGAGGAGATCGACACCCGTCCCGGCGACAGCTGGGCCATCCCGCCCGACGTCGAACACGCCGTCGACGTCCTGGAGGACACCGTCATCGTCGAAGTCTTCGCCCCCGTCCGCGAGGAATACCTCCCCAACCATTAAGCTGCGGAATCTGCCGGGGATAAGGGGCCGGGGACTTGTGGGAAGCGCGAAAGCGCTCAAAGTCCCCGGCCCCTGGCTTTGACCACCGCCCCCTCAATGCCGCACAATCCGCTGATACTGCGCCTCGATATACGACCGCGCCAGCGCATCCCGCGCCGCCGCCGAATCCTCCGCCGCCGAACGCCCCGTCCCCCACGTCGACCGAGGCGGCGCCGTCTCCCCGATCCGCAGCCGCGACATCGTGAAAAACCCCTTGTGCTTGATCGTCCGGCCCGCCGGGCTCTCCGCGTACGCAAACCACGCCTCCACCGCCGCCAGCACCTCCGCGCCGCTCCAGCCGAGCGCCATCGCCTGCGCCACCGCGTCCCGCGCCCCCTTGCCCTTTCGCGTCCGCTCCGGACAGCCGCTGGCCCGCAGCGCCGCCACCGCGGCCTCAGCCTGCGGGTCGCCCCCCGGGTTGCGCGGCGGCGTGACAGGCAGATTTTGCGGGTCCGTCTGGCATGGAGTTGTTTGTAGTTCATGGTGCTTGAGTTTTGTGTCTTGACGAGAGAGAGACGACAGAGAAGACCCATGAGTATAACTACTACGACATGGGGCGACTGTAATTTTTTGCCCTTCGAGCGGCAAAAATTCCCCCTCGCCGGCCCCGTCGCCGGGAGGGCGCGCATCCTCAGCTGGTGGCGCCCCGCCGTCTGGTGCCGGGACCGGCAAACTTTCCCCGTCCCGTTCGGGTGCCGCCGGCTGGACTGGAGCCGCTGGCTGATTTGGAGCCGCCGGCTGGACTGAAGCCGCCGGCTGGGTTTGAGCCGCCGGGCTTGTCTCCGGCTCCTCGCGGACGGGCGCGTCGGGCCGGCGGAAGAGCCCGCGCCCGTCCGGGGTCACCGTCCATCCATGATATCGGCCCTCCCGCTGGGCCAGGCCCATAAAGGCCAGCCGGCTCAGCCCGTTCTGGACGGTATGGGCCGAGTAGCCGGTGAAATGGGTGAGTTCGTCGGGACCGGTCGAGCGGTCGAGCTCGACCATCACAAACAAGATCGAAAACGGTGCGCCTTTGAGCTGGGTGGTGAACGAAGCAAGCGTTTGAGGGTCCATTCTTCACTCCTGGATTGAGGTTGATAGGAAACGAGGCTGTAAAGATCGTAAACTTACAGATCCGGACACGAATCACTGAACGTTTCCGTGATGCCCATGGCAACGCAGAAGCGTTCAGATCTATAGTCTCAGTATAGCAACCGCACGGGACCGATTCAACCCACCAGGTGGGGCAAATTTCGCGTTGACCTTAAATGTCTCCTCCTCGCCTACCGTCCCCAAATTCCCCCACCGGGCGGGCTCAAAGCCCTCCCTTTTCAAGGACAGCTTCGGTGCCCAACCACCCCCTTAGCCAAAGCTAATATCGCGGAAGAGGAGGCTTTGAGCCCTAACTGCAATTGCCCCACCTGCTCCCTTGAATCGCCGTCCCCAATCCCTATAATGAAGATAGAACCAACGATCGATCTGATCTTTGAGGAGACACCAGTGCTTGCGCACACCATTCAGCACGAAAAAGATTCGTCGATACCCATTCGTTTATTCGTATCCCATTCGAGTCGGCCCACCGATCCGCATCTGCCCGTCGACCTGCGAGCACGCCTGCCAACGCGCCAGGGCGCGATTACGAAACGAAC
>CAYMAQ010000478.1:0-2135 GCA_964388385.1 uncultured Anaerolineales bacterium | reverse complement strand
CCATCGCAGAAACCCCGGACCGTGGTAAGATATAAGACGATAACTGACTATGTCCGCGCCTGCATCCTGAGTATCAGGCGAAGGATAGACGCATATCCACTGATTATAGGAGACTTATGGATACGGATCTGCATCCCCCCGAGGCATTGATGATTGCAGCCGAACCGTTGATCGACCTGGCTATCGCCGAGGATATCGGACCCGGCGATGCGACCAGTCAGGCTACGCTTCCATCCGATCTCACCCTTCACGCAGCGATCATTGCAAAAGAACCCGGCGTGATCGCCGGGCTGCCGGTGACAGCCGCCGTCTTTCAACGCGTCGACCCGAAGATTGCATTCGTCGCGCACGTGGAGGAGGGCCAGGAGATCGTCGCGGGCGAAAAGGTCGCAGAGGTATCCGGCCCCGCCGTGAGCCTCCTGGCGGCGGAGCGAATCGCCCTGAATTTTCTGCAACGGATGGCGGGCATCGCCACCCAGACCCGCAATTTCGTCGACGCGGTGGCGACGACCCAGGCGACGATCCTCGACACCCGGAAAACACTGCCCGGCTACCGGGAGCTCGACAAGTACGCCGTTCGCATGGGCGGAGGTGTGAACCACCGCATGGCGCTCCACGACATGATGCTGATCAAGGACAATCACATCGATGGTGCCGGCAGCCTCACGCGGGCCGTCACGCACGCACAGGACGCATACCCGGATCTCCCCCTGGAGGTGGAAGTCCGCGATCTCACAGAGCTTCAAGAGGCGCTGGACTGCGACCCCACCCTGGATCGCATCCTGCTCGATAATATGACCCTGAGCGAGATGCGCGAGGCGGTTGAACTCACCGCCGGCAGGGTGCCACTCGAGGCTTCCGGCAACGTGACCCTCTCCCGCGCCCCCCGCATCGCTGCGACCGGCGTGGATTATATCTCGGTGGGATCCCTGACCCATTCGGTTCGGGCCCTGGATCTGAGTATGAAGGTCGGCATCCGGGCGGATGAGGTTCAGTCCCGACTCGCCGGTCGGGTGCAGGAACTCAAGCGCGAGTTAGGGGAGCGCGTTGTCATCCTGGGCCATCATTACCAGCGGAATGAGATTGTCGAGCTTGCCGACTTCCGGGGTGACTCGCTCCAGCTCTCCCGAACCGCCTCGGAGACCGACGCCGAGACGATCGTCTTCTGTGGCGTCCACTTTATGGCCGAGGTGGCTGCCATCCTCTCCCAACCGGGACAACACGTGGTCATCCCGGACGTGACGGCAGGCTGCTATCTGGCCGACACCGCCGATCTGCCTGCGGTGTCAGCCGCCTGGACGCGCCTCTCCGAGGTCTTCGACAACATGGAAGAGGAAATCACCCCGATCACCTACGTTAACTCCTCCGCAGCGCTCAAAGCCTTCTGCGGCGAGCACGGCGGCACCGTCTGTACGTCATCCAACGCCCAACAGGTGGTGAATTGGGCCCTGGCGCAAAGGCCGAGGGTCTTCTTCTTCCCCGACCAGCATCTGGCGCGCAACACGGCCTTGAGTATGGGCATACCGCCCGAAGCGCAGGTGCTCTGGGATAAGAACCATCCCCCCTCCAAGCCCGAACTCACCTCGGCCAAGGTCATCCTCTGGCCCGGCGCCTGCAACGTGCACCAGCGGTTCCGTCCCGTGCACGTGAAAGACGTCCGCGAGCGCTATCCCGACATCCGGGTCGTCGTCCATCCCGAATCCAACCCCGACATCGTCGCGCTGGCCGATGAAGCCGGCTCGACCGCCCACATTATTCGCCTGATCGAGGAGGCGCCGCCCGGATCTCAATGGGCGATTGGAACGGAGGCGCGCCTGGTTCACCGCCTCCAACAGGAGCATCCCGACCAGCACATTATGCCCCTGTCCGATGTGCCCTCGTTCTGCGCGACGATGAGCCAGGTGACCCTGACGAATCTCGTCGAGGTATTGGAGCCGCTGATCCGCGGCGAGTACGCCAATGAGGTGACGGTGGACGAGGAGACGGCCCATTGGGCCAGGATCGCTTTAGAGCGCATGTTGGCGCTCTAGGCAGGCGAGAAAAGGGATCTTAACGCCAGAAAAAGGATTTCCCACAGAGTTACTTAGGATTGGCTATCAAATAACTTCCGCGAAATCAAGCTGAAAGCGGTGCAG
>CAYMAQ010000477.1:0-2154 GCA_964388385.1 uncultured Anaerolineales bacterium | reverse complement strand
GCGTGTCCCGATCTGGATATCCGGATCTTCAGGAGGTGAGAAGGTCCCGCAGTGCGCGGGCCAGGGTGACGGGATGGGGCGGCTTGGAGAGCCAGGCGGTCAATCGATCCTCGGTGAGCACATCCAACTCATCGTGCATCGGATGACCGGTGAGCAACACCACCGGCAGCGAGAGCCGCTCCGCCCGCAGCGCGTGCAGCAGCGCTCGCCCGCCCATCTCCGGCATCACCACGTCACTCAGGACGAGATCGACCTCATCGACGTGGTGGCGCATCCAATCGAGCGCTTCGCGTCCGTTGGCGACCGTAAACACCCGGTAGTTCAACGCCCGCAAGGTCCCCTCCAACGCCCGTCGCACCGAGGGATTGTCCTCGACAATCAGGATCCGCTCCCCCCCGCCCCGCACCGGTTCGGTCTCCGACTCCAGGAGCGGCTCCAACTCGCACGCAGAGGTGAGCGCAGGCAGATAAAGGTCGAAACGCGTGCCCTTCCCGACATGGGTGGTGACGTCAATCGCACCCTCATGTTGGGTGATAATGCCGTGAACCTGCGGCAATCCCAGCCCGCTGCCGGCCCCGGGCTCCTTCGTGGTGAAGAACGGCTCAAAGATATGGGGCCGGACCTCTTCTTCAATGCCGGTTCCGGTATCCATCACCGACCACCGAACCCACGCTCCGGCTGGCAGCTCCGGCATCGGCGCATCACGCGATTCCGAGAACGTCAGGCGGTCCAAGGTAACGCGCAGCTCCCCGCCTTCCGGCAGCGCGTCCCGGGCGTTCAACGCCAAATTCACCATCACCTGCTGAAGACGGGTGGGATCCCCGTTCACATAATACATCCCGGGCGGGCTTTCAAAAATCACGCGGATGTGTTCGGGTAACGTGCGCTCCAGCAACTTACACTGTTCTTTGAGAAAAGGGGCCAGGTCCATCACCTGACGCTCCAACGTCGAGCGCCGGCTGAAATCCAGAATCTGCTGAATCAGCTCGGAAGCCTGATGAGCCTGATCGACGATGATCTCCAGACGCTCGCGCACCGTGTCCGGTGCCCGGTCGAGCATCTGAATGGAGAGGTCGGCATAGAGCAGGATGACCGCCATAATATTGTTGAAATCGTGGGCGATCCCCGCCGCAAGCTGCCCCACCGACGCGAGACGCTCCTGTTGGTGGCGCTGCTGCTGAACAACCCGCTCCTGCGTCACATCCCGGACCACCAGCACCCAGGCCTCCGGTCGATCGCGGTCGGCGATCGGACGGGCGATGACCTCAAAATGCCGGGCATCCGCCTGAATCTGGTGCCACAATCCCCGCGTCGGGGGTGACGTCAGCACCTCCTTCAAAGAGCGATTTCCCAAGCGAGAGAGGATCTCGCCCGGGCCGACGTCGGCAAGCACCGCCAGGTGGGCGCGTCCGACCGGATTCGCGGTGACGACCCGGCCCTCCGCATCGACCAGCAGCACGCCCTCCGGCACGGCTCTCATAATCTGGGAGAGCTGCTGAGCCTGCTGCTGAACCCGATTCAGCAGCCGTTCGCGGTCGGCCTCCGCCTGCCGGCGCTCGGTGATATCCCGCGTAAACCCTTCAAGCAAGGCCTCTGGATCGTCCGGGCCGCCGATCATGCGCGCATTCATCAGAAACCACCGGATCTCACCGTCCAGGCGGCGTGCCCGGTACGCGAAGTCGATGACCTCCCCATCCCGATGGAGATGCTCAACAAACTCGGCGCGCCGTTCGGGGTCGACGTAGAGCTGATCCCTGAGGTCCGTGAAGGCAGCCACCGCCGTCTCCGGGGTCTCACAGCCGACCATCCGGGCCATCTCGGCGTTGACCCGCACCGCCCTGCCATCGACCGTCGTCTGGAAGATACCGAGGGGTGCCCGCTCGAAAATCGCGCGATAGCGGGTCTCGATCCGCTCGTGCCGTTCGATCATCCAGGAGATCGCGAATCCAAATCCAAGAAAGCAGAGGAGCATCAACGCGCGAACGTAAAACTCATGAGCCGGAACGTCGGTCACGAGGAGTTCGAGGAATGAGCCCTCATAGAAGAAGATTGAGTCCAGCCATGCGTCGACGAGAATGATCAAGAGTCCTAACCCAAGGGCGGCAATTACCACGCGATGTCTGGTCTTCATAGCTCCCTTTCCCCCCGCGCTTA
>CAYMAQ010000476.1:0-2170 GCA_964388385.1 uncultured Anaerolineales bacterium | reverse complement strand
CACTCTCACAACTCCACCTTCGACCATGGGATGAGGTTGTATTTTGACACAACCCCATCGCTCGAGTACAATGATCTCCGCACCGTCCAACCCATCACAAAGGAATAATGGAGTTCAATATGAATGAAACGCTCGAACAACTGGTTACGATGTCCCTCAACCTGGGAAAACCCAAGCGCGAGCTGGTGATCCTCGGAGAGGGCAACACCTCGGCGCTTAACAACGACGGGACCTTCTGGGTCAAGGCCAGCGGTCATCAGCTGCCGACCATCGGGGCCGACGGCTTCGTGCGCGTCTCGATGGAGCGCGCGCTCGCCGTCCTCGATGAGGACGAACTGACCGACGATCAAATCAAGGAACGGCTGATCGACACCAAAGTCGACCGCGACACCGGACGCTATCCTGCGCCCAATAACGGCGTGCGTCCCTCCACCGAGACCGTCTTCCACGCCCTCTGCCTGAGCCTCGACGGCGTCAACTTCGTCGGCCACACCCATCCCATCGCCGTCAACAGCCTGACCTGCTCGACTGCCTTCGAGGAGGCCTTCGGCGGTCGCATCTTCCCCGACGAGATCGTGATGACCGGCCCGGCGTCGGTCCTGGTGCCGTACACCGATCCCGGTCTCCCGTTGGCCCGCGAGGTGGGACGCCGCATCGACGCGTTCATCGAGACCTATCAGGAGCGCCCCCGCGTGATCCTGGTGCAGAACCACGGCATGATCGCCCTGGGCGGCACGGTGGAGCAGGTGGAGAACATCACCGCCATGATGGACAAAACCGCCCGGATTCTGCTGGGCGCGTACACCGCGGGCGGCCCCCACTTCCTGAGCCAGGAGAACGTCGATCGCATTCACACCCGCCCCGACGAGGCCTACCGCCGCAAGCTGCTGGGGGAGGAATAGAGGAGTTTCCACGAGCCTATGGCTCGCCAACGATAACTAAAACACGTTTATAGTTAGGTAAGTGCTTTCCTTACCCATGTTAGGTAAGTGCTTTCCTTACCCATAGGCACCTTTAACGCCGTGCGTGTTTGAATTGCACCTTCGCTCGGAAGAGCATCACGGCGATGAATCGCCTACTACGAGCGGATCTTAGTTTCGAACGAGAGAAAGGACAAACGATGACAGACACCAAGACTATGCGCGTCTCAAAACTGTACGGAATCCGCGACGTGAGGGTCGAAGAAGGCCCGATACCCGAACCCGGCCCCGAGGAAGTCCTGCTCCGCATCGCCTCGGTGGGCACCTGCGGCTCTGACGTCCACTACTACGTCGAGGGAGGCATCGGCGACCAGATCGTCAGCGATCCCATCACCATGGGCCACGAGTTCTCGGCCTGGATCGCGGCAAAGGGCGAGGACGTCGGGGACGACCTGGAGGTCGGACAGCTGGTCGCCGTCGAGCCGGCGATTCCCTGCGGCGAATGCGAGTACTGCCTCCACGGCCATCCCAACATCTGCCCCAACGTCGAGTTTTGCGGCACCCCGCCCATCGACGGCGTCTTCGCCGAGTACGCAGTCATGCCCGCCGAGAACTGCTTCCCGCTCCCCGAGGGTTTCACGCCGGACGAGGGCGCCCTGCTGGAGCCGTTGGGCATCGCCATCCACACCGTCGACCTCGCCCACCTCAAGGTGGGCCAGACGATCGCCGTGCTGGGCGCAGGCCCGGTCGGCCTGCTGACCGCCGCCGTCGCCCAGGCAGGGGGCGCCGGTCAGATCATCATGACCGAGCCGCAGGCCAGCCGCCGCGCGTTCGCGCTGGATTACGTTGCGGATGCGGTCTTCAACCCCGATGAGGAGGACGTGGTCGCCGCAATCATGGAAGCCACGGGCGGACGCGGCGTCGACATCGCCTTCGAAGCCGCCGGCGCCCAGGAGACCCCCGACCAGGCTGCCCGCGTCACCCGCCCCGGCGGGAAAGTCGTCGTCGTGGGCATCCCCTCCGAGGACCGCATGGTGATGACCGCCTCGGTCATCCGCCGCAAGGGCCTGACCATCAAGATGGTCCGCCGGATGAAGCATACCTATCCCCGCGCCATCCGCCTGGTCGACGAGGGCCTGGTGGACATCAAGGCCCTGGCAACCCATTTCTTCTCGCTGGAGGAGATCGAGGACGCCTTCGAGTTGGTCGCGGGCTATGAGGACGGCGTGCTCCGCGCGATGATCCACGTC
>CAYMAQ010000475.1:0-2176 GCA_964388385.1 uncultured Anaerolineales bacterium | reverse complement strand
ATGCTATATACGAAACGCTTGTTGAGAAGTTGCAGATTCGGCTCTGGAGAACCCTTTGCGAGGAACTAAGCCTCCCTACAGGAAGCGGTGGAGGCCGGCCTGGCGCGCTATCTGTATGGCAGTCCGGTACTCCTCCCGTGAGATCCGCCGATCGAGAGGTAAATTCTCTGTCGCACATTCATGGGCTTGATAGGAAGGTTGATATTGGGCCATCAGATTGAGAGCTGTATCCTTGGATATCTCTTGTGCCAGAAATTGAACAATCTCCCCGGTATTTGCCAGTTCTCCTGGTAATATGAGGTGTCTGACCAAAAGCCCCCGATAAGCAAGTCTCTCAGTATCGGTTCTCAGATCACCTACTTGCTGGTGCATCGTCATAACCGCCTGGCGATTGACCTCGGGATAATGTTTCACGCTCGATAGCTTGCGACCTATAGCAGCATCCGCATATTTCATATCCGGCATATAGATGTCGACCAAATTTTCCATAAGGTCCAGGGCCTGGTCAGCGTCGTATCCACCTGTGTTGTACACGACCGGAATCTTCAGGCCCTGGGGGATGGCAATCGCGAGCCCTTTGACAATCATAGGCACAACGTGGCTTGGAGAGACCAGGTTGATATTGTGGCACCGGCGATCCTGGAGCCTCAGCATAATATCGGCCAGATCCTGGTCGGATACAGGTATGCCGGCCTTTTGTTGACTGATGTCCGCGTTTTGGCAGTAGACGCAGTGTAGATTGCAGCCGGAGAAAAAAATTGTACCCGATCCATCGTGACCCCGGAGCACGTCTTCCTCACCGTGGTGAGGGCCGTAACTGGCGACGTACGCCACGTCACCCATTCCGCAGGGTCCGGCTTTTTGCGTGCGATCAAGGTGGCAATCATTGCCGCAAAGATGGCAGTCTAAAAGTGCGGCTTCCGCCTCCGCGACGCGTTCCGCGAGTTTATCCTGATCGAAATGTGTCTGATATAGCGGTTGATGCTTGAGAGATCGCTCCCGTCTCCTCGCATCCATAAATGTCGTTACTCCGTTATCTCTATACGGTCTTTGTGTTGACTTATCCCACACCCACCAGTATACAGGTGCATTCGGCACCTTCAACACGAAGCGTGTCCAGATCACTGACTGTGCCGACTTGACGGATGTTAAGACTTATCTACAATCTTGGCATGTTTACTCGAAAAGAATTTACGTATACGTATCCTCGTCGTCGGGTTGTCAGGCGTGTTCTTCAATGGACGACCCATAAGCTGCTCGCACTCCTTTCCGACCTCCAGGTCCTTAACCGCCATCACTTCCCGGAGCGCGGTCCGTTGTTGGTGATCGCGAATCACTTCAGCTTTATCGACCCCGTCGCGGTGCTCAGTGTGGTTCCATGGCCGATAGAGTTTGTGGGGGGCTTTAGGGTGCCAAACGCACCGGCCTCTGTGGGATGGTTGCGCAAGCTGTGGGGATATTATCCGGTCTATCGTGGCACCGGTTCTCAAATTGCGTTTCGGGCAGCTCAAGCGATTTTAGATCAAGAGGGCGTCATGGGTATCTTTCCCGAAGGTTCGAGCGCTGATAATATTCTGCGGGAACCGAGATTGGGTGCGGCTTTTATGGCGGCACGATCCGGCGCCCAAGTCCTTCCAATCGGACTTGATGGCTTCACCCAGGTTTTCCCGAGCTTAAGGCGCGGAAAACGAGCGACGGTGACGGTCAATGTGGGCAAACCGTTTGGCCCCTTCAGTACGACAGGACGAGGGCGCGCTCGCAGGCAGCAACTGGAAGAGATAGGTCATCTTATGATGAAGAAGATCGCAGAACTCATCCCCGCCGAAAGACGTGGATATTATTCCTCAGATCCTGCCCTGGTCGAGGCTGCAAAGGCGCTCGAGACCTATCCGTGGGACGAACAGCCGGAGGGCTGAGACCTTGGATCTACCGGGGCGTACACCGGAGCACTATCGTTCGGCTTTTTCGTTCAGATGAAGGAGGTGACGTTTTTTAACCTGGGGATTGGATCGTCGTTCTTAATCTTGATCTTGTGTCGGCATTTATGATGGGTCTTATTCAAGTTATGGATCTGATCATGAATAACTGAAGCGCTTCTGCGTTGCCATAGGCATCACGGAGACGTTTAGGGCTGAAAGCTCAATAACTTCCACGTTTGGGGTGCTTTCTGCACCGC
>CAYMAQ010000474.1:0-2186 GCA_964388385.1 uncultured Anaerolineales bacterium | reverse complement strand
AAATGGATGCCGCTGGATGACTATCTCGAGAGCGAGTACGTGGGCGCTTTCAATCGTCAGATGGTGAAGGCGGCTGCCAACGGGACGGGGCTGGTGCCGGGTTGGTTCGAGGGATATGACGTCGGTCACGAGACCCACGAGATTTTTGTTCCTGAGCCGTATCAAGTGGAGGCTGATGATCGTGCGTGATGAACGTGGAACTTTGCCATGGTACGAGCGAGTTAGACGTTGGGCCCAGCTTACGTTGGTGGAGAACGATCCGGCGAATTTCGATCTCGACTTCTGGCTGTCCTATTTTGACCGTGTCCATGCCGAGGGCGTCTGTTTGAGCGCCGGAGGCTACGTCGCCTATTACCCTACTGATATTCCCCTTCATCACCGAAGCCGGTGGTTGGGCGAGACGCCCTCCGGATCGGGCGATCCCTTTGGCGACTTGGTCGCAGATTGCCGCGCGAAAGACCGGGTCGTCCTTGCGAGAACCGATCCCCACGCTGTGCATCAGAACGTCTTTGATCTGCATCCAGATTGGATTGCCGTCGATGCGGAAGGACGTCCTCGTCGCCATTGGTCGAAGCCTGATGCCTGGGTGACTTGTGCGCTCGGTCCCTATAACTTTGAATTTATGACCGAGGTACATAGAGAGATCGTGACCCGCTATCCCGTCCAGGGTATCTTCAGCAATCGTTGGACCGGACACGGGGTCTGTTACTGCGCGCATTGCCGGCGCAATTTCGAGGGAGCGACCGGTCTGCCCTTACCTCGAACCCGCGATCCGGAGGATGCGAGTTGGCGTCGTTATCTGCTTTGGCGGGAGAATCGTCTTCTGGACCTGGCACGCCTTTGGGATCGGGCGATAAGGGCGATCCGATCAGAAGCCCGCTATATCCCTAACTCTGGGGGGGGTGCATTAAGCGATCTGGACATGAAGGCGCTTGCATCGATGACGCCTTTGCTATTCGCGGATCGGCAGGCGCGCAGCGGGATCACGCCTCCATGGGCTAATGGCAAAAACGCCAAGGAATATCGGGCCGCATTTGGTCGTAAGCCCGTCGGCGGCATCTTCAGCGTGGGATTGGAGGCCCAGTACCGCTGGAAGGACTCCGTTCAGAGTGATCCAGAACTCCGGATTTGGGTTGCCGATGGCATCGCCAACGGGATGCGTCCGTGGTTCACCAAGTTCTCTGCCCAGATATACGATGACCGTTGGCTCGACGTGGTTTCCGAACTCTATGACTGGCACCATCGGCACGCGGACTATCTTGTGGGTGGCGAGCCGGTCGCTCAGGTGGCTGTTGTTTATTCTCAGCAGACGGGGGCTTTCTACGGAGGGCCCAATGCCCGCGACAAGGTGGAAGCACCAATCTTAGGAGTATGCCAAGCATTGATCGAGGCGCGAATTCCCTTTGAGATGGTGCACGATCGTATGCTGGATGAGGATAGAATCGAGGGATTCAAGACGCTTATCCTACCCAATATTGCAGCGCTGTCCGATAAACAATGCGATCAGCTTCGCGCATTTGTGAATCGGGGCGGCAGCCTTGTCGCCACGTACGAGACATCCCGTTATGATGCCTGGGGACGTCCGCGCTCGAACTTTGGCCTTTCCGATCTCTTCGGCGTCGACGATGTCGGTGAGGTAGAGGGGCCGCTCAAGAATGCCTATCTCAATCTGGAACACAAGACGGAGACAGCCGATGTCTTTCTGAGCGGTTTGAGGGATGCGCAGCGTATGATTTACGGCGGCTATCAGGTTCATGTGAGGCCCATCCGGACGCCCTTAGCGCCACCGATCACGCTGGTGCCTGCCTATCCCGACCTACCGATGGAGGAGGTCTATCCCAGGCGCCCGCATACGGATCTCCCGGGCGTCTTTTGTCACGAAACCGCAGGCGGACGTGTCGTCTATTTTCCCTGGGATCTTGGCCGTATCTTCTGGGAAGTGCTGAACGCCGACCATGGCAAGTTACTGGCTAACGCCGTGCGCTGGGCGACGAATGCGGATCCTCTCCTCTCGGTTACAGGTCCTGGTTTTCTGGAGGTGACCGATTGGCAGCAAGAGGACGCGCGCATCATTCATTTGGTCAATTTGACGAATCCGATGACGATGCGGGGGGCGTATCGCGAGTTGCACCCGGTCGGAGAACAGTATATAAGTGTACGCCTTGCTCCGGAGCGTGAACCGAGCT
>CAYMAQ010000473.1:0-2192 GCA_964388385.1 uncultured Anaerolineales bacterium | reverse complement strand
TCAGGGCCGGAGAGCATCACGTTGTAATCCACATCGAGAAACCGAACATTGTCCTGCTGGCGCATCCAGTCGTAGACCTGGGCAAGATGCTTCTCGAAGAGACGGGCCATCTCCCGGTCGTCAACCGCGTCCGGGTCCTCCCCACGTCGCATCAGCATCCGCCGCTGCGAGGCCAGAATCTCATCCATCTTGCGGCGCATCATCAGGACCCGATACGTATACGTGTCCGGAAGATGGGGGAGCAAGGCAGCGATCACCTTGACAACCTGGCCCCGAGCCTCATCCAACCAGGCGGTATCGCCGTCGGGCAACTTCTTGACCCGCTCAAACTCATAGTAGCCCCTTGGGTTATCCGCGTTCGGTTCGCGGATGCCGTCCGTGACAACCTCCAGACCGCCGACATCCAGCATCCGCATCATCATCGATGTGCCGGATCTCGGCAGTCCGGAGACCACAATCACCGGTTCAGGTTGCGTGCCGAACAGTTTCTTGAATAGACGCACGTCGCCTCCTCAGATCTGCGGCAGGAATTTCCGTTCCTCAAGGTAGGTCACGATCTCCCGTGCGCTTTCCTCGGGCGTCCTTCCTACCGTTTCCACCCGAATTTCGGGGTCCTGGGGCGCCTCATACGGATCGTCGATGCCGGTGAAGCCCTTGATCTCACCCCGCCGCGCCCGGGCGTAAAGCCCTTTCACATCCCGCGCCTCGCAAACCTCCAGCGGTGTATCGACAAAAACCTCCACAAAATGATCATTGCCTATCATCTGCCGGACCTCGTTACGCGTGTTGCGATACGGACTGATCGCCGCACAGACAACCGTACCATGGTGGCGGGTCAGCTCGCTCGCCACAAACCCGATGCGCAGGATGTTGGTATCCCGGTCCTCCTTGCTGAACCCCAGCCCCTTGGAGAGATGGGTCCGCACCACGTCACCATCCAACAGCGTCACCTGGCGCCCCCGCTCCAACAACATATCGGTCAGCGCATTGGCGATCGTGGACTTCCCCGACCCGCTCAACCCGGTGAACCAGAGACACAGACCCTGCTTGTGGCGCGGGGGATGCGCCTCACGCAGAATCTCCGCCGTCTCCGGTCGCGTGAACCACGCCGGGAGCTCCTTCCCGTTCGCCAGGTAATCCTCGCGCACCTGGGTCCCCGAGATGTAGAGTGACTTCGCGCTCTCAGGTGCCTCTTCACGGGCCACGTAGCGGTCCTCGTCCTCCAGATAAACCAGCTCGCGGAAGGTCACAGCCTCGACCCCCAACTCGTCCCGGTATTGATCCATCATCTCCTGGGCTTCGTACGGACCGTAGAAAGGCTTGCCATTGCTGTCCGTCCCCGGTCCGGCATGATCGCGTCCCACAACGAAATGGGTGGCGCCATAGTTCCGGCGGATAATTGCGTGCCACAGAGCCTCCCGAGGCCCGGCCATCCGCATCGCCAATGGGAGCAAGCTCAATACCGTGCTCTCCCTCTCATAGTATCGCTCAAGCAGGGCCTTATAGACCCGGACACGCGTGTAATGATCCACGTCGCCGGGTTTGGTCATTCCCACCACGGGGTGGATCAACAGGCCGGCATCGCCGACCCGCTCAACCGCGCGTTTGGTCAGCGCCTCGTGCACCCGGTGCATGGGGTTGCGCGTCTGGAACGCGACGACCTTTTCTTTGCCCATCGTCGCCAATCGCGAGCGGACCTGCGCCGGGGTCATCCGGATGTCGACGAAGTCGTAATATTTGGGAGGATTGATGACCTTGAGCTCACCGGAGATACAGAGATCGCCCCAGCGCGCCATCTCCACGACCAGGGGGTGGCGCGAATCCGTGGTCCCCAACACCAACCGCGCCTCACGCGTGGGATTCCACCGGAAGACCTCTTCCAACCGCATCATCGCGATCACGTAGTTGCGCGAATCACAGAGCGTGATCCACTCCTCGCGCGTGGGCAAATCTTCCTTGTCAATGGTCAGGGTGATGGGAATCGGGAAAAGCGTCCCGTCCGCCAAGCGCATCTCCGTCAGCACCCGTTGATAATCCGCACGCCCCATAAAGCGATCCAGCGGGGAGAATCCACCCACCGCCAGCAGTTCGAGATCGTGAAGATTGCGATCTGAGATCTGATACATCGGATACTGATTCGCCTGTTCCATGAGTGCCTCGCGTTCTTCCTCAGGCACCACCTGGTTCACCAG
>CAYMAQ010000472.1:0-2197 GCA_964388385.1 uncultured Anaerolineales bacterium | reverse complement strand
AGCGCCCCGGCTGCGTCAAAGAGCCGAAGAGATAGACGCGCTGCATCTGAGGAAAGCGGGGTGCCAGGCGTTGGATCGCATCGCGCGTGCGCAGCAGCCAGGCTTGGCGCGCTTGCTCGCGCGCCGTCCGCTGCTGTGCTTCGCGCTCCTGATGATAGCGTCGTGCAGTTTCGATATCGACGGTCATGAGTCCCACCCGTGTTTGGGATGACGCGACAACCTGACAGGTTGCAGAATTGATCAATCCTTTTACAATCCGAGGCAGTAGTTTCATACGTTCATCGAATTGTGACCTTTAGGATTTTGCATGGTCGAAACGAGAACTTAACCACGGATTTCACAGATTCTCACAGAAAAATAAAAAAAATCAGTGAAAATCTGTGTCATCCGTGGTAAAAATTGATACGTTTTTTGGGTCACCCGGCGAAATCCCAGAGACCCCGAATTGTTTTTGAGTATACGATGATATCCGTCGTTGTCAACAAAAGATCAGGAGAGGAGCCATCGTGGATGAATCCTTAGCACTTTCCGTCGTAGTCCCAATTTACAATGAAGCATCCGGCATCGAGAGTCTGCACGCCGAGCTCACCCGCGTGCTGGCGGGGGGGCCGCCGCCTTACCGCGAGCGCTACGAGCTCATCTTCGTCGACGACGGCAGCACCGACGGCTCGTTCGAGCGGTGTGCCGCGCACGTCGCCGAGGACCCGCATCTGCGCGTCATCCGCTTCCAGCGCAACTTCGGCAAGACGGCGGCGCTGAACGCGGGGTTCGCCGCCGCGCGCGGTCGGGTTGTCGTCACGATCGACGCGGACCTCCAGGAGGATCCGGAGGCGGTCTTCGACCTGCTGGCGAAGCTCGATGCGGGGTACGATATGGTCTCCGGCTGGCGGGAGACGCGGAACGATCCGCTCTCCAAGACGCTGCCGTCGAAGGTCTTCAACGGGGTCGTGTCGTCGGTCACCGGCTTGAAGCTCCACGACTTCAACTGCGGGTTCAAGGCGTACCGGCACCAGGTGGTGGAGGAGCTGGAGCTTTACGGCTCGCAGCACCGGTTCATCCCCCTGCTCGCGGCGCAGATGGGCTACCGGGTCACCGAGGTGCCGGTTCCGCATCGGCCCCGGCAGTTCGGAAAATCCAAGTTCGGCGCCCGCCGCTTTGGACGGGGATACCTGGATTTTATCCAGGTCCTCTTCCTGACCAAGTACCTGCAGCACCCGCTGCGTCTGTTCGGCAGCATCGGCTCGCTGTTGGGCCTGGCGGGCGCGGTCATCCTCGCCTATCTGACCCTGCTGTGGTTCCTGGGGCAGCGTCCGATCGGCAATCGACCGCTGCTCACGTTGGGCGTGCTGCTGGTGCTCACCGGGCTGCAGGTCGTCTCGACGGGTCTGATCGGCGAGATGCTGCGCCGCTATGCGCATCATCCCGGCGATGATTATGTGATCCGGGAGGAGTTGGCGCACGATGGCGGGGTATGAGAGCTCGAATTACGCGAAGCACACGACCTCCAACCCCCTGCAGCAGGGGCTGATCGACCGGTTTCACGGGGTGGTCGCGGCGATGCTCGCCCGCGCCCGGGCGGACACGCTGCTCGACGTGGGGTGCGGCGAGGGGTTCTCCTCGGAGGTTCTGCGGCAGGGCGCCGGGCGCGGCGCGTTTTACGCGCTGGATGTCTCGGTGCCGGCGCTTCGGATCGCCAGGACCCGGGTCCCGGACGCCACGTGGGTGGGGGGGAGCGCGTTGAATCTGCCCTTTGCCGACCGCAGCTTCGACACCGTCGTCTGCCTGGAGGTGCTGGAGCATCTGCACGACCCCGATCGGGCGCTGTTGGAGCTCGCCCGGATTGCCCGCACGTCGCTCGTGCTGAGCGTGCCGAACGAGCCCTTGTTCCGGGGGGCGAATTTCCTGAGGGGCAAGAACCTGCGCCGTTGGGGCAACGATGCCGGTCACCTGCAGCACTGGTCGTCCCGCGGATTCCGTAGATTTGTGGCGCGGCGTCTGGAGGTCGTGGAGAGTCGGGCGCCGTTCCCGTGGACCGTGCTCCGGTGCCGGGCGCCCGATGACGGCCCGCGCCGCTGAGCGCCCAAAGGGCGCAGAGCCCAATACCGGTCAGACCCCTCAGGGGGAGGAACGGGTCCCCCTCCCCCCGGGAGGGGCTAGGGGAGGGGGAATCCACGCCCGGCTCGCGAGACTTAACGAT
>CAYMAQ010000471.1:0-2228 GCA_964388385.1 uncultured Anaerolineales bacterium | reverse complement strand
CGCGGTTGAACGCTGCCATCGTCTCCTCCAGGGGCACGGTGCGGTCGTCGACGTGCGCGTAGTAGAGGTCGACGGTCTCGATACCGAGGCGCTCGAGGGTACCGTCGATGGCCCGTTCGATCTCCTCGGGCTTCAGCCCCTGGTCCAGCCCATCGACTGGGGCGGGGAAGCCGACCTTGCTGGCGATAAAGAGCGCGTCGCGGTTGCCGCGTTCGGTCATCCATTTGCCGAGAAGCGTCTCGCTCTCGCCACCCTGGCAGCCTTCAAACCAGCGGGCGTAGGCGTTCGCGGTGTCGATGAAGCGCCCGCCGGCGTCGTAGTACATATCCAACATCTGGTACGAGGTCTCATAGCTGTCGCGGCTGCCGAAGTTCATTGCCCCCAGGCAGAGCGCGCTGACGTCAACACCGGTGGTTCCCAGCGTTATAGTTTTCATATTTTGTCCTTTCTTTTGTGGTTTTTACGGATTCGTGATTTTTGCGGATTCGTGATTTTTACGAACCTTTTCACGAACCTCCTCTGCCCTGATCTTACGTGTGTGCGCGTTTTTGTCAACGGTAAATTGCGACGTTGGGTGTGGTCACGTCGGTTATTTGAGCTCGGACCTGGGATCCATATACGCCGTACCTGCGGGCGGCGTGCCGAAGTCAGGCACCCGCAGGACCTTGCCCCCCTGCTGCGAGGATTCGTGGGCCACGATGCCCGGCGCGTTGTAGCGGGCTGCCAGCCAGACGTTGTTGGGGGGCAGCTTGCCGGTCTCCAGGGCTTCCATGAAATCGGTGACCAGGAACTGGTGCGAGCCGTTGTGACCGTTAGGCATCCCGACGAATGCCGCCGGCAGCCGCTCCACCGGATGCACGGGGGCCACGCCCAGGTGCTTCCTGCCGATATACGAGGAATCCAGGTCGCCCAGGCGCTCCTCCGTGATCTCCACGCCGAGGTGGTTGTCAAGATAGTCCGAGAGATCCCGCATGCGCTTGTGCGAGTGCTCCGCCGAGTGTTTGAAGTCGATGGAGCCGTCGGGCTTGCGGTAGCTCTCCTCGTGCTCGATCCAACTGAGCACCGAGAGCTGCTGGGAGTAGCGACCGGCGTATTCCATCAGCTGCTCCTCGTAGGCCGCCTCGGTGCCGATGAAGTTCATCCGGCTCTCCGCGGCGCCGGACCGTCGGAACTCGTTGATCACCGCCATGCCGCCGGAGGCGGTCCGGCAGAGCGCGGTCTGGTTGCTGAACTCGTTGTCCCACATACTGAGGTCCTTATCGAAGATGCCGTCCTCGTGGTTGTCGACGAAGCCGAAGCAGGAGACCTCGGTGATCCGATCGAAGGTCACGCCCAGGACGTGGGAGACCGAGTGGGTGGGGTAGAGCATCGGCGGATAGCTGGCGACTGCTTTCCAGTTCTCACCGCCGGAGTGCATATAGGGCCGGTAGAAGTGGGACATATCGTGATAGTAGTGCCCCTCACCGTAGACGAAGTCGCCGAAGACCCCCTTGGCGAATTCCCGCCGGCAGTAGAGGGTCTGGGGGCGATAGTAACTGGTCTCCCCCAGCATATAGAGGAGCCCGGTCTCCTCCACCGTGCGGACCAGCGCCTCCAGCTCCTGGAGGGTGATGGCGGCGGGCACCGCCGAATAGACGTGTTTGCCCGCCTTGAGGGCCTTTACGGCTTGAGGCCCGTGGAGATGGCGCTGGGAGAAGATGGCCACGGCGTCCACGTCGCTCTCCAGCATCGCATCGAGGCTGGCGTACTGCTCGCCGACGTTGAACTCCTCACCGACGGTCCGGGTGCGCTCCGGCTCCAGGTCGGCGATGGCCAATTCGTCGACCAGGGGGTGGGCCTGAAAGAGCTCGACGAACCGGGTGCCGAAGAAACCTAAACCTGCAATTCCGATTTTGTAGCCCATCATGGGCTCCTTTCTGGATGCTCCTCAGTATAGTCCACTGAAATGGCATACGGGCGTACGCTTGTGAGTAAGTTTACCACCAAAACGATAAGTGCGGTATTGGGATATGCAGCGCTTCCGTCGACAGCAACAAGCTTAAATAACTTCGTTCTATAACGCTTCCAGCCCCCGTCCCGGGGGCGTCGGCGCGGGATCTTGTTCGTTTACAGAGTTGCCTTTCTGCTGGGTAGCGTCATCTATAGATCCTACCATTATACCCGGCGGTTTGCACCGTCTGGGGATTATGCTATTATACCGGGGTCTCCCTATTCCTTCCCTTTCAAGG
>CAYMAQ010000470.1:0-2229 GCA_964388385.1 uncultured Anaerolineales bacterium | reverse complement strand
TCACCTGACTAAACGGTTGCGTATAACAGAGCCCGGCGCAAGTGCCTTGCACCGGGCTTCACCCTTTTCCAGCAAGACATCCCGCGCCCCGAATTTCACTTTCGGCTAACCCAAGTATAATAGCCGAAACACACGCAGTGCACGCCAATTGACGTTGGTTGAAGGAGGGAGAATACCCTGATGAATGTGCTCATCGCGTTCGGATTGACCCTGTTTGCAGGTATGGCGACTGGGATCGGCAGCATCCTGGCTTTCACGGCGAAGCGGGACAACTACCGCTTCCTCTCGGTGGCGACCGGCTTTTCCGCCGGGGTGATGCTCTACGTCTCGTTCGTGGAGATCTTCTTCAAGGGCGCCGAGGCGCTCGCGGAGACGTACGGGTCGTATTGGGGCAACTGGGTCAATGCCGGGTCGTTCTTTGGCGGAATCCTGTTGATCGCCCTGGTGGATAACCTGATCCCGGCTGCCGAGAACCCTCACGAAGTCCACTCGGAAGAGAAAATAGCCCCCCTTTCCGATGCATCAGCGCCCGAACCCGACTCCGGCGCGGCGCGCACCGAGGAGCGTACCGAGTCCGCCGCCGACGCTCAAGAGAATCAACACGATGAACTTATGCGGACGGGATTGTTCACGGCCCTGGCGATTGCGATCCACAACTTTCCGGAGGGGCTGGCGACCTTTCTCGCCGCGCTTCAGGATCCGGCGCTGGGGGTCGCGATTGCCGTCGCGATCGCGTTGCACAACATCCCCGAGGGGATCAGCGTGTCGGTGCCGATCTACTACGCGACCGGCGACCGCAAGCGGGCGTTTGTCTACTCGCTCCTCAGCGGGCTCGCGGAACCGGTGGGCGCCGGGCTGGCCTATATCGCGCTGCGCTTTATCCTGGGGCGCGGCACCGGCGTGATCCCGCCCGAGATCATGGGGGTGCTCTTCGGCGGCGTCGCCGGCATCATGGTCTACATCAGCCTCGACGAGCTGCTGCCGACCAGCCGCGCGTACGGCAAGGGGCACGACAGCCTCCTGGGCCTGGTTGCGGGGATGTTGGTGATGTCTCTCAGTCTGCTGTTGATGCAGTGACCGGATAACCTTATCAACTCCGACGACTTTTCGGCGCTCGCCGGTTCCCACGATCTGCGGCTTCCTGCCTGGGGGCCGTATACCAAACGCTATATGGGGATCTCCCACATCCCCGACGTGGAGACGGCCCTGCGCTTCGATCTGAGCGTTTTTCCGGGCCTCTATCGCAGGCGGGTGGAGATCCCGAACGTCAAGTGGGAGTCGGGCTACCATCCCTGGGAGGCGGCGCCGGACCTCTCCTATTTCAGCCACCGTCACGAGATCATCTGGAAAGATCAACTCTTCACCGATATCAGTTTCTCCCGGCTGGACGAGCAGGCGGCGCTGATCCGGGTCGCGGCGGTCAACCGCACGCCGGATCCCCAGAATCTGGTGCTCCACGCGATGGCTTCGCTCCATTTCCCCCCCGTCCGCACGTATTCCGACGAGCCGATACGGATGCAAGCGGTCTCGCTTCCCAGGGGCGGGCTGTGGGTGGACGGTCTGGACTACGAGACGGTCCGCTTTGCCGGGTTCGACCCGCGGGCCAATCTCACTCAGGACGGCCATTTGCGCGGCGAGGTCCGCGATCACGGCTTCGTCGATGGGCAGGGCCTTGGACAGGGGTTCGGCCGGGAGGCTGGGGACCGCGTCACCTATCGCTGGACTCTGCCGTCTCCGATCGAGGCGGGTCGTCTCCTGGTGCGCTTCCGGATGCCGGCCCGCGCGTCGCTGAAACTGGCCGCATCCGGGCTGATCGACGGACTTGTGGTGTTGAACGGCGAGGGCGGCTTCTCGCGCTGTCGGATGGACGTCGGATCGGTGCCGGGCGGCGAGGCCTGCTTGACGTTGACGTCCCACGGCGGTGCGCCGGTGGAGATCGACGGCCTTGCGCTGGTCCCGGCCCAACCCGCAGCGCCGGTCGCGTTCGAGCCGGTGCGGTGGCACCCTCAACCCGCGCGTATCGCCGGTCCCCGGGAGACGACGCTGATCCTCGACTATGAGGACGTGGCGGGGGTCTACGGTCTGGCCTGGAGCGAGCCCTCCTTCGAGATCCGGGAGTTTCTGACCGACGATCTGGACGTCGTGATGCGGCACCTGGTTCATCAGCATACGCGTCAGACCTTTCACGGCTCCGGGGAGGGTCATTACACGAATGTCTTTATGCGCCCG
>CAYMAQ010000469.1:0-2244 GCA_964388385.1 uncultured Anaerolineales bacterium | reverse complement strand
CTGACGTACGTGCGCGAGCCGGGGGCCGTGGACGGCACCGCGCGCTGCCGGGTCCCGGTGACCGCAGACGCGACCTATACCTTCACCGGCATGGCGGCAGATGCGGCGCTTTACGACGTGACCGATCCCCTCAACCCTATTCGACTCGAGGGTGCCCAGGCTTCGGCGGAGCAGCTGATCTTCAGCGATGACGCCGTGGCGGGTACGCGTTATTTGGCGGAGCCGCTGCGTTCGGCGACGCTTACCCGGTACGAGCCGGATCTGACGTTGATCAACCCGTCGGAGGGTGCCGATCAGCTCATCATCGCACCCGCGCACTTCCGCACCGCGCTGCAGCCGCTGATCGACCACCGGGTGGGGCAGGGGCTGCGCGTCAAATTTGCGGCGGTCGAGGACATCTACCCTCTCTTCAACGGGGGGGTCTTCCACCCGGAGGCTATCCGAGGTCTGGTCGCGTATGCCTATCATCATTGGCCCGGCGATCCGCTGCAGTATCTCTTCCTCGTCGGGGACGGACACTTCAATTTCAAGGGATATAACCCTGCATCCTATGGAGCCTATACGCCGGTGTGGGTGCCCCCTTATTTGGCCTTCGAGGACCCCGATCAGGGTGAGGTGCCGGTGGATGCCCGTTTTGGTGACATTCTGACCGAGACCATCGGCTCCGACACCGGTTATCTCCTTCCCGAGATCGCGGTGGGGCGCATCCCGGCCCAGGACGTCGCGCAGGTGGAGGGATACGTCGCCAAAGTCATCGCGTATGAGTCGGCGCCTCCGCAGGTCTGGAACTCCCAGGCGCTCCTGGTCGCCGATAACGGCAAGACGTACGACGAGGGATTCGATGGCATTCTGGAGAATCTCCGGAATCAGTATTTCGGCGATTATCTCGTCGTCGACACGGTCTATATGAGTGATTATTGTCCGATCGACCCTCTCGACCCCTACGCGGACTGTTTCACGGCGACCCAGGCCCTGACCGAATCCTGGAACGCCGGGGCGTCGCTGTTGGTCTACGCGGGGCACGGCTCGGTGAACCGTTGGGCCCACGAGCCGCTCATCTACAACACCCAGTTGGCGGAGTTGACCCAGATGGAGAAGCTGCCCTTCCTGCTGTCGATGGACTGTTGGGACGGCAACTGGTTCTTCCCCCCCTCCTATCCCGGCGTTTACGATACCCGCTCGATCGGGGAGTGGGTGACCACGGTGCTGACCGAGACGGGGGCCATCGCGGCGTTCAGCCCCTCGGCCCTGGCCTACTCTGGCCTGGAGGAGAAAGTCGCGCAGGGCATCTTCAGCACGATCTTTGATCAGGACGAGCGGCACCTGGGTCCGATCACGCAGGCCGGGCGCGAGCGCCTCGGCAATTCGTATCTGGCGCGGACGTATACGCTCCTGGGCGATCCCGCGACCCAGTTGAATATAAAGCCGATGGGGGAGTGGGTGGATCTGGAGGTTGAGGCGGAGGTCAATCCAGAACTGGTGCTCGCGGGGGATGCGCTTACGTACACGCTCGCGTTCCGTAACGTCGGTGAATTGACCGCGTCTGATACTTCGATCACCTTCTCACTTTCCTCGTGGTTGACCGCGACCGGGTATACTTACAGTGCAAACTACAGCGGTACCCTGACGACGGTGCCCGGCGAGCGCTACGTCTGGAATGCCGGAACGATCACCCCGGGCGGTCGGGGGATGATCACGGTGACGGCCCAGGTTAAGTCGGACCTGACGGAGTTTGGTTCCCTCTCGCATGCGGTCGAGATCCGCACCCAGACACCCGAGGCAAATCTTGCAAATAACTTAGGTCAGGCGGTCGTTGACCTGGCCTTCTATGAGATCGAGGCAAGTCCACAGATTCAGGCCGGAGGCGGTCTCCGGGGTGGAAAGGTCAAGTACCCGATCACGATTACGAACAACGGATATCCTACTAATACTGTGGTGCTTACCGCGGTCAATAACAAGTGGCTGACGTCCATCACACCTTCGAGTGTGGTGGTGCCCAGCCTGGCGGCCCGGATTGTCACGGCGACGGTGACGATTCCGGTCACCGCGACGATGGGCCAGACCGACACTGGGTCGATCCAGGCCGTGGGGACGGGAAGTTCTGCGGAGGTGGACCTCATGACGGAAGTTTATCACGGTGTTTATCTGCCGCTCGTGACGCGGTAGCGTTGCGATCCAGTCCCCGGCACCCCGCGAAGTGCGCGGGGTGCCGGGGACTGGCTCGCTGCCGGGGACTGGCTCGTT
>CAYMAQ010000468.1:0-2249 GCA_964388385.1 uncultured Anaerolineales bacterium | reverse complement strand
AACTTGACCGAAGGCAGCATCGATATCGAAGAACCAGAACCGTCATTTTATCGCCGGTACCTGGGCGGGGCCGGTTTTGTGGCTTACTATCTGCTCAAGAATGTCCCCAAGGACGCGGACCCCCTGGGGCCGGACAATGTGCTCGTCTATGCGGGCGGGCCGATGACCGGCGTTCCCATCGCCGGGTCGGGCCGGAGCGCGATGGGCGCCAAGTCGCCGCTCACCGGGGGATACGGGGAGGCCGACGCCGGGGGATTCTTCGGCGCGGAGCTGCGCCAGGCCGGCTTCGACGCCGTCGTGGTCACCGGCATCTCACCGGAGCCCGTCTACTTATGGATCCACGACGGGGAGGCCGAACTGCGCCCCGCCGAGCACCTCTGGGGCAAGACGACCGCCGAGACCCAGGAAGCGGTGATCGAGGAACTCGACGAGAAGCGGGCGCGCTTCGCCCTCATCGGCCCCTCCGGCGAGACGCAGGTCCGGTACGCCTGCGTGATCCACGACCTCAAACACGCCGCGGGGCGAACGGGCATCGGCGCCGTGATGGGCTCGAAGAAGCTCAAGTGCGTGGCAGCGCGCGGCACCACCAAGATTCCGATCGCCGATCAAGAGGGCTTCCGGGAGTTGGCGACGTTCATGGCGCAGAATTGGAAGGACAAAGCGTGGAGCATGCACGAACTGGGCACCCCCGGCGGCATCAACGGCCTCGACGCGCGGGGCGCCCTCCCCACCCGGAACTTCCAGGACGGAAAATTCGAGGGCGTCGAGGGCATCTCCGGCGAGACGCTGCGCGACACCCTGCTGATCAACGAGGGCGGCTGCTACGCCTGCCCCATCCGCTGCAAGCGCGTCGTCGAGGTGAAGGACGAGGATTTCGACGTCGATCCGCAGTACGGCGGGCCGGAGTACGAGACCATCGGCGCGTTCGGCTCGAACTGCGGCGTGGACGACCTACGCGCCGTCTCCAAGGCCAACGAGATCTGCAACGCGTACGGCCTCGACACCATCACCGCCGGGATGGCGGTCTCCTTCGCGATGGAGTGCTTTGAGAACGGGCTCCTGACCGAGGAGGATACCGGCGGCCTCAAACTCACCTTCGGCAACGGCAAGGCGATGGTCGAACTGACCCGCATGATTGCAGAGCGCGAGGGATTGGGCGACCTGCTTGCCGAGGGCACCGAGATCGCGGCCGAAAAGATCGGAAACGGCGCGGAAGCGTTTGCCATCAACGTCAAGGGCCAGCCCTTCCCGATGCACGAGTGCCGGATTCGACACGGGCAGGCCCTGGGCTACGCGGTCTCCCCGACCGGGGCGGATCATATGCACAACATCTGGGACGAGGGCGTCGCTGCGGACCCGATCGGCGAGGGATGGAAAAGCATGGGGGTCTACACCTCCGTGCCCACCACCGACCTGAGCGCGGATAAGGTCCGAGCCTACACCGTCGCGGCCAACAAAAGCTGGCTGGTCAACAGCCTGGGCCTGTGTATGTTCATCCCCTGGGAGAACACGCAGATCGTCGAGATCATCCGGGCGATCACCGGGTGGGAGAGCACCGATCTCTACGAGCTCATCACCACCGGCGAGCGTGTCGTGACCATGGCACGGGCCTTCAATATGCGCGAGGGCATCACCCGCGCCGACGACGTCCTGCCCAAGCGGATGGCGGAGCCCCAAATGACGACCTCGGATAACGAGGTACCCGTCGCGCCCGAGACGCTCGATCGTGCGGTGACCCAGTTCTACGGCATGATGGGCTGGGACACCGAGACGGGCGCCCCCACGATGGAGACCCTGCACAAACTCGACATCGCCTGGGTTGCGGACGCCTCGGTTGCGGATGCCTGACGCTCTCAACCTTCTAATCATGAAGACGATCAGGTGCCGGGCACTTGAAAAACGCAAGTGCCCGGCACCTGGCTTTACCACGAAAGGAAAGGAATCCCTATGTCAGAGACAATGCGCGGTGTGATCTTCGTCGGCGACGGTCAGGTCGAAGTACGCGAGTTCCCCAAGCCCACCCCGGAGGGCACCCAGGTCCTCGTCGAGATGAAAGCCTCCGGGATCTGCGGCAGCGACATGCACGCCTATCATGATTCCCCGGAAACGTGGGCCGAGGCCCCCATCATCCGGGGCCACGAGCCCGGCGGGATCGTCGCCGAGGTCGGCGACGAGGTAACCCACGTCGAGATCGGCGATCGAGTCTCCGTCTATCACGCGCCCGCCTGCGGGCACTGCGAGGCCTGCCG
>CAYMAQ010000467.1:0-2263 GCA_964388385.1 uncultured Anaerolineales bacterium | reverse complement strand
GACACCGCCCGGTCAAGGGACCAGGGGCCATCCAAAGCGTTGGGCAAAAAGAATTTAGAGATGCAGAGTAGAAAGACGCATCGACCGCTTCCGGATACCCTCCACCGTATAAGGGACGCCCGAGACGATGGATTCGGCAGCCTGCAGCCCGCTCTGCACGGCGGGGGCGATCCCCTCGCCCATATCGACCGTCGCCAGACCGGCAGCATCCCCGACGAGCATGGCATCGCCGACCTGCACGACGCTGTCGTCCTGCCGTAGATAATAGCTGTGGCCCTTGGGCCGCAGCGGGCGGTCGTCGAGCAGGCTCAGGCGTCTGAGCTTGCGGATCAGGAGCGTCCAGTGCCGCTTGATCGAGTCGTTCCGCGCCCGAAGTTTTTCCGCCTTGCCGCCCACGCCCACGTTGAGATATCCGCCGACCTTCGGCACGTACCAGCTGTAGCCCGGCAGTCCGTGTTCGAGGAACCAGAGGTAGCAATGCGCATCTTCGTACGGGTAAGAGAACTCCAGCTCCTGGGTCACCACGAGGGACTCGGGGGAGCGGGGGGAGATGGCCTCAAAGAAGGCCCGGTAGACGGGGCCGTAGGTCCCACCCGCCCCCACGAGATACCGCCCGAAAAACGCACCGTCCACCACATAGCCGTCCGAGGTGCGCTCGACCTCCCGTACGTGATGCACCTCGACCGGCACCCCGGTGCGCTGCAGCAGCCAGTGATCGAACTCAACCCGGCGGATGGCGTACTGGCGGGTGGGAACGGGCAGCCGAATCCCCCGCACCGAGACCTGGAGGGAATCAAACGCGAGCAGCCCGCCCGGATACGTCTCAACACTGAAATCGAGCATCTGCATAACCTCGGGCTGGATCCATCCGGCGCATAATTTGACCCGGGGAAATGGCGCGCGATCCAGGATCAGACAGGGCACACCCTGGCGCTTGAGCGCCCACGCACAGGACGCGCCCGCCGGTCCACCCCCAACGATGAGAACCTCGGTGCGTTTCATACGGGTTTCACCTCCCGCACCACGCCTACAGCTTGCGGCATTCGGGCTGAGGGGTGCCGGGTTTCGTCATCACAATCTGCCAGAGCTGGGTCGACCGCGCCCGAAAGCCACCGGCGCTGCCAAGCAGGTAGTAACGCCACATCCGGTAGAATCGCTCGTCATACGCCGGCTTTTTGCGGAGTTCGGGCCAGGCCGCCTCAAAATTCCGGTGCCAGGCCATCAGCGTCCTGTCATAATGCGGCCCGATATTGTGCCAATCTTCCATGATGAAGAGATGCTCCATCGCCTTTCCAAGCTGGGCGATGGAGGGCAGCATCCCGTTGGGAAAGATGTACTGGGTCGTCCATGCATTGGCATAGGCGGTGCTGGCGTTGCTGCCGATGGTATGGACGAACGCGATCCCGTCGTCTTTCAAGCACCGGTCCGTGACTTCCATATAAGTTCGATAATTTTTGTACCCCACGTGCTCCATAATGCCGATGGAGATCACCGCATCGTACGTGCCGCTCACCTCCCGGTAGTCCTGAAGTTTGATCTCAACGGGTAGCCCTCTGCACCGTGCGTTTCCCAGTTCGACCTGCTCTTTCGAGACCGTGACCCCCACCACGTGGGCATCGTAGGTCTCTGCCGCGTACTTGGCGAAACTCCCCCACCCACATCCCAACTCCAGCACCCGCATCCCCGGCTCCAGGCCGATCTTGCGGCAGACCAGGTCGAGCTTGGCCTCCTGGGCGTCATCAAGGTTATCAGCCTCGCGCCAGTACCCGCAGGTATAGTTCATCCGTTTATCCAGCATCGCCTCGTAAAGATCGTTGCCCAGATCGTAATGATGCTCCCCAACCTCAAACGCCCGGCGCTTGGACTGCAGGTTGAACAGCTTGGCCCGCAGCGCGTGCAGGGCGAGCCGCCAGTTGCCGGAAATTTTGCTGGGAAGATCGGCTAGAAAGGCGTGGGCGATGAATTGGTCCAGGGCCTCACAATCCCACCATCCGTCCATATACGATTCGCCCAGCCCCAGTTCTTTTTCGCGAAGAACCCGGTCGTAGAATCGCGAATCGTGCACCTGAATGTCCCACAGCCTGTCACCGCCCACTTCGACATCCGCCGTCGATAGCAGTTCGCGTATCACATGTTCAGAAGACCTGGATGCCATGACGTTTCCTCCTTCGTCTCAAAGTACATATCCGATTGAACGCCAAACAGAATCCGTGACCCTTTAGTTTTATGAGCGACTATTCACAACCGTAGGATCACCCCCTCC
>CAYMAQ010000466.1:0-2265 GCA_964388385.1 uncultured Anaerolineales bacterium | reverse complement strand
GACTGTTTCGTGATGGATGATCTGAATCCTATCCGTTCAATTCCACTCTAGCACAAAAGAACAGGTGACTGACTCTGGGTTAGGTTTGGATAAAGTTTAAGATGGGTAGCCGAACGTTGGAATTTCGGAAGTGCCCGTTCAGGCATTCACCAAAGACTCGGAAACGATCCGCGACCCGGTGGCTAGTTTCGGGGTTATCTGTTACACTGGGTGAAAGGAAGATATCCTCCGTGTCCCTTCAGGACGACACGGAGAGCGCTGGAGGAGACAATGATGCAGACCCATCAAGACACTATTGACGTCCCGGCGATGGAGGCCAGCCGCCCGCTGCCGCGACTTTGGACCCTCGTTCCCAATCCGGAGGTCCCATGACACTGAGTCCCTTCGAGACTGAAATCCTGAAGGCGTGGACCCGGCGTCTCGGCTGCTCGCTCCGGATCCTCTCCCAACCCGGGACGACCCTGCAGCCCACGGATCGGCATCGCAAAGGACAAACGTTGAGCCTGACGCTGTGGCACGCCGGGGAGCACACGGTCATCCAGGCGCCGTCCGCGCTCCGCGGATTGATACGCGCTGTGCTTGCGACGCTGTCGCCGCAGACCTCCCTCAAAGCCGAGGATCTGACCGGCAGCCTGGGAAACGACACGATCCCGACGTGCGAGGTCACGCACTTCCACTATATGAACCCCGAAAGCTTTCGACCGGTCGATCCGCCCGCCGGATTCCGCATCAGGACTTTGAAACGGGACGACCGCTTTGCCCTGAATGCGCTCCAGGCCGCGTGCGAGCCCGAGGCGGTCGATGAGGCAGAGGTCTCGGTTGACGACACCATCGGGATGGCCTGTACGCAGGACGGCCGTATCGTCGCCGTCGCCACCGGGTTCTGGTTCCTCTCTTTTATGGACCTCGGCGTGCTCACCCATCCCGATTTCCGCCGGCAGGGTCTGGGCGCCGCAGTGGTGACCGCGCTCGCCGAGTGGTGTCAGGTTCGCGGCATCGTCGCGCAGTATCGCTATGACGCACGCAACGCCGGCTCCCGCCGGCTCGCGGAAAAGCTAAACTTCGAGCATATGATCTGGGAGGAGAGCCTGGATATTCAGCGCTAGCCGAGGTCATCCGATACCGACTGAAAAGGCTTGCCGGTTTGTAACCCGGCAAGCCCACCCGAACGAAAAAAGGAGCGATCCATGACGACAGAACCCGCCACGCAAGTTCCCAGCTATCTTTCCAACTACGCCGATCTCTACCGGCAGGATCCCCACGACGCGGCCCTGGCCTGGTTCGCCGATGCCAAGTTCGGCCTCTTTATGCATTACGGGCTCTACAGCCTGCTGGGCCGCCACGAGTGGGTGATGTACCGGGAGGCTATCCCCCTGGACGAGTACGAACGGCTCCAGGCTCGGTTCGCCGCCGAGGCCTTCGACGCCGATTTCATCACCGACCTGGCGTTGGAGGCCGGGATGCGGTACGTGAACCTCACCTCGCGCCACCACGACAGCTTCTGTCTCTTTGAGAGTCAGGCGTCGGATTACACCAGCGTGGAGAGCCCGGCCCGGCGCGACCTGGTGGGCGAGCTGGCCGAGGCGTGCCGGGCCAAGGGCTTGGGGCTCTTCCTCTACTACTCCTACGCCCTGGACTGGCGCCACCCCTATTTCTACTCGCGGGACGTCTTCCCCATCGCTCGGCCCGACTACGACGAGCCGGAGCCCCGGTACAAGTGGGAGAAGGACGAGGATTTCCAACACTATCTCGACTTCGTGCATACCCAGATACGCGAGCTGCTGACGAACTACGGCCCGCTCGCCGGCATCTGGTTCGATCCGATTATGGGATACTATGCCCGTCCGGATCTCTTCCCCATCGACGAGACTTACGCGATGATCCGGGCGCTCCAGCCGCAGACGCTGATCGCGTTCAAGCAGGGGGCCAACGGCGATGAGGACTTCGCCTCGCCGGAGCGCCACGGCCACTCCCTGGCCGACCGGGTCCGGGAGCAGGTGGGCGAGCCGCAGGCGGAGGTTGCCCAGCAGGCGTGGGAGGGCAACAAGGACCAGCATAACGAGATCTGCGACACCCTCCAGCCCAGCGCGTGGGGCTATACGCAGGCGGACGACGGCAACCACAAGGGGCCAGACGCGGTGATGTCAATGCTGGACGAGGCGGAGGCGCAGGACTGCAATTTGCTGCTCAACACCGGGCCGCTGCCCGACGGCGCGATCCATCCGGAGGATGTGGCGACGCTGCGGGAGGTTGGGCGGCGGTTAC
>CAYMAQ010000465.1:0-2282 GCA_964388385.1 uncultured Anaerolineales bacterium | reverse complement strand
CTGTTCATCATTTGTTCTCACGCGTTCTCTACGTGACAGCAACCAGAATCGCGCTCGACCGCGGCCCCACCGCGTAAGCTTTCCCCCCTTCAGCGATCTCAGCCTCGGGGATCTCCCCCGCCTCAACAATATCCTCAGGCGCCGACGCAGCGGTATCGGCAGCCACATGCCACCGACCGCCGGTGGGAACGTCGGGCAGCGTGAAGGAGACGGATTCGGTCGAGGCGTTGAAGAGGAGGGTGAGATCATCGTCCTCGCCGCCCACCATCGTGCATCCCAGGCACTTCGCACCCGCGTCGTCCCAGTTCGGGTCTTCGCCCTCCGGATCGAACCAGCGAATATCCGCCTCCGTATAGAAAGCGGGGTTTCGAAGGACGGGATGGGCCTTGCGGAACGCGATCATATTGCGGACGAAGCGGTGAATCTCCCGATGCTCCTCCAGCTTCGACCAGTCGTACCAACTGATCTCGTTATCCTGGCAGTAGGCGTTATTGTTGCCCTGCTGGGTGCGGCGGAACTCATCGCCGCCCAGAATCATCGGCACGCCACGGGAGACGAACAACGTCAGAAAGAAGTTCTTGATCTGCCGGCGGCGCACGGCCTGGATCTCGGGGTCGTCCGTCTCACCCTCAACGCCGTAGTTCTCACTGTAGTTCTGATCCATCCCGTCACGATTGTCCTCGCCGTTGGCCTCGTTGTGCTTGCGATCGTAACTCACGAGGTCGTTCATCGTAAAGCCGTCGTGGGCAGTGACGTAGTTGATGCTCCGCTCCGGCCCCTTGCCCGAGCCCTCGTAGAGGTCGGCGCTGCCGGCGATCCGGCTGGCGAAATCCCCGAGTACCCCCTCGTCGCCGCGCCAGAAGCGGCGCACGTCATCCCGATAGCGCCCGTTCCACTCGGCCCAACGGCGCTCGGCGAACTCGCCGACCTGATAGGCTCCGCCGGTATCCCAGGCCTCGGCGATCAGCTCCGCCTCCCGCAGGATGGGGTCCTCAGCGATGCGCTCCAGAAGGGGTGCGTCGGCGAGGATCTCCCCCTCCTCATCCCGACCCAGGACCGAGGCCAGGTCGAAGCGGAAGCCGTCCACGTGCATCTCGACCACCCAATGGCGCAGCGTGTTCAGGATGAAATCGCGCACGACGGGATGGTCGGCCTTGATCGTGTTGCCCGTGCCGGTGTAGTCTTGATAACGGCGCCGATCATCCTTGAGCATATAGTAGATCGCGTTGTCCACGCCGCGCAAACAGACGGTTGGCCCCAGGCGATTCCCCTCGGCCGTATGATTCAAGACGATGTCGACGATCACCTCGATGCCGGCGTCGTGAAGGGCCTTGACCATCTCCTTGAACGCCAGAATCTGATGTCCGGTCGTGCCCCGACAGCAATACCTGGACTCGGGCGCGAGGAAAGCCACCGGGTTATATCCCCAGTAGTTTTTGAGCGGTTCCCTCGTCTCCGGGTTGGCCCGATCGAGCTCGTCCTCATTGAACTCCTGGACCGGCATCAACTCCACCGCCGTGATGCCGAGTTCCTGCAGGTAAGGGATCTTCTCAGTCAACCCACGGTACGAACCGGGGTGCTCGACGCCGGAGGAGTCATCGACCGTGAAGCCCCGGACGTGGGTCTCATAGATGATCGTCTCCGCCAATGGCTGTTTGAGCGGCTCGTCCCCCTCCCAGTCGAAATATCCGGGGGCGAAGACACTCTTCGGCATCGCACCGGCGTCGTCTGCCTCGGAGTAAGAGAGATCCTCGTCCGGGTCCTTGGGGTCGTAGCCCAGGGCCGGGCCGAAATCCCAGTTTTCGCGGTAGGTGACGGCCTCGGCGAGGGGGTCGAGCAGCAGCTTGCCAGGGTTGAAGCGGTGGCCCTGCTCAGGCTGGTACGGCCCCTCAATCCGGTATCCGTAAAGCTGGCCGACGGGCACACCATCCACCCACACGTGCCACACGTCCCCGGTCCGATTGTACACGGGATCGAAGTCGATCACCCGGGCGGGCTCCGCGTCTTCGGGATCGTCAAAAAACGCCAGCCGCACCCCCGTGGCGTGCCGGCTGAAGATCGCGAAATTCGCGCCCTCACCCCGACGATGGACTCCCAGCGGAAGCGGCGATCCCGTACGGACGTCGCCGCTCTCGGAGACCTCGTGCATATAATCGGGAAACTCACTCGGACTCATCACCGCCTCCTGCTGATTCAATTCGTCGGGCTTATCAGAGCATCCACCCAGGACTGTTTCGTGATGGATGATCTGAATCCTATCCGTTCAATTCCACTCTAGCACA
>CAYMAQ010000464.1:0-2285 GCA_964388385.1 uncultured Anaerolineales bacterium | reverse complement strand
CAATAAAGCAGCTTACAGATCCGGACACGAATCACTAAGGATTGGCTATCAAATAACTTCCGCGAAATCAAGCTGAAAGCGGTGCAGAAAGCACCCCAAACGTGGAAGTTATTGAGCTTTCAGCCCTAAACGTTTCCGTGATGCTCATCAACGCAGAGGCGCTTGCGTTATTCATGATCAGATCCATAAAAGGCATGGTATGAGAGAACCCGACAACGCCACACCCGAGGCCTTGCTCCAGGCGGGCATCCAGGCGCTTAAGGCAGGATGGCAGCAGGATGCACAGAATCTGATCTTCAGAGCGATTGCCCGTAAACCCACGTATGTCGAAGCGTGGCTGTGGATGAGCAAAGCCTATACGGAGCTGGAACAACGCATCCGCTGCCTCGAACAGGTGGTCTCCCTCGATCCGGATAACGAGGACGCCCAAGCCGAACTGCAGGCGCTGCAAGCGCAGCAGATCCACGACTGGGTCAAAGCAGGCTACCGACACCTGGAAAATGGAGAGTTGACGCCGGCCAGACAGGCCTTCCTGCGGGTGATTGAGGCCGAAGAGGAAAATCTGCGCGCCTGGTGGGGGTTAGCCCACGCATCAGAGTCGGTCGAGGACCAAATTGTCTGCCTCGAAAACGTGCTCACGCTCGATCCGGACCACAAAGAGGCCCGCGAGCGTCTCTCACAAATTCGGGCCGCACGGGGTGAGGCAGAAGAAGAAGCGGACCCCATCCCCGAAGTCGGCGGCGAAAAAGACACCCCTCCGCTCGACCTGGAGGACGAACTCGCGTGTCCGTTCTGCGGTCGGCCCACGGAGTGGGATGACCGCACCTGTGAGACGTGCGATCGGAGACTCTGGGTCAAAGAACGGAAATCCTCGCCGATCCCCCTCTATTGGACCCTGGGCGGTCTGGAGCTGGTCATCACCTTGATCGGGGGACTGATCCCGCTGCTTCTTTTCTCGATCCTCGATAGGCTCGTCGAGGGGATCGACCCCCAGACCTTCATCGCTTTCTATTTGGACGCGGGGCCGACGCCTATGGGTGTTCCTCTCTCGGAGATTGTACCTCCCGATCTGCTCTGGCTCTCGCTGGCTGCGGTGGCGATCTCGTTGCCCACGCTCCTGTGCAGTATCAGCCGCTGGGCGCCCGCCTATTGGGTTGGCAGCGGGCTCAGCGCGCTCCGTGCGCTCGTGAGCTTGAGTATGATCGTCATCGTCCTCACCACCGGATTCCTCGGGAAACCGTGGGAACCCATCGAGGGTGTCACACCCCGCCCCGGCGATCGGCAGTTTCTCAGCTTGATGACGTGGGGCGTGCCGGCCGCCGGCGCGCTTATCGCGGGGCTCTCGGCGCTGTCGATCTGGGCGATGATGAGGCTCAACACCCATTTCCACGTCGGGACCCGACGCATGCTCCTGACCGTCGATCCCGACGTCGCCCACAGCGAAGAGGGACTCTGGCTGCGGGCGCGAAAGTACGCCCAGCGTCAAACCTGGGCTCTGACGGTGATCCACCTGCGGGAAGCCCTGGCGTCCAGACCGACGGTCGAACGCTATCTCCTGCTGGCGACAGCCTACTACCACCTCGACCAACGGAACCGCGCCCGTCTGGCCCTTTCAGAGGCGCGGACTATGCAACCGGACCACCCCCGGATCGCAGCGATGATCGAGCAGATCGACCGCCCTCCAGAGGATCGGCATTAGCGTAAAACACAGCCCCAAACCCTCCGCGAGCGCCGCCGAAAACCCTCGCTGCACGACGTACCCGATAAGCATGAAAGAAGCCCCTGCAGGAACCCTGCAGGGGCTTGGTGATGAGGGGAGTCCAGACGTTAGAAAATCTGGAAGGCCGCGATCACCGGCGCGAAGAACGAAGAGACCAGCGACATCACGGTGATCAGCGTATTGAGTGACGGACCGGCCGTGTCCTTGAAGGGGTCGCCGACGGTATCGCCGACAACACCGGCCTTGTGCGCGTCAGAGCCCTTGCCACCGAAGTAGCCACTCTCGATGTACTTCTTGGCGTTGTCCCACAGACCACCGGCGTTCGCCATCAGGAGCGCGAACGTAATGCCGGTGAAGATCGCGCCGCCCAAGAACGCACCCAGCGCCTCGGCGCCCATCACAAACCCGACGATCAACGGCAAGGCAACCGCAATGAATGACGGGAAGACCAGGGATTTTAGCGCATCCTGGGATGCGAGCGAAACACACGTCACATAGTCCGGCTCGACGGTACCGGCGAGAATGCCCGGCTCCTCACGGAACTGCCGGCGAATCTCCTCGATCA
>CAYMAQ010000463.1:0-2293 GCA_964388385.1 uncultured Anaerolineales bacterium | reverse complement strand
TGCAGTTAGGTAGTTATGATAGCCTTGTCCAAGATGTAGTGGAACAAACGCGCTAGCCGGCGGATTACCCCGCGAATTCCTAAAGACCCTTTACATTTCGTTCTTAACGTAGTGCGCGTTACGCCCTTTTCCTATGTTCCATCTGCGGACGTTCAAAGCCGACACCGACGAAGAGATAGCCACCGCCGCCGTTGGTCAGGCAGACCACGGTGTCGATCAGGTCGCGGTCGGGCAGCGGTCCCCAGCCGCTCTTGAATTCGACGGTACGTTGTTCCCCGGCGGCGATGATGGCTTGCCAGTTCATTCTGCTGCCTCCGATCCGCAGATTAACACAGATTTGCGCAGATTATGATGCATAATGTGTAAAAATAAAACGCTTATAGTCCAGGGAGGGGGCGCCGAAGTTGAGTAACAGTCCGACGCGGCGCCAATGATGGCGTAGGTCCTGGGATCTTTCTCGACCATTCTCTTCTCCATTATCCGCAGATTAGCACAGATTCACGCAGATTTTTGTCCTTATGGATCCGGATATGAAACGCTTCATTCTTCCTTGAAACCTATGGAGACGCGTAAACGCTTCAAGGATTTATTACCAGATCCATAATCTGTGTTAATCTGCGTCAATCTGTGGATTCTATAAGCCTGAGCTGCGCCGGGCCCTCGTCCTCAGCCTCCGGCACGATCTCCGCAGTCGGGCGGCGCGGTGCCTGCCGCGACGTCGCCCAGGTCGGCGGCGAAGACCGCCTCGTCGAAGTGCCCCTTGCGGATATCCTCGTGCGGTGGGATGAGGTCGAACCAGTTTTTCATAAGTGTCTCCTAACGGCTAGCGATTGGCAAACCACACGCGGTACGCTTGCACGATCCGATGATTCTCCGAACCCTGATCGAGGGCCGCCAGGTCACAAAGGGGGAAGTCATAGTGCCTGCGCCTGTGTCTCAGACCCACAATGACCCCATACAGGTCGTCCACGATCGCCAGGTCGAGCACACGGACGCGGTCGCGGGCCCGCAACGGCCCACGGCTCTGGTGCTCGTCAACCTTGGCCTCGAAGGGAACCTCGAGGTGGTCCTCCATATACGCGTACCAGGCTTTCATCAGCTCGTAATCGTCGTCTGGATTGATCCCGGCGAGCACCTCCTGGATCAGTTCCGCTTCCGGCCCCAGCCCATCCCACGTGTGGCGTTCTTCCAGCTCGTCCACGGCCTGCTCGACGTCCGCAGGCGTATCGCGCGGCTCGGCCGGTTCGAGCTCTTCGGGACCGAATCCATAGGTCGTCCAACTCAGGCCCGCTTCGATGGAGTCGGTAATCATCGCGGGCGGCACGTTGTGGCGTAAGGTATGGCTGTCCCATGCCACCATCACGTACTCATCGGTCACCTCGACCACGCGGCCCTGCCAGCCGCTGATCTCATAGTTGAAGTCTACGTCCTCCACGCCGGGCTTGACCCGCACGCTGTCGCCTACTTTCATCGTATCCTCCGGATTGACTTACCGATTGTCATCAACGGAACTCTTGCATTTGACGGGATTGACGGGATTCACAGGATTTTTCCTTCATCGCTCAACGTGGATAGCCACATCCACGTATCTCTTACCCTCAATTCCCGGCGCTTGCAAATACGCCCAATTTACGCTATGATGGGGATGCCAGGGGACAAAATTCGGCTCCACGCCGTGTGCTTCTCGGGCCTAGTTTCGAGAAGCCTATATCCCCGGTATGGGTTTTCACATCAAAAGTGCCGCTTTGGTTAGTATTCTCTTGGAGATTGCGTGGAAAAACGCGGAATTCCGCGTTTTTCAGTGTTTTTTACGCGTTTTCTTAGTTATTCTCTCTTCCTCGCTACTTGGTTGTGATGTTCCTCCGGGTTGCTAATCATCGATGGGACGCGCACGGACGTGCTTTGCACCTGACCCAAAATCCCGTCAATCCCGTTAATCCCGTCTAAAACTCCTCCAGCCGTAACTGCTCTGCCCCCGCACCCTCCTCCCCACCGCCCGGCGCGACGTCTGCGATCTCGCGCATCGTCCGCTCCTTCGTCATCAACAGCCCCTCGAGCATCTGCTTCTCCTTGTTCCCGTTGATCAGACTCTCCGCCACCGCCTGGCAGAACTGCCAGAACGCGCCGCTCTGCCCGTAGCCCGTCTGCGCGAGCATCTGCGTCAGATCCGCCTGCTTGCCCGCCGCCCAGAGCTGGCACGCCCGGTGCATCGCATCGACCATCGTCTCCACCGCCTCCACCTCGCCGCGCTTCTGCGGGCCGCGCACCCAGATCTTGGCGCCGCGCTTATAGA
>CAYMAQ010000462.1:0-2330 GCA_964388385.1 uncultured Anaerolineales bacterium | reverse complement strand
AAACACTATGTATAAATCTTTCAAAGTCCGTAATTTTCGTTGCTTTGAGGAACTAGATGTCGGTCCTCTGGCTCATATCAATTTAGTGGCCGGAAAGAACAACGTAGGCAAAACTGCTTTGCTTGAGGCTTTATGGCTCCACTATGGATACTACAATCCTGAGCTTCCAATGATGCTCAACCGATTCAGAGGATTCAACCGGGTAAAGCGCGAGGAGTTTTACCAGGATATCTTTAACGGATTTGACCGAGATAAAATTATAAAACTGACTAGCCACGATTATAATGATGAGACATTCTCCTTGCAAATCACAGTTCGGGAACAGTACACATCCCATGTTTCATTGAGTGAAAGACCTGCTATCGGTGGAAATGGTGATGAAACTCTGTCGTCCGATGTAACAGGACAAGAGACAACGTCACCTGTGCAAACGGAAGTCATTTTCGAAGCTAAAGGAGGAATAGAAGCTCATGCCTATGTGGAACTTGACAATATCAGGTTTGAGCGTCCTAAGGAAGTCAAGGAGCCCAGCGCCATTTTTCAATCTGCTCGGACGCGTGAAAACTTCCAGATATTAGCTTCTCGCTTTGGGGATCTAGAGGTTATCAAACGGCAAACTGAAATTGTTGAGGCTCTTAGCGTAGTGGAGCCTCGGCTAGAAGATTTAACGATACGCTATGAGATGGATACTCCAGTCATTTACGGTGATATTGGGACTGACAGACTTATGCCGTTGGCATATATGGGAGACGGAGTAGGCCGGCTGTTGCAAATCGTTCTAGCGATCCCACAAGCCCGAGATGGAGCATTACTCGTCGATGAGATCGAGAACGGATTGCACTATTCGGTTATGCGCGAAGTATGGGAAGTCGTTAGCAATATCGCAACTGCATACAATGTGCAAGTTTACGCCACGACACACAGTTACGAATGTGTTCAAGCCGCATATCAAGCTCTAGCTGACAAGGGACAAGACGAGTTCGCGCTCCACCGACTCGAGCGAGTTGAGGGAAAGATTGAAGCAGTCACCTATGATCGGGAAATGCTGGAAGCAGCATTTGAGTTAGATGCGGAGGTTCGGTGATGCCGAGGGACAGGATTACTAGACCGAAGTTACTCCTTGTCGAAGGTGATGATGAAGTCTATTTTTTTCAGGCGATGATCTCCCAACTTGGCATCGATGATGTTGATATAAGGCCTGTCAAGGGAAAAACCAAGTTCAGTAAACGCCTTGGCGCCTGGATCAAGGGCCCTGGGCATGAAATCCTTACTTCTTTGGGTTTAGTTATGGATGCCGACAATGATCCCGATGGTGCGTTCAGAAGTCTCTGTGGTGCACTAGAAAATGTAGGTCTTCCAGTCCCGTCAGCGCCCCTTCAGCCAGTAACTGATCATTCGCTCCGTGTATCCGTTATGATTTTGCCGAACTCAAAGGAAGCCGGAATGCTTGAGGATCTCTGCTTGGCGTCCGTTGCCGATGATCCAGCGATGGACTGTGTAGATGATTATATCCATTGCCTTGAAAACAAGATCGACGAGGAAGAATTTCCCAGAAATCCAGCAAAAGCTAGAGTGAGGGCTTTCCTGGCAGCCATGGGATGGATTGAAGAAGGATATTTCGATTGCATACAAGAGCATATAAAACTCAATCCCCCAGAAAACCCAGTGGTGGAAAGCACCGAAGTCTTTCTAGCCTCACGATCTAAACCTCGTCTTGACCTTGGGATAGCTGCAAAAGCAGGATATTTGCCGTTAAACCATCCCGTATTCTCTCACGTAAGACAGTTCTTAGTGGATCTCTAGGAATCCCCGATACTAGATTAAGACTCCACTGAAAAAACTCAAATTACCACAGAGCACGGGCGGATTCACGCCATCCGCGAGAACGCAAAGAAAAGATAAAGATTTTCAAGACCACCTCTCTGTTCGGCGGATTCAGTTCATCCGCTTAATATTTTTAAATCATCTCTGTGATTTCTGCGGTGAAAATGACCTTCTTTCACTCGTGCACCCACCCGAACCCTCGGCTTCGGGCAGCGCGTGCCTGCGTCCGGGACGGTCGTCAGATCGACGGACGTTATCCTTGTTCTGCCCGACAACGACTTCAATGTATTTGGAATGATGTATACTAAGAAACGTCACAGGCTGTTCAGCGCTTGAGGTACGTGTGAAGATCCTCATTCGAAACGTCAGATGATTCAATGAAACGGAAGTTAGGACTATGACGATAACCTTTGAGGAGGTTGCGGATTTCCCGGCTCTTCACAGGCGATGGTCAGCATTCTATAGAGAATAAGTCAAGTATCATCCTGAACTACATAGAGACAGGT
>CAYMAQ010000461.1:0-2333 GCA_964388385.1 uncultured Anaerolineales bacterium | reverse complement strand
AGCCGCCGGACGACGGTTCAGAATTTGGAAGTTGTGTTGGTGGATCCGGAACGCAATCTGCTAGCTGTGAGCGGCGGCGTGCCTGGCCCTAAGGGGGGCTTGGTTATCATCAAGACCGCCCGCAAGCAGAGAGTTCCTAAAGGAGGCCGATAACCATGCTTGTTCCTTTGAAAAACATGCAGGGTGAGAAGGTCGACGATATCGAGCTGCGTCCGGATATCTTCGAGGTTCCCGTTAATGTTCCGTTGATGCACCAAGCTTTTGAGCGCCAAATGGCCAATATGCGGGCCGGGACGCATAAGGCCCGCACCCGGAGTGAAAACAATCGCTCGAAGTCAAAGTGGTATCGTCAGAAGGGAACCGGACGGGCACGACACGGCAGCCGGAACGCCCCGATTTTTGTCGGTGGCGGCGTCGCACACGGCCCGTTGCCCCGCAGTTATCGAAAGAAAATGCCGCGAAAGATGCGTCGAGGGGCTTTGCGTTCGGCGCTTGCTGTGAAGGCCGCGGACCAGCAGTTGGTGTTCGTTGATCAGTTGACGATGGACGCACCGAAAACCAAGCGTATGGTTGAGACGTTGCGGAGTCTGGAGGCTGACCAGGGGAAGACGCTCTTGTTATTGGCAGACCGCAATGAGGTCGTCGAGCGCTCGGCACGGAATCTCCAATCGGTGATGATCCTGCGGGCCCAGTATCTGAACATTCGAGATCTGCTCTCCGCGGATATGGTTGTGATTCCCCTGGATGCGCTTGCGGTGCTGGAGTCCATCCTTGGTGTTGCTGACGTGAAGGTTGAGGAGCAGGTCTGATGCATGTCTATGATGTGATTATTCGACCTTTAGAGACAGAGAAGGCTTATCTTCAACGCGAACTGGATAAGTACGTCTTTGTTGTTGATGATAAAGCTAACAAGCTCCAGATCAAGCAAGCTGTCGAGGAGATCTACGGGGCGACGGTGGAGCGTGTGAATACACTGATTATGCCGGGCAAGTACAGCTATCTCCGTGGGCGTCGAGCGAGTGTGCAGAACGCGCCCTGGAAAAAGGCGATCGTAACGCTAGCGCCCGGTGAGCGGATCGAAGCGTTGGAGGCATAAGATGGCGATGAAGAAGTGGAAGCCGACGTCACCGGGTCGTCGTTGGATGACCGGGCAGACATTTGAAGAGATCACGCGATCTGAGCCCGAAAAGAGCTTGATTCGCCCATTGACGCACAAAGCAGGGCGTAATACCTATGGGCGCATTACCGTTCGCCACCGGGGTGGTGGACACGCGCGCCGGTATCGCTTGATCGATTTTCAGCGAAACAAGTATGATATCCCGGCCCACGTGAAGACGATTGAGTACGACCCCAATCGCTCCGCGCGGATTGCTCTGGTCGTTTATGAAGATGGTGAGAAGCGATACATTCTGGCGCCGTTGGGCTTGAAGGTCGGAGCACGGATTGTGAGTTCGAAGTCCGAAGCCGAGATCCAGGCCGGTAATTCACTTCCCCTCGCCCGTATTCCACTGGGCACGATGGTGCATAACGTGGAGCTCCATCCGGGTAAGGGTGGGCAGATGGTTCGTGCTGCCGGTGCGGCAGCTCAGGTGCTGGCCAAGGAAGATGATTATGTGACCTTGCGTCTTCCCAGTGGTGAGGTGCGCCGGGTTCATGAGAAATGTATGGCAACGGTTGGGCAAGTTGGGAATGTCGAGCACGCGAACGTCAAACTCGGTAAGGCGGGTGCGAAGCGTTGGCGAGGCTGGCGTCCGAGTGTTCGTGGCTCGGCTATGTCGCCCCGCGATCACCCGCACGGTGGTGGTGAGGGTCGGTCTCCGATCGGAATGCCCGGGCCGAAGTCGCCGTGGGGTTGGCGGACGCTGGGCCGGAAGACACGCCACAATCGTGCCACCGAGAAGTACATCGTTCGGCATCGACAGGCCAATCGTGGCCGTCGTCGCCGTCGCTAATTGAGGGAGGTTGACTTATGTCCCGTTCGTTGAAAAAAGGCCCTTTTATAGAGCCTAAGTTGTTGCAGAAGGTTGAAGAGATGAACCGTACCGGTCAAAAAGGCGTCATCCGGACCTGGTCACGAGCTTCGGTAATCTTCCCGCAGATGGTCGGACATACCATTGCTGTGCATGACGGGCGCCGTCACGTGCCGATCTACATCACCGAAAACATGGTGGGGCATCGGCTGGGTGAGTTCGCGCCCACCCGGACCTTCCGTGGGCACGTCATGCGGGAGAAAAAAGTAAAGGTGATGGTGAGGTAAAGCGATGGCTGAGACTGCTCACGCTATAGCGAAACACGTACCGATGACCCCTCTGAAAGTTCGGCGGATCATTCAG
>CAYMAQ010000460.1:0-2337 GCA_964388385.1 uncultured Anaerolineales bacterium | reverse complement strand
GCCGCTATCCGACGCAGAGGTGAAGGTGATAGGCTGCGTCTCGGTGCCCAGCGCCTCCAGATAGCCCTCCACCAGCAACGCTCGACCGTCATCACCCTGGACGATAACGCCCGCTTCGACCGTCAGCGTCATGCCCCCCGGCACGACCATATTGCCGCTGATCCGGTGCGGGCTGTCCGACAGACACCACGTCTGCGTACCCGTGAGAATCCCACTGTGCGGGCCAGGCACACAGGCTTGCGTCGCGCCGGGGTGCGCCAAGGCAAGCTCTACACCGACGGCCCAAAGCGCCAACGAAAGACTCAACACCGCCATCACGATCGCCACCCTCAAACGCATACATCCTGTATCCCTCATCTCTTGGCTCCTTCTTTCAATGCAAACGACATCACGCCCTAAAAGCTTCTCTATCTGGTTCAGAGACCGCCCCCCAGGACGGGGGCCTTGAGCAGTGTTAAGATGCTTGCTCTCACCGACCTAGCCGCGCGCTTCTTCCGAGCACCCCTCGAGATCCCTGTTAAATTCCGCCACCAGGAATCTCGTCAGCGCATCCACGTCTGCAAATCCAAGGCGCTGGCGGGTGATGGGATCCTCCAGGCTAAACCGCCACACAGCAGCGTCACAGTCCGACGCAAGTCCCACCTGCCAGGACCGCAGAACATAGACACGATAGGCCAACGGTTCATCCTTGGATTTCATATCGCTCACGCGGCTCTATCGTCACCGAAGACCGTAGGGTATCTGTGGGGCCATCGTTTTCCCTCCACGAGCAGAATGTAGTATGATTATAGTGGGCGAGCGTTGAAGAACCGTTGAAAGCGCGTTGTGCCATATCGTACGGAGAACGGGACCGAGACTATGAACGACAAGCTTGCACCCAAGCCCTGGCTACGCCTGCGCGTCCTTGGAGGCTGCGAGTTATCGCTGGCGGATGGGCCGCTGCACCTCGAAACGGCCAAAACCCGTGCCCTCCTGATCTACCTGAGTATGAATCCAGGCCCACAACCCCGCCACACGCTGATGACCCTCCTGTGGGGGGACCTGCCGGAGACGAACGCCCGGCGAAACTTGCGGCGCGCGCTCTGGAACCTGAGACGCGAGCTCGCCGCCCCGGAGATCCCACCCCCCATTCGTGCCGACCGGGAGATGGTCTGCTTCAACCGAGAGATGAGCTACACGTCAGACGTCGAAGCTTTTGAAGCCGTGTGCTACCGCCTGGCGAGATCGCACGCGGACCCGCCGCCCCCCCCGGAACTCGACCGGATACGTCGGGCCGTCGAGTACTACCGGGGCGAGTTCCTGGAGGGCTTTCACGTGGACCATGCGCTGGCATTCGAAGAATGGGCCCTGGTTGAGCGCGAACGCCTGCGGACCCTGGCCTTGCAGGCTTTCGGACATCTGATGTCGGCGTATGCGGCTCGGAACGATTTACCAAGCGCGCTCGAGTACGCACGCCGGCAATTAGCCCTGGAGCCTTGGCTGGAGGACGCCCATCGCTGGGCGATGCGCCTCTTAGCCACCTCAGGTCAGCGCGCAGAGGCCCTCGCGCATTACGAAACCTGCAAGCGTGTTCTGAGCGAGGAATTAGGGGTCGAGCCCGGGCGGGAGACGCAAGCCCTCTACAACCAGATTCGGGAGGGCGCCTTCGAAACGCCGGCGTCCAATCTGCCGGCCTCGACGACGCCATTCGTAGGGCGGGCATCCGAGCTATCCGAGATTGCGGCGCTATTGAACGACGCAGACTGCCGGCTCCTGACCATCACCGGACTGGGCGGTGTGGGGAAGACCCGCCTCGCCCAGGAGGTCGCGGCACAACAAGGCACGACCTTCGCTCACGGCGTACACTACATAGATCTCGGGGCCGTGGGCGAACCCTCGCATCTTGCGAGGGCATTGACCGTCTCGCTACGCGTCCCAATAGTCGGGATGACCGATCCCGAGGCCGCGCTCCTGGCCTATCTTCACGAGAAAACGATGCTGATGGTACTGGACCGCTTTGAGCATCTTATCGATGGCGCACCGCTCCTCGTCGAGATCCTGGAAAAGGCCCCAGGCATCAAGATCCTGGTCACCTCGCGCGAGCGACTCAATCTGTGCGCGGAATGGGTGTATCGTCTGACAGGTATGGACTTCGCTCCCGATACACAAGTCGAAGACTTCGCGTCGTTTGACGCGGAGCAGCTCTTTCTGCAAACCGCAAGGCGCGCCTATCTCGGTTTCCAGGTCAAAGCGGCCGACCAGCACCATCTGGTCCGCCTCTGCGCACTTCTCGCCGGCCTGCCCTTAGCCATCGAGCTGGCTGCCTCATGGGTTCGGGTTTTATCGCTGGAGGAGATC
>CAYMAQ010000459.1:0-2337 GCA_964388385.1 uncultured Anaerolineales bacterium | reverse complement strand
GGGGGCGTGCCCCCTCGGCGCGTTTTGTGCGTCAGACCATCTACATCTCGCCGAAGACGCTGTCCATCACTTCATCGGGGATGTCGGCGACCACGTTGTGGGGCGGAAGCTTCTCGTATTTCATGAATTCGGGCAGGCGGTCGTCCGCCTTGGTGAAGCCGGCCTTCTCGTTGAACGCCCGCTCGCGGCGGAGGATCTCCGCGCCCATCTCCACCCACTCATCCCCGGTCATATCCGTGCCGAGGACGCCGTTGATCTCGTCGACCATCCCCTCGAACCCACTGGGAATGTCGAGGACGGCGAACGCGATGAAGAGGCAGTGACCGCTGGAGTCGATCAGCGCCGTCGTCTTCTGGAAAGCGCGGCTGAGATCGGCTTTCGCTTTTTCCATCTTGAGCGGATCGGACTCGCCGCCGACCGCCAGGATCTCCGGGGCGATGGTGTAGCCGGCGGTGTGGTCGGCGCCCATCGTCGTCGTGGCATAGGTGACCCCGATGCCCTTGACCGCGCGGGGCTCGTAGGCCGGCATGGCCTGCCCCTTGACCGTGGGCGAGCGGGGATTTCCAAAGGCCTTGGCGACGTTTTCCGCGCCCATACCCAGCATCCGTCCCATCGGGGTGCCCTTCCCCATCTGCTCCACCAGATCGATGGCGCCCTCCACGTCACCAAACTCGATCACACCGGAATCCATCGCGACGCCGACGGTGACGCCGGTCTCGATGGTGTCCAGTCCGTAACCGTTGCAGAGCTTGACCATCTGACCGATGGCATCCAGGTCGTCAATGCCGCAGTTGGCCCCCAGCGCCCAGTCCGACTCGTACTCGACACAGGAGACGATCTCCTCGCCCTCCTCGTCGTAGAGCGTGTTGGAGCATTGGATGATACAGCCGGGGCTGCAGTTATGGTTGTAGATCTCCTTGCCCATCCGCTCCTTGTTGCTCTCAAAAATGGCCTCTCCCGCGATCTCCGCGGCGCCCTCGAAGCGACCGCTCCGGAAGTTGTTCGTCGGCAGGCCGCCGGCCTCGTTGAGGATATTGATCAGAATAGCGGTGCCGTAGGAGTTAAGGCCGCCCTTGGGCTTGGTGATGGCGTGCTCCATCAGGGCGTCGCGCATCTTCTTGCGTCCCTCGTCGAAGCGCTCCTTATCGGCAATCTCCACGCCGGGCGCGCCCTGGGGATCGAGGACGATGAACTTCAACTTCTTGCTCGCCAGCACGGTGCCCAAGCCGCCACGACCGGAGTACCGGGTGGGCTTGCGTTTCATATCGTTGAAGACGATGCCGGCGTTGGGATAGCCGAACTCCCCCGCCGACCCAACGCCCGAGACGTGCACCCGGTCGCCGAACATCTCGTAGACCTCGGGGAAGACCTCGTAGAGGTCCCGATTGACGTAATCATCTGCGGGCATAAACGCGACCTTGGGCTTGTCGTCCTCCCACGTGAGGTGCGCCATCCAGTAGCCCTCATCCTCCTCGGGCATGCCCTCGACGACCAGCGCCTTGATCTGCATCCGCGCCAGCGCGGGCGCCCAGCCGGTGCCGGCGTTCGACTCCTTGATCCCGCCGGTCAGCGGGGACTTCCCCCCTACCGAGAGCCGGGCGGAGGTCGGCGAGGCGGTGCCGGTGAGGATACCGGGCGAGAAGACGAGCTTGTTGTTGGGGCCCAGCGGGTGGCACTGGGGATCGACCTCCTCCGCGATGAGCGTGGAGGTCAACCCACGCCCGCCGAGCTGCTGATAGCGGTCCGGGATCTCCTCCAACGAGACGGAACGATCGGTCATATCCAAACGAAGCATCCACATACGTGTCCTCCTTAAAGGCGTAAGATGAAGCGAAAACCACAACGTCCAGAGACTGAAAAGGATTCTTAACGCTTGTGCCGGACGCATAGAGCGCCGTACTGGGTACCCTGTCACGCAAGCCACACGTGGGAGCCCCAACACAAAAGGAGCCACCTCATCTCAAAGGTCTTGAGACGAGATGCCTCCTTTGCAAACACGGCGGGCGCCGAGATTGCTCTCGACACCTTATCGCCCGTCAAACCCGGAGGGCTCGAACGGGTCGGAGGTTCTCCATGCTTACTTTCGTTATAATGATATTCGATTCTGTATACCTTGTCAACTTGCCGTGTCCGGCCTTCTAGGGCAATCGCAGTTGGCAGTAAAGGCTCAAAGCCCCGTGTCTTTAGGAGTGGTTTCGGTGCCAGACGCCCTCTTAGCAAAGGTTAGTATCGTTAATAACGGGGCTTTGAGCCCTGTGTGCATAGACGAGTCCTAAATGCAATTGCCCTATCCGGCCTTCAAGAGGCAGGGATCGCTCCTTCGAAAATAGACAACGA
>CAYMAQ010000458.1:0-2342 GCA_964388385.1 uncultured Anaerolineales bacterium | reverse complement strand
TCGACTATCGGTCGCCGGCCCAGGCCTACAGCGCGGCGCAGGGCCAGCGGGCCTATTACGGCGCGCTCGAACGGCAGGGCCACGTGCGGATCCTCACGAGCTGGCCCGAAATCGAGCGCCACGTCGCTGCGTGGTCTGCCTGGGATGAGGCGGACGTCGAGGATCCCGGCGCGCCACCGCCGCTGGGCCTGGTCATCAGTATGGAGGGGGCCGACCCCATCCTCGAGCCGCAGGATCTGCCCGCGTGGTGGGAGGACGGCCTGCGGATCCTGGGGCCGGTCCACTATGGGATGGGGCGCTACGGCGGCGGCACCGGCACCGAGCAGGGCCTCACCGACCGGGGCGAGCGCCTGTTGGCGGAGATGGATCGGCTCGGGATGATCCTGGATCTGACGCACTTCTCCGACCGGGCCTTCTGGCAGGCCCTGAACCGCTTCCGGGGGATCGTGCTCGCCAGTCACAACAACTGCCGGGCGTTGGTGCCGCACCAGCGGCAGTTCAGCGACGCCCAGATCGCGGCGATCGTCGAGCGGGATGGGGTGATCGGGGTGGCGTGCGATACCTGGATGCTCGAGCTCGGCTGGATCAAGGGGGTCAGCACGCCCGACTCGGTTACCCTTGAGGACGTCGTCGACCACATCGACCACATCTGCCGGGTGGCGGGCGACAGTCGCCATGCCGCCATCGGCAGCGACCTGGACGGCGGGTTCGGGCGCGAGCAGTCCCCCCACGACGTGGACACCATCGCCGACCTGCAGCGGATCGCCCAGATTCTCCGCGAACGCGGGTATGAGGACGCGGACGTGAGCGCGATTATGCACGGCAACTGGCTGCGCCTGCTCGAACGTCAGGGGCGTAATGGTCCAAGCGCTTGACATTTGCCGTCCTTGGAGGATCCTAATAACCGATGTGAAACATACACAATCAAGGAGGAACAATGCGCAAGGAAATCAGAACCGACAAAGGTGCGCTACCGCAGGGGCCGTATTCGCAGGCGATCGTCGGCGCGGGCAAGACTGTCTACGTCTCGGGGCAGGGCCCCGTGGACCCGGAGACCGGTGAGATGCAGTTGGGGACCTTCCGCGAGCAGGCGGAGCTGGCGTTCAAGAACGTCGGCACCCTTTTGGAGGCCGCGGGGACCTCGTGGGCGAACGCGGTGCGGGTCGGCGTCTTCCTCGCCGACCTGGGCAACTTCCCCGAGATGAACGAGATCTACGAGACATACCTGACCAGGCCCTTCCCGGCCCGCACGACGGTTCAGGTCGGCCTGCCGCCCAAGATGGCCATCGAGGTCGACTGCATCGCCGTGGTCCCGGAGGAATAACCTTGATGCAGCAGAGGACTCTGAAGCACCGGGACACCCTGGAGACCCCCGCCGTCGTGATCGATCTGGATCGGATGGAGGCCAATATCGACCGGCTCCAGGCGTACCTGGACAAACACAAGATCGATAACCGACCGCACATCAAGACGCACAAGGTGCCGCAGGTCGCCCGGCGGCAAATGCAGGCCGGCGCCGTCGGGATCTGCGCGCAGAAGGTCAGCGAGGCCGTTGTGATGGTCAACGCCGGCCTCAAAGACGTGCTGATTCCCTACAACATCCTGGGGGAGACCAAGCTGGCCCGGTTGATGCGCCTGGCGGATCGCGCTCTGGTCAAGGTCGCGGCGGATTCGGCGGCGACGGTGCGCGGATACGCTGGGGCTGCCACCAAGGCCGGACTCAGTTTGACGGTGCTGGTGGAGTTTGACACCGGGGCGCACCGCTGCGGCGTGCAGTCCCCGATGGAGGCGGCGGAGCTGGCGGGCCTGATCGCCGGGCTGGCCCCCCTCCGCTTTGGCGGGCTGATGACCTTCCCGCACAACGAGCAGAGCGACGACTTTGTCCGGGAAACCCGCGCCCAGCTCAAGCCGGACGGCATTCCCATCCCCTGCGTCAGTTACGGTGGGACGCCCGGCATGTGGGACGCCCATAAGCGCAAGGAGGTCACCGAGTACCGGGCCGGCACCTACGTCTACGGCGACCGCTCGATCGTCAGGTCCGGCGCGATGACCCTGGATGAGGTGGCGCTGAGTGTGATCACCACCGTCGTCAGCCGCCCGACCGCCGACCGCGCTATCCTGGACGGGGGGAGCAAGACCTTCTCCTCGGATCTGCTGGGCTTCGAGGGGCACGGGCTGATCCTGGAGTATCCGGACGCCCACTTCTACGCGATGTCGGAGGAGCACGGGCACGTCGATCTCTCCCGCTGCGCAAAGCGACCCGAGATCGGCGAGCGGGTGACCGTGATTCCCAACCACGCCTGTCCGGTCAGCAACCTCTTCGACCGGGTCACCGGCGTGCG
>CAYMAQ010000457.1:0-2345 GCA_964388385.1 uncultured Anaerolineales bacterium | reverse complement strand
CCGCGATGATCTGGGGATTGACGAGTTGAAGTCCGATGTTCCCAAAGATGAGGAGGGCCAGCAGCGCAGCCAGCGGCCATTGGGGTTTGAGGTAGCGGACGAGGAGGGTCCAGTATTGACGTAAGGGTATGGTCATCGATGTCCTTGGCGTGGCGAATCCACTCGGTGTGAGGCAAGTATAGCGCAAATCATAGGAATGGCGCAGAAGATGTGATTTGACTATCAGATCCCGCGCAATACAATACGTTCATATGAGCCTGGAAACTGAGACCGTCGTACAGCCTACTTTAATCTTCTCAGAGGTGTCGGAAAAATCCAAGGTCTATCTTGGCGACGCCTATGATGTACTATCAGCCTTACCGGCTGGATTATGTCAAACAGCCATAACCTCCCCACCTTACTGGGGGCTGAGGGATTACGGGTTTTCCGACCAAATCGGTTCGGAAGAGAACGTGGATGACTACGTGGAGGCCCTTGTCACCGTGTTCGGCGAACTCAAAAGAGTCCTGAAAGAGGATGGTACCTTCTGGCTGAACCTGGGAGACAGTTACACCAGCGGGGGGCGAAAGCGCCGTGCCCCGGATAAGAAGAATCCGGCCCGCGCGATGTCCTACCGACCGCCCACCCCGGACGGCTTGAAACCCAAGGATCTCGTGGGTATCCCGTGGCGGGTTGCGATGGCGCTCCAGGCCGATGGATGGTATTTGCGAAGCGAGATCATCTGGCACAAGCCCAATCCACATCCGGAAAGCGTCAAAGACAGACCCACCCGGGCCCATGAGACGATTTTCCTCCTGAGCAAAAATGAACGATATTACTATGATTACGAAGCGGCAAAGGAGCCCGGAGTCAATGGCAATCGAAGGAACCGGCGAAGTGTCTGGACCGTCCAGACGGAACCCCTCAGTGAAGCTCACTTTGCAACGTTTCCGACCAAATTAGTTGAGCCCTGCATTCTCGCCGGTAGCCGGCGAGGCGATTTTGTGATCGATCCCTTTTTCGGCTCGGGGACGACCGGCGTCGTGGCAGCGCTCCATGGCCGTAACTTTATCGGCATCGAATTGAAACCGGAATACATCGAGATTGCCCAGAATCGGCTAGCGGAGTATGGCTTCACCTTCCATCTCATCCAACCCAATTCAAATTGAGAGGCCATCTGTGACAGAGTTCCCGGTACTGCTTCCGAAATTACAGCTAGGTTTCTACGAACGCCTACAACAAGCCCAGCAAAAGCTTTTACTCCCCGCATTGCTTGAGCACGTAGGAGCCCTGAACATCGCGGTCCTGGACCAACAGTTGGGTCAATTCGCCGGTCAAGAGAAATTGGCATTTACAGCTCAAAGAGGCATCCGGGGTGAGTTGGTCTATCCGGTTCCGTATGTTTTATCGTCCAAGCCGAGGCTCCTCGGATACTATCGACTGTTGTTGGGCTTTTCACAAAAACAATTCTACACCGGCCCGTTTTCAAGATTCCAGAGAATGGAGAAACAAAACGACCTGACCGCCGGAACTGAGGCTTTGTTGGAACCGTGTTGCGAAAGCCTGATCAAAAGTGCCTGGTTTCTCGTTAACGGTCTACCCGATCTATCTCAAAGCACACTCAATGCACTGACGCTTCTGACGCTGGGGCCGCAGTTCAGAGGATCTCGTAATGTAAATCTAGGGGTTGAAGCGATCGAAACCGTATTTGGTATCATTAAAGCAATAGTCTCAGATAGAATTCGAGGGGAAACTGAAACTTCCCTGGAAATTGAAAGCGCCACCGGACGAATATACCGGATCGAGTTCTCGCCAGATCCGGATATCGCCATTCGCCAAGCACTCAAGGACGGTTCCTTCCGCAACCGAATAGCCATCGAGGTCAAGGGAGGAACAGATTTCTCCAACATTCACAACCGCCTAGGAGAAGCTGAGAAAAGCCACCAGAAAGCGAAAGCTGATGGCTTTACCCAATTCTGGACCGTCATAAATGTCGAAACTACACTTGCACCCGCGACTTGGAAACAAGAAACGCCTACCACCCACGAGCTATTTTACCTGGAAGAATTGGCAAACCCGGACAGCCAAGAATACGCCTATTTCGAGGAGTATCTGGTATCCGAACTCGGCATCTGAGCACTCAGATCGAACTCCTCGAACTCTTTTCTACAGATCGGAACACGAATCACTAAACTTTTTCGTGGTGCCCATAGCAACACAGAAGCGCTTTAGTGATTCCGGATCAGATCCATAAACTCACCGCACGGTACCGCGGGCGGCGACGGGCCAGACGACCTCGACCGCGTCCCCACGCACGCCGGTGACCCGGTCGAAGAGGTTGCTGACCGGACAGGCGTGGTTGGGAA
>CAYMAQ010000456.1:0-2345 GCA_964388385.1 uncultured Anaerolineales bacterium | reverse complement strand
TCGGTGACGCGTTTGGGGCCTGTCATACGGGGCACCTCCTGTGCGGTCGATCATTAGTTCTATTCTCAGTATAAGGGACCGGCAGGGGCGATTCAAGGGAGCAGGGGGGGGTAATTCCGGATTCTGGTTGAAGGTGGGCAGGTTATCCGGTTATCCGGTTGTCCCGTTGTCCGATGAGGCCCCGGTGGGAAGGCCGGACGGTGGACGACGTGGTCTTAGGTCGCGGCTTGGAAAGGGATTTCAATCCCGGTAATTACACTTGACTCTACTGAAAAAAAAGCTTAACTTACCGTAGAGCCCACTCGGATGAAGTCCATCCGCCCGTGCGCTGCGGTGAAAACGATCTTCTTTCAGGAGAGTCATCCATACAATCCAAGGAGTGTGATGGTATGATCCGAAACCCGAACTTATACGCTGACCTCGCGGCAGGCAAACGACCGGAGAAACGCGTCCGGTGGGGAAAGGTCGTCCTGATCCTGATCCTTATGGGCAGCCTGTCGCGGCCCGTTTGGGCTGCCGAACCATTCAGGCCACTTCTGGGAACCGGCAACGACGACGATCACGCTGATCTGGTCATCGGTGCGCCGGGCGAGGATTGGTCATCCACGACGGACGCCGGCATTATCCACGTTCTCTATGCCGACGGCAGCGGCATTCCCACCCAGTCCGGCGATCTGTGGCGGCAGGGAAGCGGCGGTATCCCCGGTACGGTGGAGATGTGGGACGCCTTCGGCACCGCCCTGGCAGCAGGAGATTTCAACGGTGACGGCTACACCGATCTGGTTGTCGGGGCCACGGGCCAGAGCGTCAACGGGAAAGCGAACGCCGGCATCATTCAGATCCTCTACGCCGCGCCCGATGGGCTCACCTCAGAGGGGAACGCCGTCATCACCCAGGACGACCTGTACGCCGAGGCCGAGGTCAACGACGCCTTCGGCCAGGAGATGGCAGTGGGCGACTTCAACGCCGACGGCTACGATGACCTGGCCGTCGGGGTCCCTCTGGAGAACGTCTACATCCACCCGGACGACGTTGTCGATGCTGGAGCGGTCAACGTCCTCTACGGCTCGGTGACTGGGCTTGGTACGAATGACAATCAGTTTTTCAGCGAGCATGACCTGGGGACAAGCGCTGAAACAAGCGATCAGTTTGGCGCCGCCCTGGTCGCGTGCGACTTCGACGGCGATGGCTACGCTGACCTGGCCATCGGCGTGCCCGGCGAGGACTTCGGCTACGATGATATCGGCTCGGTCCAGATCGTCTTTGGCTCGGCCGATCGGCTGATCGTCAACGACAGCCAAGTGCTCTTCCAGGGCCTGAATGGACTGGAAAATGCTGCAGAGGAGGGGGACCGCTTCGGGTGGTCGTTGGCTGCCGGATACTTCAACGGCGACGGCTATTGCGATCTGGCTGTCGGGGTGCCCGGCGAAGAGCCGGGCACGCACTACACAAACTCGGGTGCGGTTCACGTGCTGTACGCGTCGGCCTCCGCTTTTGCCCCTCCCCATCGGGATTGGCTCTGGAGCCGGTACGACACCGACGTGGCGGGCGAGATCCAGGACAATGCTTTCTTCGGGCGCGTACTGGCCGCGGGTGATTTCAACGGCGACGGGCTGGACGACCTTGCCATCGGTACGCCCTACGATAACGTCAGCGGCAACGCCGATGCCGGTTCGGTCCACGTGATGTACGGAGGCGCATCCAACGGCCTCTCCGATTGGGATGACCGGGTCTGGTACCAGGGTGGGTTTATCAACACGGCGGTGGAAACCAACGACCGCTTCGGGTGGTCGTTGGCGACCGGCGACGTCGACGACGACGGCTACGACGACCTGGTGATCGGCACGCCTTACGAGCACATCGGCTCCGTGGCAGACGCGGGGATGGTACAGGTCTTCTACGGAGACTCCGGGGGAATTCCGCAGGAGCCTCGCTACCAGAATTTCCACCAGGACACGGACACCCTCCAGAACACCGTAGAATCTGACGATCGGTTCGGCGCAGCCATCGTCCTTCTGCACGCCGCACCTCGGAGGGTCTACCTGCCTCTGGTCATGAAGACTCTATGATTTGTTGGGACTCCGAAGTAAGTCAGCTAGCCCGATCGCGCCGCCGCTCCCGTCCAGGACGCTCCACGGCGCCCGACAACGCACCCGACCCCACCGATGGGGTGAGGACGATCCTCGATGCGTGCCGGGTCCTGCGTCCTGGACGGGGGCGAGGATCCATCCCCGCCCGGGACGCCTCGTGAAAAGCATCGCGCCTGCCGACGGGCCCTGAAGGACCCTGGAGGACCCTGGAGAGGTCTGTCGACCTGGTGGCCAGGGATTTGCCCAAAGCAGGGT
>CAYMAQ010000455.1:0-2352 GCA_964388385.1 uncultured Anaerolineales bacterium | reverse complement strand
ACCGGTCACGGATAACAACGGGAGGAATCAATGCAGCAGTCAAGGAACACCCAAGAGATTGTAGCGGATTTCTTTGCCCACGGATATCGGGTATCCGGGGCATTTCCAATCGGCAATCAGAACCTCCCCGAGGCCATCTTCGATCTCAATACCAGTTATCTTCTGATCAAAGATGCCTATCTGTCCCCGATTACCGATCCGGCAACCATCAGTGCTTATTACGAAACGATGCTCCTGGTTAAGCCCAATCTCGATTTCGTGCTTACGATGGACAGCCGAGATGCGATGCGTCGAGATCAACGCTATCGTGCGGGCAATATGGTTGAGGTCAGCATCGCGATGACGGCCCCGTACTTCGAGTTACAGGGGAAAATGCAAACAATCTCCCGGTCCTTTGATCCACGCTCGTTCCTGAGCAATGAGGCGGGGGAATTCATCACCCTGATGGAGGTTACAGCGAGCTGCACATTTCGTCCTGAGATCCAGTATCAGGGTGGAGCCGCCATTATCAGCCGGAAAAACGTCAGTTTCTTTGGGGAGCGATCCGGGACGACATCCTGAGGAGAGAGCAGTTTGAACGCTGCCCTAAGGCCCGATCGGACGCCAGCGAGCAAGAAGGAGATAATATGGCCCGGGTTCTAATTATTGACGATAGTGCCGACATGCTCAGCCTGCTACGCATGTTTTTCGAACGCCGAACGGATCACGAGGTCATTCTCACTCAGAACGGCAGGGAGGGTCTGGACAAGGCCTATAAGGAGCAGCCTGATATCGCGCTGGTCGACGTTATGATGCCGGGGATAGATGGATATGAGGTCGTTCGCAGGTTGCGTGGCGATCCGCGCACCAAGAATATGCGCATCGTCATTTTGACCGCACGGGGCCAACCGGTCGACCGGGAAGCAGCCCTTGAAGCCGGGGCCGATGCCCACTTGACCAAACCGGTCAATATGGAGGCTCTCGAGCAAATCGTCAACGATATGCTCACCAACGCCCCAAGCATTGAGATGCCACAGAGCGCGGTGATCCCGGTACTGAGCCTCAGGGGAGGGATCGGGGTTTCCACCGTCGCGGTCAATCTGTCCGTCATCCTTCAAGAACTTGCACCCACGATCTTATGGGATCTCTCACCGAACTCCGGACATAGCGCAATCTATCTCGGACTCAGGCCTACGGTCCACTGGGGAGCCTACCTTCAGGACAAGAACCGCCCCTTGAGTTCGTTCCTACTCGAGCACCGATCCGGCATACGTGTGCTCTGTGCGCCACCGGTCCCGCCCATCGACCGTTGGTTCACGGATTCGGACATTGAAACCGGCCTCAACGCGCTCACCAACGCCGCGCGCCTGGTCGTCATCGATATGCCGCCGAGGCTGACGGACTCCGAGAGACCCCTGCTGAACCGAGCACATCGGATTGTGCTGTTGACCGGGGACGATCCACCGTCTATCCAGACGACGCTAGCGACGCTCAAGTCGCTCCAGCCCTGGCGCGACCGGATACTGATCGTTCACAATTCGACGAGTCCGGGGAAGCGACCCCGAGCAGAAACCTTAAGCCGAATGATGCGGGTGTCAGTAAAAGTTGACCTACCCTACGAACCCGTACAGCAGAAGGTTATGCGCAACGGAACGCCGCTCGTCTCTCAACACCAGCAGAGTCCCTTTACGGCCCAGATGCGGCGGATTGCACAACTCACCCTGGGACGCGCCCTGTGAGAAGGGGCCAACCCAGGAGAACACGCACACCATTGCGACAGAGTCAGGGGATAAGGCTGGAGCCTGGCGACCCGAGATAAGCGCCGAAGAGAAAGATCAGATAGAAATACGCCCCAGCATCACCAAGAAGAGCAGACCGATGACTAACACGTCCAAGAAGAGCAACACAGCTAACACAAATTGCTGGACCGGATCAAGTCCTTCAATGAGCACATCGTCAAGAGAAAAGGATAGGGCCGGTGACGAGGATTCGGAACGCTCTTCCTCTTCAGAATCGACTTGACTGCGCAATTGTTCCATCAGATCGAGGTCGTCCCGGTCGGTGGATTGAGGCTGAATCTCCTCCGAAGCTTCCGAAGGCGTCACCTCAGCCACGGAAGAGCCTGTCACGTATGCAGTCGAATCATCGGGAGCGACCGTCTCATCCGCCCCCTCCTCTCCCGATACCCCCCCCTCTAAAGACTCGTCTTGATCGGACTCGGTCGCGAGTTCTCGCAGCCAATCAGGAATATCACTCATATACATCCTCCAATTGATCCATAGTGTTCCGAGAATACAGCAATGGAAAGGAAAAGTCAACTTGTTTCAACCGCTACCCCGCGCATTCTACAAGAGGGAGACCGTCAAAGTCGCC
>CAYMAQ010000454.1:0-2355 GCA_964388385.1 uncultured Anaerolineales bacterium | reverse complement strand
CATAAGCCTTGAGAACATCGGAATGGGCACGCATACAAACGCTCAACGGCTTCCTATGCGTTAAAATGTGATGGGGGGAGGGTTTACCCTCTCCCCAACCACAACTCCTAACGAAGTGAGGGTCTAGAGCCGGTCCCACTCAAGACAAGAGGAAAGAACGTCGGTTCAGGCGCGTCCCGCACTCCGGAAGATCTCGATCTTATGCTCGACTACAGCCTGCATCGCATCAATACAGGGGCGGAAGACCTTACGAGGATCAATCTGATCCGGATTCTCTTCCGTGAACTCCTGCATCGTGCGGATAAACGCGTTCCTGATTTCGGTGTCAATATTGATCTTGCAGATACCGAGTTTCACCGCCCTTGTGATCTGCGCATCTGGAATTCCCGATGCCCCATGCAGCACCAAGGGAACTGGCACCTTATCGCGAATCGCCTCAAGACGGTCAAAATCGAGCTTGGGCTCCCCCTTGTAGAATCCGTGCGCATTACCGATCGCGACCGCGAGGAAATCAAACCCAGCATCCTCGACAAAGCGTACGCACTCGTCAGGGTCGCTCATCATCGCTTCACGCTCGCTGACCACGACGTGTTCCTCTGCACCGCCAAGTCGACCAATCTCAGCCTCTACCGGCACACCCACGGCATGACAGGCTTCCACAACCTTGCGTGTCTCAGCCACATTTTCCTCATAGGGCAACTTGCTCGCATCTCGCATAATGGAGGTGAATCCTGCGCGGATAGCCGTCATCACGGTGGCGAAATCCGGGCCGTGATCCAAGTGCATCGCAACCGGCACGTCAGCAAGGCGAGCGGCCTTCTTCACGATCATCGGCAAAAATTCGACACCCGCGTATCGTACGGCTCCCGACGATAACTGAACCAGAATTGGAGCCTTCTTAGCTTCCGCCGCACGGAATATCGCATGCGTTATCTCGAGATTATTGGTATTAAACGCCCCGACTGCGTAGCCATGTTTCTGAGCATCCAACAAGAGTTCCTTACTTGATACTAGCATTACGCCTCCTAACCATTGAGTAATCCATTCTTCAACCGAAACTAAAGCCTCGGCGGGCCTGATCCCGAACCGAAACCCGACCAATCAAATTGATACCTTTTTTCGTCGAAAAGTCAATTCCGGGGAACCTCCGATCATTCTTTAACCTTTGCAGCAGCAAGATGTGAATCAGTGCCGCTTCCACCAGACGTAGATAAGGGCATCACCCGAATCCTCGTAGTACTCGGCTCTCACCCAATGAACCCCGGATGTCATGTCAACCTCAGAACAATAAGGGCTGAAAGCTCAATAACTTCCACGTTTGGGGTGCTTTCTGCACCGCTTTCAGCTTGATTTCGCGGAAGTTATTTGATAGCCAATCCTAAGGAACAGCATTGGAAGGGTGCCACTCGTCCAGAACCAGGACATCATCGACGTAAAGCCGGATACCGTCATCGGACATCGCACAGAAAGCGTAGTTGTCATCGTAAAACGAGGCCTGAGTGGTCCAACGAACACTGAAGTGATCGACGGGCAAACCTGAGACAGGTGCGTCAGTACCCCACTCGAAGCCGATGTGCCCATCATTCCGGGTGACAGCAGGATCACCCGCGAGGGTAGCATTGGCGAAATACTCACCGTACCACCCTTCGAACACGCTGGGAGTCATTGCAGGAGTTGGCGAAGGCGCAGGTGCAGCTCCTAACCGGCTGAAGGAAAACTGAATCGTCGCCCACCCGGTCTCCTCAAAGTAGTCAATCGCGATCACGTGGTTCCCCGGCGAGATCTCAATGTCAACTGAATACTCCGTTTCTGGCTGAATCGTCCAGGCATCGAGTACCAACTGCTCATCGACCCAGACCCGGACGCCGTCATCAGCCGTCACACGGAAACGATAGAGTCCACCCTTAAACGCATACTCGCGGGTCCAATGGGCAGAGAAATGATCGGACGGCAATCGTGCGTCTGGAGCGCCATCCTCCCAGTGGAAATTAACGTCGGGCACCTCCATCCTTACAATCACGCTAAAATCAACATTTGGGCGTCCCACCCCAACACTTGGATGGGTAGACGGTATGAAACTGAGCAAAATCCTCAAAGGGAAAGGATCGTTCGCAAACGGTAAACGGCATAGGGTTCGGATCAGCCAACAATAGCGCAAGCTATGAAGACACAATGCACACTTTCATCTTCATACTACTCGGGAACCCCAATGAGGTCAAGCAAAAACACGTACAAGTTCGATAAATCGTAACAAAATCCGACGTTTGACGTGGAAAGCGGACGGGTGTACGCTGAAGGGTGACAGCCTTAAGGATTGGCTATCCAATAACTTCCGCGAAATCAAGCTGAAAGCGG
>CAYMAQ010000453.1:0-2356 GCA_964388385.1 uncultured Anaerolineales bacterium | reverse complement strand
GTGCTGGTGGCGGTCGTCCTCGGCCTGATCGGCCCGGTGGGCCTCGCCATCATGGTCGTCGCGACCGCCATCGGCTTCATCCCCGTCCTCTGGGGCTCCCGCCGGATGAACGCCATGGGCATCCTGCTGCTGCCCATCGCCCTGGACATGGCTGGGGTCGGCGACGACGTCGCTCGCTGGCTGGGGCTGCTCTAGCGCGGGCTTTGAGCCCCTCGGCACCCAAACACCCCCGTAACCGACCGCAAACCGCGATCCACGACCCCTGCGCAGCCGAGGGGCTCAAAGCCTGGTTTCCCCCGCCCCTAACCCTCCCACCCGGGCAGGGGACCGCCAGTCCCTCCCCCTCGAGGGGGAGGTTAGGAGGGGGTGAGCCTACTCTTGTGCATAGTTGCTCATCAAACTAAAGGGTTACGGGGGTCTGACATTGGAGCCGCCGTCCTCGGGGGCGACCTCTCACCCAATCAAGGCGCTGGTGGCGACGCCTCGCCCCCTCTCCGCGCACAAGCCCCGGAACCTGTGTCAGCATCCCTCGCCCAAACGACGTGGAAGGCAGCCTGAAGCGCGCCCGCTTTTGACCTTTCCCTCCCCCACTGATAGAATCTGCATATACCTTTTCCGTAGTGGGAGGCTCTCATTTGACGACAATCACGATTCCCCTTGGGGAACTGATCATCAACCCCGAGGATAACCCCGATCTCGCTGAAATGTCCGAGGACGCATTGTCTGAGGCTGTCTGGGAATCCTATGACTTCCTGGGTCCGGACGCTGACGTGTCAGTCCGAGATGATGTGCTGCTTATCAAACTCCCGGATCCCAACCCCTCTCAACAGGATCGAGCAATGCGGATGTACAACCGCGCCGTAGATCTGGGAGAACGGGCCAGCAGTCGCAGAGCCGTCCGGCTTTTCAACCAGGTCGTTGAGATCCTGCCCGGCCACGTTGACGCCCGACGTAACCTCGCGATGGCTCATTTCGAAGCCGGTGACCCGGAGACAGCGAAAGAGTTCCTGATCCAGACGCTGCGGCTTGATCCCGAAGACGCCTGGTCGTATGTGCTATTGGGCAACATCGCGGCCCGACATGAGGACAATCTGGATCGGGCGCTAGCCTACTTCGAGCGTGCGGCAGAGATCGCGCCGCGCGACCCGATGATTGCCACCAACTACGCCGCGATCCTCGCCAAGCAGGACAAGCTGGATGAAGCCAGCGACTACTTCCTGCGTGCGATTGAGATCGAGCCCACGTATCCGAACCCCTACTATGCCCTCGCCAAGATCGCCTATGATCAGGGCGAGCCGATGCGGGCCATCCAGGTGCTGGACAATATGTTCGACATCGGCACCGGGCCGGAAGTGCGCAATCAGTCGCTCTTCGACCAAGCACGCGAGCTCTACCTGCAAGCCAATACGAAGTTTGCGAAAGCCAGCCGCGAAGCGCTTATGGAGTTAGTCGAGCAACGAGCGGAGGAGATCGAGGGCCTCAGCGGCTATCCCGTCCGGTTAGTCGAAGAGTCCGACTTGCAGGTCTCCGCGACCACGCGCATCGCCTGGTGGTACGATCAGGATCACCACCTGCTTCGTTACCGCACAGCGGAGAGAGCCGACACCCCGGCATTGCTCCTGCACGAGTTGGAGCATATCGCGATGGAGGTTGAGGCTCGGGAACTGGGTCGCAATCGCGTCTATATCAGCACGCCCGAGACCGATCGCAACGCAGAGAGGGCAATCTCGGAGCACATTCAGACGTTAAGGCAGCAGGGCAAGTCCCAGGCTTTCATCGATCAATGGAACGCACGCACCATCGAAATCGTGCGCAGTCAACTGTACAACATCCCGATGGATCTGATCATCGAGCAGCGGTTGGCCGACCGCTACGAAGCGCTCCGGGCCAGCCAGTATGTCTCCCTCTTCACTATGCACACCGAATCCGCGCCGATGCTGGAGGACGACTACATCAAGCAGACGACCGCACCGATCATCTATCGGGCGACGGTGAGTCTGAATCACGCATTGGCGCTCTTCACCGACCGGCTCTACGTGGACCGGACCGACTATGCGTCGATCTACGAGCCGGTAAGGTCGGATGGGCACCAGGTCTTCAACATCTGGCAGCGGATCACGCGCAACTTCCGGCCCGGTGACGAGTACCGGTTGATCGACGAGATCGCCGAGGTGTTGGGCCTGGAAGGCTGGTACGAGTGGCGTAGTGAGGAAGAGGAGTCCGCACCCGAAGAGCCCGAAGGCGCGACCGACGAGGACTTGCTCAAGCAGAGAGAGCCGGCAGTGATGATGTACTGCCTGGATGCGCTGGAGCGGTTCGACAAGCGGAGTGATGACGAGGTGATGCGCATTGCCTC
>CAYMAQ010000452.1:0-2356 GCA_964388385.1 uncultured Anaerolineales bacterium | reverse complement strand
TTCCCAACTGCTCGATCAAGGCCACGTTCTGCCCCTGACGGCCCGCAGCGACCGCGGCGGCTACGCCGGAGGGCCCGCCGCCAACGACGACGACGTCGAACCCGGTCTCGACCGGCAACTCACGCTGGTAGTGTAGGTGTTTCATTAAGGTTCCTTTCTCGTCTCTGTAATGATTGTTACGATGCCGGTTCTGTCGGCTCAGACTTAATAGACCCGAATGCCGTAAACCTGGGCCCGGTCGATCCCGTGGGTAGCCAGAATCTCGAGCTTGATCCCTCGGACCTTCTCCGCCTCAAGGGTGTGCGTGCGGTGACGCTGATAGTTCTCGTGTATCTGGATCCGCTCGCGCCACCCGCCGTCCTCATCCTGGGTGTAGAGCACGTAGTCCCGGACCAGCGCGGGCATCACGCGGTGTGGATACCCCTGCCAGCTCTGCGCGAAGGCGAAATCCAACGAGCTGTCAAAGAGCAGATCGACACGGCGGACGGATTGAGCCTCGTCCCACGCCAGCGTCAGCCATTCGGGGTCGGTAAAATCGGCAGCGGCGGAGGCCCACAGGTTGGGCTGGCGGTACGGGCGCGACCAGGGGTTGACCACGTTCTCGGCGGCATAGGTACCCGGCTGCGGGGAGATGCGGAAGCAGTAGGCCTGGCGTACCTGCGCGCTTCCGTACCGGGTCCAGCGTGAATAGGGGTTGGGTCGGATCGGGTCCGGTGTACGGACCTGATAGCCCATCAGGCCGACGGGCGGGTGCTCCCCGCAGTGGACCTGCACCCGGGGATTCGCCTCGACCTCGAGGAAGTGCCATCCCGGCGTGTGGATCGGCTGATTCAGCGTCACGCTCACCCACTGCTGATCCCCGGGTCGGACGTCGACCTCCGTGGTCATCAGCGAGGTCTCCGGATAGGTCGAGCCGTTCTCGGCGCCCTCCCAGAGGGTGACCTTGAGATGGGTATCGGCGACGACGTCCAACAGGAGCTCGACCGCGCCCAGGTTCGAAGCGGAGACGGGGAACTGCCACAGGCGGTCCTGGTCCAGCGGGACGGTATGCGTCGACCGTTCCAGGCTGGGCGCGTCCAACGTCGATGAGGCGGTCACCTCGGCTGTCGCAGCGAGGTTGGTTGGATCGCGATACGGCAGCGCGTGAATATGGTGGTCGGCGCGCTGCAGCGCCCGCTGAACCTCGCCAACGCGCCCGTCCGCCACCAGTTGGCGCGGCGTCGCGTCGTAGCGCGCGCAAATCGCCGCTGCCATCCCCACGGCCTCGCCTAACTGGCTGCAGGTGAGCATTACCCGGGTGCTGGAGAGGCCGAAGTGGGTGGCACTGAGGTTCCGCCCCGCCATAAACATATTGGTCACTCGGCGCGAGTAGAGGCTGCGGAGCGGGATGGCGTACGGACCCTTGTGATAGACGTGATAACTGGGTTCGTCGCTGAAGAAGCCCTCTTTGGGATGGTCGTCAAATCCCCAGCCGCCGTAGGCGACCGCATCGTCAAAGTGGCGCTGCGTCTCGATGTCGACCTGAGAGAGGATATGATCGCCCTCCAGCCGACGCGACTCGCGCTTGCCGGGGATCGATCCCACCCAGTCCAGCTCGTAGGTCCGGATCTCGTCCTGGATAGGCGAGCGGTTCTTGAGGTAATCCCAGGCCGCGTAGATGATCTCGTGGATCTGCTCCCGGATCTGCACCGTGTCGTGGACCGTGTCCAATTCGCCGCCCCACTCCAGCCACCAGAATCCGCCCTTGCGGGCCATGAAGCCGCCGCAGATATCGCGGTCGGGTCCGAAGTCCTCCGCATCCAGGGTCAGGTCGACCCAGTCGGGCTTCGTGAACGGGACCGGACGTCCCGCATCGTGGGCGTGCAGCTGCATGCTGCAGCCCATCACGTGGTCCTGGGGCTCCTCGGCGCACAGCGACTCGCCGAACTCCGACCGGGCCTCGATGCCCATGCGGAACGGCGCGCCTGCCAGGAACCCCACCGTGCCGTCGCCGGTGCAGTCGGCAAACCACGGTGCCCGAAACGTGTGGCGGGTCTCCGAGCCGGTCATAAACCCGCTGACCGCCAGGATGCGGTCCCCGGTCTCGTTGGTCTCGACGGTGTCCACGGCCGTGTTGAGGTAGCAGTCCAGCCCTGCCTCTCGCTTGACCGCGTTGGTCAGCGTTAAACTCCACCCTTCAGGGTGTCGGGTTGGGTTGCGATAGAGGTTTTCGAGCAGGATCTCCTCGATCAGACCGGTCTCGCGGATGTACGCAAAGTTACAATTGGTGGCTCCCACCGGCGGCACGCGGATCTCCGTGCTGGCACAGCCGCCCAATACGGGACGATCCTGCACCAGGGCGACCTTCATGCCGGCC
>CAYMAQ010000451.1:0-2359 GCA_964388385.1 uncultured Anaerolineales bacterium | reverse complement strand
ACTGAGCGCGCGTTCTATGTTCAGTATAGCAAAGGCAAGAGAGCGATTCAAGGGAGCAGGTGGGGGGAATTCGCGGCGAGTTTCTAAGTCAGGTCGGACCTTCGGCGGGCACTGGGCTTCGATTGGACGCCGAAGGCCATCGCGCTCAGTGACGTGTCATCATCCCTGTATGTGTTGGGATATGCAAGCCTGTATCCCGGTCATTATGAGTCAGTAGACGTTCCTAATGCCGGGATTGAAATCCCTCCCCAAGCCAAACTTGCTAACTTTCCAGCTTGACATCCATCGTTACTACCTGTATAATCGTTCAACCTTTAGGATCGATCAACCGATACAATCGATAGGAGATCAAAGAGTGGAACAGATAGCCTCCATGCAGACCATACTGGCGTACCTGATTGACACCGGACTGGCGCAGTGCGAGGACGGACCAGAGAAGCTGCCGTCGATGCAGGCGCTCGCTGACGAGATGGGGATCAGCCGGGGTAAAGTGCGCGAGGACCTGATCGCCGCACAGGCGTACGGCATCGTCGAGATGAGACCGGGGGACGGCACCTACGTCCGCCCGTTCGATTTTTACGACGCCATCCGGCCCGCCGTGCTCTACGCCATCGCGTGCGACCGGGAGAACTTCGAGCACTTCCGCAAGCTGCGGGCCTACCTGGAGGTTACCTTCTGGGAGGAAGCCACGCGGCGGCTCGATGCGGAGGATCTCGACCGCCTGGACGCGATCGTCGCCCGCGCAGAGGCGAAGCTCAGCGGCTCGCCCATCCGAATCCCGCACGCGGAGCACCGGGAGCTGCATATGCGGATCTTCTCAAAGCTGGAGAACCCGTTTGTGCAGGGGCTCCTGCGGGTGTACTGGGACACCTACGCGGTGATCGAGATGCACCTCTTCTACCAGTTGAGTCACTATGAGGCGATGTGGGCCAGCCACCGCGCGATGGTGGATGCGCTGCAGGACGGGCGTCCCGGGGAGGGGAAGGACGTCCTGGTGGAGCACTTCACGATCCTGGAGCACCGTCTGAAGGCGCCGGAGCCGGAACCGCAGCAGGCGTAGGGGGAAACGCCGAACGCGGAGTTTAATAACCACAGATTTTTTTCCGTGGGCTGTAACCATAGGCCGCGCCACCAGCCAGGGGCGGTCGGGGACTGAATAGCGTGGGACGCACGATCTCCATCGGGGGATCGTGTGGTTTCTGCAACATCCCAAGGAGAGGGGGACACGATGACGTTTACCATGCTCACACCGGAGTTTATCGTCGAGCGCGATCAGGAGCGCTGTATCGCGTGCCAGGTGTGCGTGCGCCAGTGCGCCAACGACGTGCACGCCTTTGAGATGGACGAGGACTGGGTCTACAGCGAACAGGGGCAGTGCGTGGGCTGCCACCGCTGCGTGACGCTCTGCCCCACCAACGCCCTGACCATCCGACAGAACCCGCTGGAGTTCCGGCCCAACGCCAACTGGACCGGCACCCGGCTCCGCAACATCTACAAGCAGGCCGAGACCGGCGGCATTCTGTTGACCGGGATGGGCTGCGACCGCCCCTATCCCATCTACTTCGACCACCTGGTGCTCAATGCGTCCCAGGTCACCAACCCCTCCATCGATCCGCTGCGCGAGCCGATGGAGCTGCGCACCTACATCGGGCGCAAGCCCGACCGCGTGGAGCTCACATCGGACGGCAACGGGGGCCAACTGGCGACCGAGATCGCCCCGCAGCTCATCCTGGAGACGCCGGTGATGTTCTCGGCGATGTCCTACGGCTCGATCAGCTACAACGCCTGCCAGTCGCTGGCCCGGGCCGCCAAGCAGTCCGGTATTCTCTACAACACCGGCGAGGGCGGGCTCCATCCGAACCTCTACGGGTACGGAGCGTACACGATCGCCCAGGTGGCGTCCGGTCGGTTTGGGGTCCACGCCCAGTACCTGGAGACCGCCGCCGCGCTGGAGATCAAGATCGGTCAGGGCGCCAAGCCGGGCATCGGCGGGCACCTGCCCGGCGAGAAGGTCTCCGCCGACGTCTCCAGGACGCGGATGATTCCGGAGGGCACGGATGCGCTCTCCCCGGCGCCCCACCACGACATCTACTCCATCGAGGATCTGCGACAGCTCATCTACGCGCTCAAGGAGGCGACCGACTACCAGAAGCCGGTGGGTGTGAAGATCGCAGCGGTGCACAACATCGCCCCGATCGCCAGTGGTATCGCCCGGGCCGGGGCGGACTACATCGCCATTGACGGGATCCGCGGCGGGACGGGGGCCGCGCCGACCATCATCCGCAACAACGTCGGCATCCCCATCGAGCTCGCCATCGCGGCGGTCGATACCCGGCTGCGGAACGAGGGGATCCGCAAC
>CAYMAQ010000450.1:0-2366 GCA_964388385.1 uncultured Anaerolineales bacterium | reverse complement strand
GGAGCGCTGAGCGAGCCGACCAGCGTCGCCTACAACGCGATGTTCGAGCGGGCCGGGGGCTTCCGACCCGGGCACTACGTCAGCGTCTTCGGCGCCGGTCCCATCGGGCTGGCAGCCATCGGATTGGCGCGGGCGGGCGGCGCCGGCACGATCGCGGCGTTCGAGCTGTCGGCTGAGCGCCGGGAGCTCGCCGAAAAGGTCGGCGCGGACTACGTCTACGACCCGCGTGAGGTCACCCCGCACGAGGTGCTGATGGAGCTGAGCCAGGGTCAGGGTTTCGACTTCAACGTCGAGGCCGCCGGGGCGCCCCAGGTCACCGTCACCGAGATGGAGCAGGCGCTGGCGATCAACGGCAAGATCGTCCAGATCGGGCGCGCCGCCGAGCGGGTGCCGATGTACCTGGAGAGCTTCCAGGTGCGCCGCTCGCAGGTCTACGGCGCGCAGGGCCACTCGGGCCACGAGACGTTCCCGAACGTGATCCGGATGGTCGCCGCGGGACGGCTGGATCTGAGCGACATCATCACGTCCACGTACAACCTGGAGAACGTCGTCGAGGCCATCGCCCAGTCCACGACGCGCACCGACGGCAAGATCCTGGTCAAGCCGAACGCGTGAAACCCGCCGGGCGATGAAGTCGCCCGGCTACAGGATTACGCCCCATCAATAGGGCTTCAAGCCCGATTCATCGGGCGTCGCGATGTAGCACGGGTACTTCATACCCGTGCGGGCCACGAGGATAAGCACCTGAGGAAACCAGTGAACACGCAAGTATAGGATAGTTGAAAGGACAAAACCTATGGACAAGCAAGAACACCTACCGGGCATGCTGCCCACCGATCAGCCGGACCTCTACTTCGAGGACAACGAGGTCGGGCGGATGAAAAAAGCACTCTGGGATGCGAGTGACGAGGAGATCGAGCAGATCCTGGAGGAGTACGGGATGCCGGCCCCCGTCGAGTGGGGCAAGCCGGGCTCCTACATCCAGACCACCGTCCGGTGGCAGTTGGAGGAAGAGCGCAAGAAGAACGACATCGTCCTGATTCCCGTCGGCAGCACGGAGCTGCACGGCAAGCACATGCCCAGCGCCTCCGACACCCTCTACGTCAGCCAGATCTGCGAGGGCGTACGGCGCTACACCGCCAAACAGGGGGCACCCATCGCCCTGGCGCTGCCGCCGGTCAACTACGGCGCCCACCCCTACCACCACCTGGGCATGCCGGGCACGGTGATCGTGCGCGAGAACGTGATGCGCGAGCAGCTCATCGACGTCATGCTGGGGCTCTGGAACGACGGGTTCCGCAAGCAGATCCTGCTCAACAACCACGGTCAGCTCTGGGTGCTCGAGTCCGCGATCCAGCAGTTCACCAAGCGCTACCAGCTTCCGGGCATCTTCCGGGTCATCGACTGGCACCGGGCCGTCCGCGAGTTCTTCCGCACCAAGGAACGCGGCGGCAAATGGGACACAAACTTCGTCCACGCGGACGAGTCGGAGACCTCGCTGGGGCTCTACCTCCATCCGGAGATGGTCGATATGGACTACGCGGTCGACACCGAGGGCAAGAGCTACCTGCCCGACGGGCACTTCGACAAGTCGGTCGATCCCTTCGGCCGACCCAGCCGCTGGTCGGAGGGCGAGGGCCACGCCGCCATCGAGCTGGCGGGGACGCCCGAGGGCGTCGTCGGCAAGTCAACCCACGGCAGCGCCGAGAAGGCCAAGCGCCCGCTCGCGGCCATCCTCAAGTACCTGACGCTCCTCAACGATCACATCCTGGAGGCGTTCCCACCGGGTGAGGTGCCGCCGGTGGAAGAGGTCACGCTCCGCTCCGCCGAGGAGATGGCACCGTACCTCAAGGAGCCCCTGAGCGAGGGGTGGAAGTCGGTCTACGGCCTCCCGCGCATCGGACAGGATACGTTCAGCGGGTAAGGTAGCCGCAGTGCCGGGGACTTTACAAGAAGCCGCAGTGCCGGGGACTTCGAAGTCCCCGGCACTGCTCGCAACAAGGAGAAAAACACATGAAACTCAGTCTGGTACTATCGACGCACGCAGCGCAATTCGAGGCTGTCGCGCTCAAGGGCAAGCTGGACGACAACGTCGCCAAGATCGCGGGTTGGGGCTACGACGGCGTCGAGCTCGCGGTCCGCGACCCGTCCCTGGTCGATGCGCACGCGCTGGCCGACCTGGCAGCCCGGCACGACGTGGAGATCCCCGCCATCGGCACGGGACAGGCATGGGGGGAGGAGCAGCTCTCCTTCACCAGCGCCGACCCGGACGTGCGCGAGGCAGCTATCGCGCGGATCCAGAGCCACATCCCGCTGGCGGCCCGGCTGGACGCCGTGATCATCCTCGGCCTGATCCGGGGCATCAC
>CAYMAQ010000449.1:0-2380 GCA_964388385.1 uncultured Anaerolineales bacterium | reverse complement strand
ATAAGTCCCGCGCCCTTCCCGCCGAAAATCTCCTTCATCTCCGGCAACGTCGGCTCTTTACCCAGAACCTCTGTGTAGGCTTCCTTGCCGTTTCGAGCTAAATATACCCACTTCTTTGTCATTCTTTTCCCTCCAAGACTGTGTTGTGAATTACACCGTTTCTAGTATACAGGAAAGCATCCAAACAGGCAAAACCACTGAGGTTTTTCAATGGTGCTGCCTGAACTCAACCAGCGTATCTGTGTTTCTGTAGTCTTGCTTAACCTCAAAAGATATCAATTGAGCGAAGGCTCCCCCTCGCTTGCAACGACCCGACGCTGCAGAACATACCAATCCGGTAAGCTGAGAAACCGATCGTGAGGAGCCATCAAAGAGCCGATCTGCCCACCATTGACCCGTTGATCGATGCCATACGTATAAACTGGAACGTAAAGCGGTAACGCAGGCACCTCCTCCATAAAGAGACGCTGAAATTCTGCGTAAAGCGCCATGCGACGATTGCGGTCTGGCGTGCGCCTGGCTTCCTCTAAAACCTCACTGATCCGTCTATGCTTAAATCCGGCGTAATTCTGTCCTTGACCTGGGAGCGCCTGGGTCTCGTGCCAAAATGGATAGGGATCAGGATCACCCGGAATGACGAGCCGAGCCAGCGCAGCCTGGTAAGATCGGGAATCCAGAACGCCGGTCAGCGCAGACGGGGGCACCGCATCAACTGTGGCTGAGATACCAAGTCGCCCCCACTGCGCAGCGACAGCCTCAGCCATAGCCAAATCACGTCTTTCACTTGAGGCAATCAGAGAGAAAGCCAGAGGCTGTCCGGCATCGTTTTGCATCACATCGGCCGTCGAGGGTCGCTGCCACCCAGCTTCCGCAAGAAGGCTCAACGCTAGGCCGGGATCGTAATCATAAGCGGGGACTTCATCCGTAGAATAAGCCCAGGTTCCGGGCAACAGAGGGGTTTGAGGTAGAACAGCCTGACCCATAAGCACTTGATCAACTAAGGCCTGGCGGTCCAAACCGTGATAGAGAGCTTGGCGAACCCGCCGGTCGCCAAATGGAAGCGTCTCAGTCATAAAGCCATTGAGATAAAGCATACTCATCTCTGCACTGGGAGCAGAATAAAGTCGGAGATCGGATGCCGAAAAGGCCTCGGGAAGCAAATCCAGCGTGATTTGAGAGACCCCCTCAACCCCACCGCTCTCATAGGCCTCAAACGCAGCCCGTGGTGTCGGATAAAATTGAAATACCAGGGTCTCTAAATAGGGAGATTCTCCATGGTATCGTGGATACCGTTTGAGAGTGACAGAAGCAATGTGATCTTGCTCAAATAGGACCTCATCCACTCGAAATGGACCCGTTCCAACGGGTTGGCGATTAAAGGCCAACGTCGGCAACATCGAAGATTGAACCCCGCTCAGTTTATGTTCTGGAAGAATCCCCACGGTTGTATAATCGAGGAAGGGAACATACGGTTCTTGGAGTACAAACTGCACCGTGGCATCATCAAGTTTCGTCGCCTCTACGGTCCGCCACAGTTCACCCAAATCTGAAGGGCCTGGATAGTCGGGATCCTGCAAAAGTGCAACGGTGAACAGAACGTCATCCGCTGTGAAGCGGAAACCATCGTGCCATAGAATGTTTCGGTTAAGCCGAAACGTATAGGTAATACCTTGCGGATCGACATCCCATCCGACCGCCAATTCTGGCTCGATCTCGCCACGCTGGTTTATCCGCGTCAGACCGGAATAGACCAACGACACAATATCCCTATCGGCGTTGTTATAGAAACTGAGCAGGGGATTGAGAGACTGAGGATATCCACCAATACTCTCGACGTAGGTCCCTCCCGGTGCCGGTCGAAATTCCGTAGTATAAGTCGCTGCCATATATAAAAGGATCGTCGCAGCGACAAAAAAACCTATGCCAACAAGAACAACCTGCCAACCGATCCTACGAAACATAAGCACACAGGCTGTAATTCGTCATCGGATAGGAATTAAAGGGCACACAATCAGGAAAACGACGGGGCTACCCAACGACTAAGACGTTGAGAATCGCGATCAAAAAGAAAACCACGGAAGTCACCACCGTCAATCGAAACAGCAGGAGCTCAGGGCCCCGTCGGCGCCTTACTAGACTGGTCTGAGTACCACCAAGGACACCGCCGGATCCACTGCTGCGAACCTCCAACAAAACCAAAGCGATGAGCGCCAAGCCCAAGATAATCTGTGCAATATTTAGATATGTCTGCATTTTATCCCTCCATAAACAAGCGCAAGCATTATAACATCTCGCTTGGAAATTTCAATCGTAGCGGAGTGTCAATTACTGATCCGAACATATGAATCTAAACTCGCTCTTTGATAAGGTGCGCGGGCTT
>CAYMAQ010000448.1:0-2387 GCA_964388385.1 uncultured Anaerolineales bacterium | reverse complement strand
AGGGGAAAGACCATCATGATAGCCCCGGCCCCCAGAATAAGGTAGAGCAGGCTGTGATTGATGAACCGCATGCGTTTGAGCGATCGCGTGCGGCTTGCGGGTCTTGCTTGTTTGGTTATCGTAGCCACGTAATCCTCCCAACAAATCGTTCGATTCAGCCCGGCGCTGCGATCCGATATTAGATCAAAGCGCCCTGCTGGCTGAGGGAATCTTGTAACAGTCTGACATTGATATCACGGGGCCGCGTGTTGAGTTCCAGGGCGAGCGCCCCGGCGGTGCCCGCGGCTTGGCCTGTGGCAAAGCAGGGGGGCATCACGCGGAGCGACCCGTGCGCCTCGTGGGTGGCGGATATACACCGCCCGGCGACGAGCAGATGATCGACCTCTCGCGGAACCAGGCAGCGGTAGGGGATCGTGTAGTAGGGACCTTCCCGGGGCCCCTCGAAAAATCCGCCGCCCCCCTGAACGTCATGGATATCGATGGGGAAGGAGACGCGGGCGATGGCGTCGTCAAAACGGCGCGCGCCAAAGACGTCGTCGGCGGTGAGCACGTACTCCCCCATTATCCGGCGGGTCTCCCGCACGCCGATCTGGGTGCCTGTGTCGATCAGGTAACAGTCGTTGAAGCCGGGCACGCGTTTGCGCATAAAGTCGATCAGGTAGAGAACCTGTCGGTGCCCCTTGATCTCGGCCTCCGTGAGCTGATCGGGGTCGGTGGCGTCAATACCGTGGACCCGCGAGGCGTTGGCCCACCACTCCCCGGGGCGGGGCAGCCTGAACATCGTGAGCCGGTGTTTGGGGTGGGAGAACTCGCCCGCTTCTATCGCCTCGCGGACCAGATTCTCGAAGCTGCCATCGTGCTGCGCGTCCATATACGCCTGTACCGCGTCGTCGTCGACGTTGCCCACCCGGAAGAAGAGACTGACCGGCTGGAGACGTCCGTCCTCGGGCCGGCCCTTCTCGTAAGGGGCACCGGCGCGCGCCGCGACGTCGCCATCCCCGGTGGTATCGATGATGATCTGTCCCTTGAAGGCCTCCAGACCCGCCTTGCTCGCCGTGATAATACCCTCGATTGTCTTGTCGGTTACCAGGCTGTCCACGAAGAAACGGTGGAATTTGAGGTCGACGCCGGCCTCGATCGCCATCTCCTGCGCGACAACTTTAAGGGCCTCAGGATCGAACGGCGTCACGTGTTCGTGTCCGTAGGTGTGATATCCGCCGTAAGCAGTGAATCCCTTGACGCCGGCAGGATCGATGGCTGTACCCATCGCGACCATCCGATCGACCAGCTCTTTGAAGATACCTTCGATGATAGGTTCCTCGCCGTCGATGCCGTAGGACGTCATAAACGGGCCCACGAGCCCCGCCGTCGCCATTCCGCCCAGGAAGCCGTAGCGCTCCACCAGCACCGTGCGGGCGCCGTTTCGCGCGCTGGCGATGGCTGCGCCGATGCCGGCCGGACCGCCGCCAACCACGATCACCTCGGCTTCCCCGGTGAGAGGGACGTTGTCCGTATAGGATATGGCGTTTGTCATCGCGTTTTCCGTCCTCTCGGCCTTGTCACTCATAGTAGACCCAGCGCTCCGAGGTGCGGTTCACGATGAGGGTGAGGGCCAGGATGATGAAGAAGAGGACCACCGCCATCGCTGACGAGTATCCCATCTTGAAGTAGCGGAAGGCGTTGTTGTAGAGATGGAGCATATAGAAGAGCGTCGACTTGAGCGGTCCGCCCTCCGTCATAATGAAGGCGGCGGTGAAGACCTGGAAGGAGCCGATGATGCCCATGATCAGGTTGAAAAAGATCGTCGGCGTCATCAGCGGGATCGTGATACGCAGCAGCTTCTGGAGGCCGCTGGCGCCGTCGATATTGGCGGCCTCGTAGAGCTCCTCATCGATCCCCTGCAGGCCTGCCAGGTAGATGACCATCTGTCCCCCAAAGCCCCACAGGGACATAAGGATCAGCGCCGGTTTCGACCACTCCGGGCGGCTCAGCCAGGGGATGGGGCCGATCCCGATGACGCCCAACGCCAGGTTGATCAGACCGTTGCGGGTCCGCAGCATAAAGACCCAGATGATCGAGGCGGCGACGGTGGGCACCAGGGAGGGGAGATAGTAGACGGTGCGGAAGAAGCCCCGGCCCCGAATCTTGCTGTTGAGCAATAGGGCAAGGGAGAAAGCGAAGACAATAGTCAGGGGAACGGCGAAGGCCATATAATAGAGGGTGTTGGTGAAACTGGTGCCGATGATGTGGTCGCCGCTGATCATCTCCCGATAGTTCTCGAGCCCGACCCAGTTCGGCGCCCTGGCGCCGACCGTGAAGTCGGTGAAGCTCAGATAGAGATTGAGGAAGAACGGCAGCAGGTCGAGCCAGAGAAAACCGAGAAACCA
>CAYMAQ010000447.1:0-2395 GCA_964388385.1 uncultured Anaerolineales bacterium | reverse complement strand
TCGAACCAGAACTTATCCAGGGTTCGCATCACCTCAACCAGACCCGCGAACGTCATCGGCTTGGTGATGTAGGCATTGGCGCCCAGGTCGTAGCTGCGCCGGATATCCTCCTCCGCGCTGGAGGTGGTCAGGACCACGATCGGGATCCGGCGCAGATTGGGATCGGCCTTGATCTGTCGAAGCGCCTCGCGCCCATCCGTCCGGGGCATATTGAGATCGAGCAGGATCAGACACGGACGCGGGGCACGGTCCGGCGCGGCATACTCGCCCCGGCGATAGAGATAATCCAACAGCGCCTCCCCATCGTTGACAAACCGGGGGACGTTGTCCACCTGGGCCTCCTCCAGGGCTTCCCGAGCCAGGAACCGATCGTCGGGGTCATCATCGGCCATCAAAATGACGTCAGACTCCAATCGCATACGCTGTCTCATCATTATCATCCCTCCGGTTGTTCCACGGGCAAGGTCACGGTGAAACGCGCGCCCTGGCCCGGTCTGCTTTCCACCTCGATACCCCCACCGTGGCGGGTTGCAATCTTACGACAGATAGCCAAACCCATCCCGGTGCCCTCGTACGTACTCCGTCCGTGCAGCCGCTGGAAGGGCGCAAAGATCCGATCCGCGTACTTGAGATCGAACCCGATCCCGTTATCCGCCACGGTGATGCGGGCCACGGGGCCAGACGGCGCATCGCCGGGCGGAGCATCCACCTCGACGACCTCGCCGGTCACCGCCACGACCGGCGCGACCGCCGGCTTGTGGAACTTCAGGGCGTTCCCGATCAGATTCTGCATCAACCGGCGCATCTGCACCCGATCCGCATCGACGGCGGGCAGTGGGCCCACCTCGACCTGCCCCCCGGTTTCCTCGATGCGCACCTCAAGATCGGCGATCGCCTCCGCCACCACCGCGTTCAAATCGACCGTCTCAAACGGTTCGGCCTTCGTCGTCACCCGGGAATAGGTCAGAAGGTCGTCGATCAGGGCCTCCATCCGCCGGGCCGCGCCCTGCATGCGCCCCAAGTAATCCACACCCCGGTCATCCAGCACGTCCGCGTACCGGGTCTGCAGACGATCCCCGAACGCCTGCACCTTGCGCAGGGGCTCGCGCAGGTCGTGAGAGGCGATATACGCGAACGACTCGAGCTCCGCGTTCGACCGCGCCAGCGCCTCCGTCCTCTCATTCAAGACCTGCTGCGCCAACCGGCGCTTGGTGATATCCGCGAAGACCGTCGCGAACTCCGACCCGCCGGGCGAGAAGGCGGAGATGCGGAAATACCGCTGCAGGGGGGCATGATAGATCTCGAACCCCACCGGATCGCCGGTCGCGACCACCTCCGCGTACACATCCAGGTAAGGAGGGGTGGGCGTCTCGTAAACCTCGGACGCGTTCCGGCCCACCACCGCCTCCGCGTTCAAGCCGGTGTGCCGCTCGAACGCCGGATTCACGTCCAGGATCACGTAGTCCACAGGCGCACCGGACGCATCAAACACGATCTCGTGAAGGGCGAAGCCCTCGGTCATCGCCTCGAAGAGGCTGCGAAAGCGCGCCTCACTCTCGCCCAGCGCCCGGAGCGCATCCGCCATCCGGGATTCCATCTGCCGGCGCTGGACAGCCAGCGCGTAGAGCGAGGCCAGGCGCTGGACCAGCGCCAGGTCTTCCGCCGTGTAGTCGCGGTCCGGGTTCGCCAACGCGATCTGGCCCACAAGCTCCCCGTCAATGAGGGCCGGCGCCGAGAGAAATCGATGGATCGGCAGATGCCCCTCCGGGATGCCCGTGGACCTCGCATCGTCCTCCGGCGCGTTGGTCAAGAGCGGGGTCCGGTGATCCAGCACCCAGCCCCACAGCCCCCCGAACTCCTGAAAGACAACGTCTTTGCCGACCACCTGGCAAGCGTCCCAGATGTCCCGCGTCAGCGTTGAGGAGACGAGATAGCCGGTCTCCGGGTCGATATACCCCACGTAGCCGAAGGCGCTCCCCGTCAGCCGCCGGGCGTGCTCCAGCACGCGGTAGGAGATATCCTCGACGGGCACCGACTCGAGCAGGGCCGCCGACAGGTCGGCCACGGCGCGCTCGACCCCCGTCCGCCACCGCAGGGTCTCCTGCATGCGGCGGGCCTCCGCATCGTCGTCGCGCCGACCGGCTCGGGCCTCACGCACCGCCTCCCGCGCGGCGGAGAGCGCCGGCAAGACGTCCGCCATCCACGCCTGGCGATCGAGGTCAGGGTCCCCCAGACGCCGGTGAAGCGCGTCCAGTTGGGCCTCGACCGCCGCAAGTCGTCCGTCACGCGCCGTCACACGCGATCTCGCTTCGCTGTTTTCTCCGTACTCACTTACGCTCAGCCTCCGATGGCATCATGACGCGATGTCTCATCCGTTTCAACGCCCCGTCACCCT
>CAYMAQ010000446.1:0-2431 GCA_964388385.1 uncultured Anaerolineales bacterium | reverse complement strand
CCGGTAAGGGCCACAACCAGCGTTCCATCCGCAGTCTCGATCTGACGGTCGGCAACGGCTTCGGGACGAGACCGTCTGGACGAATATCGATTATGCCGCGTCGATGACTTCATCGTCTTCCTCCGTCGTCGGATGTACGAGAATGCGTCCCGCCTCTCCGCGTCCAATTGCGATCTGCGCGCCGCGTACTGAGACAATGATAGGACCGAATCCGTGATTGCGCATGACGCGAACTGCCGCCCCAGGTGTAAACCCCAGAGCAACGAGACGCGCCATAAACCGATGTCCGCCCTCAAGCGAACGTATTAATCCGACCTCTCCTGGACTCAAATCAACTAAAGGAACCATATACAGTTAAGACCTCCATGGGGGGGCGTCTATGATAAATCCACCATCAGCCTGTCTGGAAAAAGCAAGTCTTCAATAACTAACCATAAGTGAATTGATGATCAATCCGCGATTATAATACCTCGATCCAAATCGCGCTGGCATCCTCAGCCGGTACGCAAACCTGGATCTGCTCATCCACAATCGCAACATTTACGTCGTCCTCCCCCTGTTCAATGATCCGCAGATGAGTGCCCGGCAGCAACCCCAGCGCACGCACTTTTTTAAGCCGCTCCGCTGTCTCCGGCGAAATGCGAGTCACCCGCCCACGGGCATCCGGCTCGAGGCTGGCGAGGCACTGCTCGGTCGATATACGGTGAGCCGGCGGGATCGGGCCACCGTGAGGACAACTCTCCGGTTCGCCCAAAAAAGTCGCGAGCCGCTCAGTGACTTTCTTGGGTGCAGCATGCTCAAGATGTCCCGCAATCACATGAGCTTCATCCCAGGATATCTCAAGGATGTCGGTAAGAAATCGCTCCCAGAGACGATGTTTCCGTAGCAGTGCCCGGGCAGCGCGTTCCCCATCTTCGGTCAACGTGACACCACGATAGGGATGATAGGTCACCCAACACTCCTCGTCGAGCTTCTGGATCATCTCGTGAACCGAAACAACTGAAAACCCAAAATACTCTGTCAACTGCGAGAGCGGCAGGGGTGTATCCGAATCGGTCCTCAAACGATAGACAGCGCCCAAATACTCCTCGATCCGCTCCTGTCGCATACAATTACCTCCGATGACGCACCGGGTATTTTCATAAGGTAAGCCTTAAGATTTTCATCACTATAACACCAACTGCCTCCAGGGTCAAGGCCGAATAAGAGCTTTTCATCAAAAAAATCGAGAATTTCATTGCGCATCCAAGATAATCACCATCAGGCTGGCAGGTGGGACCGCATCTTGAGATTTAGCCTATGAGTGATATGATTAAGCGTACTTTGCTATCAAAATCCCGATATCTTATGACCATACAACGCATATGACAGCCGAAGAGACGACACAACCCCGCTCGGATCAACCTCGCCGTCATTGCCCTATCTGCGGAGCCCGACTCGCGGAAGGCACATCGGTCTGTTCAATATGCGGCACCGAGTTGGATACGGAGGCGTTGGAAGAAGCCGAAGGTCTCGATCAGGTGGGCTCCGGTCGGAGTCGCCAGATTATCCGGTTCCTTGTCCTAGCCATCGTGACGATCGTCATCCTTGCCGGGTCGGTGGTCTTGGGCCTCAATCTAGCTCAAGAGCCTGTCGAGCCCGCAGAGCTTCCTACCTTTACCCCAACCTTGACGACGACCCCAACCGAGACATCCACTGCTACACCTACCCCATCGCCAACCCAGACCCTGCCGCCCACCGAGACCCCCACACCTGTCCCCCCGCAAGAGTACGTCGTTCAGTCAGGGGATACGCTGCTGGGAATCGCCTTGGATAATGACATGACTATTGATGAACTCACAGCCTACAATAACCTGGACTCCGAGTTCATTGTAGAAGGTCAGGTGCTGTTGATCCCACCGCCGACGCCGACACCGGGGCCCACGCCTACACCCAATCCGGATGAACCAACGCCGACGCCGTCAGCCTTCATCCTCCACACGGTTCAATCGGGCGATACCCTGTCAACGATCGCAGAGCGCTACAGCGTCACGATGGACGTCATTCGCAGAGCCAACGATATTCCGGAGGACTCCGAGACAATCCAGGCCAATCAGGTACTGACCATTCCGAGAAACACACCGACGCCGGTACCTCAGACACTAGAAGCACCTGAATCAACCCCTACCCCGTCATCGCTGACGCGTTATCCCGCACCCCAAATGCTATATCCACCCGACAGCAAAGTGTTTCTGGGGCTGGATGCCTCAGTTGTGGTACAATGGGCTTCGATCGGAATTCTTGAGGAGCGTGAGTACTATTACGTTGAACTCATCGCTCCCACAGCCGAAGGCACCGTGACGGAGAAGGCCTATGTTCGAGCAACAGTCTGGCGTGTACCTAAGACATTATTCCCAGCTCAGGATGCGACATCCAACACGTTCTCCTGGCG
>CAYMAQ010000445.1:0-2466 GCA_964388385.1 uncultured Anaerolineales bacterium | reverse complement strand
CTGGTTCTCGGGGGTAGAGCGCATCCAGGACGCGCAGGATAAAAGCGCGCCAGAGTGCTTCGTGGCGGTCATATTTCCAGGCCGTGAACCAGACCGCCCGCAGAGAGGGGGCGCGCTTCGTTTCGACGTCCTCCTTCAGCATCCGCAGCAAGCTGGTTTTGCCGCTGCCCCAGGGACCAAAGACCCCGACGGTGAGCGGCGTTTGCGCTTGCGTCAGGATGTTGAACAGGGCAGGGCGAAAGTCGGAGAAACGGAGGGTGTCCTCGGTGGTCCAATAATCGGTCAGATAGTGGTCCCGGTCGCTTGCCATATCCTGCTCCCCGTTATGGTTGGATGGATCCCTGAATGTGAAAGGCCACCTGCGCTTGCTGTGCGCGGTCCGGACGCGCCTCAGTTTCGCGACAGCCGCAAGGCTCTCTTTATTGGATGTAGTCTCCCTTGAATATACGAGCATTGTATGAGAATGCAACCGCGACGCACATGGGGAAAACGAAGCAGTTCCAGAGGTGCGAAGACGTACCTACGCTCCTCCGACGTACGCAGATCTGGCGATCTGCTCTGAGCGAAGAGAGGGGATCGTGCCGCGCGCGTTGTCCTCCGTGAAACATCGTGTATAATGGAGGCGTAGTTCCTTGAGAGGGACTGCGGTGGGGCGTGGCCAAGTTGGCAAGGCAACGGACTTTGAATCCGTGTATCGGGGGTTCGAATCCTCCCGCCCCAGCTAGAATAGAGACCCCGGCATCCGTACGCAGAACAGGTGCCGGGGTCTTTGTGTTGGTTGGCTTGGTTTCAAAGCCGGTCAATCATGCTATAGTGCGCGTACATTGCAGTGTTAGGTCTACCCACTATCAGATCGGAGGAACGGATGAACGACACACCCCTGAAGAAAAGTATCGCCTTTGCACAAGAGAACAACGACAGTTTTATCGAGCAGTATAAGGCGTTTCTGAGCATCCCATCCATCGGCGCGGACCCGGCGCATCAAGAGGACGTAAGGGACGCGGCGGCGTGGCTCCTGGCGGAGATGGAGCGCATCGGCCTCGATCACTGCCGGATCCTGGAGCCGGAGGGGCAGCCCGCCGTCTACGGGGATTGGCTCCACGCCGGCGAGCAGGCACCGACGGTGCTCCTTTACGCGCATTACGACGTGCAGCCGGTCGATCCGTTGGACCTGTGGGACTCTCCCCCCTTCGAGCCGACCGTCCGCGAGGGCAAGCTCTACGCCCGAGGTGCCGTCGATGACAAATCCGGCGTTTTCCTGCACCTCAAGGCGATTGAATCGGTGCTGGTTGCGACGGGCGAGCTGCCCATCAACGTCAAGCTCATCTTCGAGGGTGAGGAGGAGAGCGGTTCTCCTACGATGGAGCCCCTCATCGAAGCGCACAAGGACCTGCTGGACGCTGACCTTGTGGTGATCTCCGACGGGGGATCGTCGGACGAGTATCCGGAGATGATGGCGTCCACGCGGGGGATCGTGTCGGGAGAGGTCCGGGTCCGGGGGCCCGAGCGCGATCTGCATTCCGGCAGCTACGGCGGGGTGGTCCACAATCCCGCGCACATGGTGGGTAAGATCATCGCAGCGTTTCACGATGACGAGGGACACATCCGGATTCCGGGCTTCTACGATGATGTGACCCCACTCTCCGATGCGCAGCAGGCACTGATCGAGCGGCATGAATCCCGGGTGATCGAGAAGGCGCAGGAGGTCACGGGACTGGAGACCTTCTGGGGGGAGCCCGAGTTCTCCTATCTGGAGCGGGCGACCGCCCGGCCTACCTGCGACGTCAACGGCGTCTATGGCGGCTATCAGGGCCCCGGCGGGAAGACGGTGCTGCCCGCGGAGGCGGGCTTCAAGGTCAGCATGCGGCTCGTGAAGGATCAGGATCCCGAGGATATCGCCCAGAAGTTCAAGGCCTTCGTCAACAGCTTCGCGACCGAGACGGTGGAGATTGAGGTGGAGGTCTTCTCCTGGGCCTGGCCCACGGAGACGGTCATCACCGGGCCGATTGCGGAGGCGGTGATCGACGCCTACGAGGAGACCTGGGGCAAAGCGCCCAAGGTGGCGCGCGGGGGTGGATCGGTGCCGATTATCGGGATGTTCCAGCAGATCCTGGAGGCCCCGGTGACCACGATGGGCCTGGGGCACGGGCGCAACATCCATTCCCCCAACGAGTACTACGACCTGGAATACTTTGACACCAACGTCGCGACGGCGATCCACTTCTACTTCAATATCGCGTAGCGGTCACACTGCGGTTTCGGACGAAAGCGCTCAAAGCCTGGCATGGATGGGCTTTGGGCGCTATTTTGTGTAAATTCCTCAAGCTGTGTTACACTCCGGACACCGTATCAAACAGCGATGTATCAGACGTCGATGAAATCACTATGTCCGAACCCCAGACTGACTCCAAATGCAGGCCTTTCTCGGGCTGGCCTACGGGCAGGAGACGCTCATCGATCCGCGCG
>CAYMAQ010000444.1:1347-2501 GCA_964388385.1 uncultured Anaerolineales bacterium | reverse complement strand
GGCTCCGTGGCGGAGGCTGCCGAGGCGGTGCGTGCGCTGCGCGCCGACGGTTCCACGCTGCGGGTGGTCGGCGGCGGCACCAAGGCGATGGGCGGCGGCGGGGCCGACGTGACGCTCTCCACCCGGGCGCTGACCGGGATTGAGACGTACGCCCGGGACGACCTCTTCGTGAAGGTGCGGGCGGGCACCCGGTTGACCGACCTGCAGGCCGAGTTGATGGCCGATGGGATGGGGGTGCCGCTGGTCTCACCGTGGCCCGCTGCGACGGTCGGCGGGATCGTCGCGGCCCGTATGAACGCCCCGCTGCGTATGCGGTACGGGGGCGTGCGCGATCTCGTCCAGGCGCTGACCGTGGTGATGCCGGACGGGCGCGTGATCCGGGCCGGGCGCCCCGTGATGAAGAACGTGGCGGGCTACGATCTGGTCAAGCTCTTTACCGGGTCCTGGGGGACGTTGGGGCTGATCGCCGACGTGACTTTCAAGCTCAGCCCGACGCCGCGTGCGGTCCGGACGCTGGCGGTGCCGGTGGATACGGTCGCCGTGGGGTTGGACTGGGGCCGCCGCTTGCTGCCACAGGCGCTGGTCGCCTCGACGGTGATGGTGATGCGGGGCGGGCCGGCGGCAGACCACACGAACGCCCCGCTGAGCCTCGTCTATACTGCCGAGGGGCTGCCCGAGGACGTGGGCGCGGAGCTGCGCCAGGTGAAGGCGCTGCTGCGGATGCACGGCGCCCCGGCGGTCGTCGAGCTGGAGGCCGCGGGCAGCGCGCTCTGGGCCCGGTGGGTCGTCGCGCCGCTGTCCGGGCCGGATGCGCACCTGGTCCGCGCGGGCGTGCCGGTCATGGCGTTGGGCTCGGTGATCGAGGCGTTGGGGGACGGCGCGCTGGGGACGGCGCGTGAGGTGCTGCTGGATCTGGCAAACGGTCACGTATACGCGCGGGGGCGGATGGATCTCGCCGCGATGCGCCGGGTGCTGGATGCGCACGACGGCTATGCCGTGGTCCTGCGCGCCTCCGATCCGTCCGGGACCCTGGATCGCTGGGGATACACCCCGGGTGGCCAACGGATGATGGACGCGATCAAGGCCCGCTGGGACCCGCAGCGGCAGTTCAACCCCGGGGCGTTTATCGTGTGACCGCTGCGGAACGCCAATTC
>CAYMAQ010000444.1:0-1247 GCA_964388385.1 uncultured Anaerolineales bacterium | reverse complement strand
ATGGCGTCCCCCTCCCCTGGTGGGAGGGGCTAGGGGAGGGGGAAACTACAGAGTTACGTCGTTGGATAGGTATGTCGCTAACGGAGGTTATAACCGATGAGTGAAAAAAACGTGATTCGCGTGCCGGTGGACGTGATCAGGCAGTTTATGATCGATGTGTTTGTGGCGCAGGACGTGCGCGAGAAGGATGCGGCGATCTGTGCGGACGTGCTGATTACCTCGGATCTTCGGGGGATCGAATCGCACGGGGTGGGGCGGCTCAAGTACTACTACGACCGCATTCAGGCCGGGATCCAGTTCCCGAGGGCCGAGATGGAGGTGGTCAAGGACACGGAGACCACGGCCCTCGTCGATGGGCACCACGGGATGGGGCACCCGACCGCGTACCGCTCGATGCAGATGGCGATCAAGAAGGCGCGGGCGTACGGGATGGGCTCGGTCGCGGTCCGCAACGCGACGCACTTCGGCATCGCCGGCTACTATCCGCTGATGGCGGCGGACGCCGGGATGATCGGGTTTGCGTTCACCAACGCCCGGCCCTCGGTCGCGCCGACGTTCGGCGTCGAGCCGATGCTGGGCACCAATCCCATCGCCTTCGCGGCCCCCTCCGATATGGACTTCCCCTTCTGCTATGACGGCGCGACCTCCATCGCCCAGCGGGGCAAGGTCGAGGTGGCGGACCGGGCGGAGAAGCCGGTGCCCCCGACGTGGGTGATCGACGATCAGGGGCGCCCGATGACCGATGCGTCGGCGATCCTGGAGGCGATCCCCAGGTTCAAGGCGGCGCTGCTGCCCATCGGCGGCGCGGGGGAGGCGCACGCCGGGTACAAGGGCTACGATTTGGCCGCCATCGTGGAGATTCTCTCGGCGACGCTCTCCGGGGCGGCCTTTATGAAGGACCTCCTGGGGTTCAACGAGGACGGGTCCCGCCGTCCGCACATGCTGGGCCACTTCTTCATGGCCATCGACGTCGCGCACTTCATCCCCCTGGAGGAGTCGAAGCGGATCACGGGTGAGATCATGCGGCGGCTCCAGGGCGCGGAGAAGGCGCCGGGCCGCGACCGCATCTACGTGGCGGGCGAGAAGGAGTACGAGAAGGTCGCGGAGATCTGGGACAAGGGCGTGCCGGTGAATCCCAACCTGCGCAAGAACCTGGTCTTCCTGCGGGACGATCTGGGGATCGACGGCTACGCGGGTTACTTCTAGGGGCAACCGTTCAGTCAAGTGAGCAGAGCGTGGTTTCCACC
>CAYMAQ010000443.1:0-2526 GCA_964388385.1 uncultured Anaerolineales bacterium | reverse complement strand
ATCGAAGCCGCCACCGACCGGCGGGCCATCGCCGTCAGAACCGACGTCACCCAAGAAGACGACGTCGCCGCCGTCGTCAACCGGGCCGTCGAGGAACTCGGACGTCTTGACATCGCTGTCAACAACGCCGGCGTCCTGGTCGCCGAGCCCATCGACGAGTTCCCCGCCGACAAGTGGGCCTTCGTGATGAACGTCAACCTCTACGGCTACTTTCTCGTCTCCAAACACGCCGCCCGCGTGATGAAACCCCAGCGCAGCGGGGTCATCATCCAGATCAACTCCAAATCCGGCAAGAAGGGCAGCTACAAGAACTCGGCCTACGCCGCCAGCAAGTTCGGCGGTATCGGCCACACCCAATCCATCGCGCTCGAGCTCGCCGAGCACAACGTCCGTGCCAACGCCATCTGCCCCGGCAATCTCCTCGACTCCCCGCTCTGGGTCAACTCGCTCTACGCGCAGTACGCCGAGAAGTGGGGCATCACCGAGGAGGAGGTCCGCCAGAAGTACGTCGATGCTGTCCCGATGAAACGCGGCTGCACCTATGAGGACGTCTGCAACGTCCTCGTCTTCCTCGCCTCCGACAAATCCAGCTACATGACCGGGCAGGCCATCAACGTCACCGGCGGTCAGGAGATGCACTGATCCGTAGGTCGGGCTGTCGAGCCCGACCCGCAGCGCACACACCCGACGATCCGTCCTACAGACGATAAGAAAGGAATCACCTATGACAGAGCAAACGGAACCCCGCGAAATCCTTAACGTTATCTGGTCCAGCGGCGACCCGGAGATCGCTCCCAAAGTCTGCTTCATGTACACCCATAACGCCAAGAAGCAGGACTGGTTCGAGGAGGTCTACCTCGTCATCTGGGGGCCCTCCGCCAACCTGGCCTCCTACGACACATCGATTCAGGAGAGAATCAAAGCGATGATCGCCGACGGCGTCATCGTCGAGGCATGCAAGGCCTGCGCCGACAGCTATGGGGCCAGCGAGACCCTGGAGGCCCTCGGCGTCGACGTCAAATATATGGGCGTCCCCCTCACGGAGCGCCTCAAGGCCGGTTGGCGCACCCTTACCTTCTGAACGGAAGGAGTCGAGATAGAAAACAAGGTTCAAGCCGCGCTGCCCTGCATCGCGGCCGACTAAAGTCAGGTGCCGGGGACTCGGCGAACTGCGCCGAGTCCCCGGCACCTAACCGACAGATACACAAATCAACACAAGGAGAGACCTATGAAAATCATCAAGTCGCACTTTGGCACGCTCGATGACGGGACGGACGTCCCGATCTACACCCTCGTCAACGACGCCGGGATGGAGGCGCGCATCACGCCCTACGGCGGGACCGTCGTCTCGCTCACCGCGCCCGACCCGGACGGGACGATGGCGGACGTCGTCCTCGGCTTCGACACCCTGGAGGAGTACCTCGATCACAGCCCGTTCTTCGGCTGTCTCGTGGGCCGCTACGCCAACCGCATCGCCGACGGCGAGTTCACGCTGGAGGGCGAGACCTACACCCTGGCAACAAACGACGGCCCAAACCACCTTCACGGCGGGATCGAGGGCTTCGACAAAAAGCTCTGGTCCGCTTCGGCCCGCGAGTCGGAGTACGGCCCCTCGCTCCGCCTGACCTATACCAGCCCCGACGGCGAAGAGGGCTACCCGGGCACCCTCCACGTCACCGTCGTGTACACCCTGATCGACGAAGCCGCCAGCGCCGATGGCGCCACCGGCGCTCTCCGCATCGACTACATGGCGACCACGGACAAGCCTACCGTCGTCAACCTGACCAATCACAGCTACTTCAACCTCTCGGCGGGCGCATCCGAGACCATCCTCGACCACAAGCTGATGCTCAACGCCGACCACTTCACCCCCGTGGACGAGACCCTGATCCCCACCGGCGAGATCCGCCCGGTCGAGGGCACACCGATGGACTTCCGTGAGGTGACGAGGATCGGCGCACGGATCGATGCCGACGCCAGACAGCTCGAACTCGGCGGCGGGTACGACCACAACTGGGTCCTCAATGGCAAGCCCGACACGCTCCGCCTCGCCGCCCGCGTGGTCGACCCGGCGACGGGCCGCCAGATGGAGGTCCACACCACCGAGCCGGGCGTCCAGCTCTATACCGGCAATATGATGCCCGAGACGATCCCCGGCAAGGGGAACCGGACCTACGTCCAGCGTGGCGGGCTCTGCCTGGAGACCCAACACTATCCCGATTCCCCCAACAAGCCCGAATTCCCCTCCACCAAACTGGAGCCGGGCGAGACCTACCGCAGCACCACCATTTTCACACTCTCAGCACGCTAGAAATTCCGTCGGGGAGACAGACGGCGCGCAATCTTCCGACCTGCCTCCCCGACTTATCTCCCCCATAGGATCCGCCGTTCGGCGGGGACCTAAAGAGCCGAGCCCTCTTACGGATCTGATCATGAATAACTAAAACGCTTCTGCGTTACCATAGGCATCGCGGAAAAGTTTAGGGCTGAAAGCTCAATAACTTCCACGTTTGGGGTGCTTTCTGC
>CAYMAQ010000442.1:0-2531 GCA_964388385.1 uncultured Anaerolineales bacterium | reverse complement strand
GGGCGGGGCACCGCGAGCGCGTGCCGCTGCACGAGCACGTCGCCGGACCGCCACTGATCGATCGGCACGCCCAGCCCGTCCCCCACGGCGAGACCCTCTCCGGCGGGCGAACGCAGATGCAGCATCAGCGAGAGGGGCCGTGCCGGGACCGCCTCGACCCGCCAGGCGGTCAGCACGGTCAGATCCCCGCCCTCGGTGGCGCGCTCGGGCGCGGTATAGCCCAGGAACGTGAGCCCCCCCTCGAGCGCGACCGGTCGCGGCGTGTACGCGCCCTCCAGGTCCGCCGGCTGCCACGCCCAGAGCGCGAACGGCGGCAGCGCGCCGGGCTGCTGCTGCACGTAGCTCAGGCGCAGCGTCGACCGTGGCAGCCCCTCGGTCCAGCCGGGCCACCACGCCAGATGCTCCGTCTCCCGAGGCCAGCGGAGCCGGTCGATCCCCGGCGTGTTCAACGCGTACCAGCCCGGAGCGGAGCCCTCCGCCGGATAGATCCAGCTCTGCGTGCAGTCGAAGGCGATCTCCCGCAGATCGGAGGCGCCGAACCCCTCCGCAATTGCCTCCGCCGTCAGCGGCGGGGCCGGCGCGGTGCACTGGGCCAGCCAGCCGGGCTCCCGTGCCGGCGCCTCCACCCGGTAGAGGAACATCGCGTAACCGATCCTGGCGAACGGCTCCCGGTGGCGGAACCCGCTGTAGGTGGCGGGGTAGGGGAGCGGGACCCCGTCCAGCGTCGTGGCGCTGATGGCGTAGAGCCCCGGCGCCGGGTTGAACCGTCGTGGCAGCACGGCGGGGGCGCCGGTCATCGGCGCGATAGGCGTGTAGTCGACCCCGTAGATCGCCGGATCGAGGAAGGTGAACGACGAGAGCTTCACCGGCCCCAGGTCGTGCGCCGCCTGATAGTCCGCCAGCACCTTGAAGGTCTGCCCCCAGTCGGTGTTGGAGTCGGCGAGGAAACGCCACCCGTTCTCCGGTCCGCCGGCGATACGGTTGAAGAACGGCAGCGTGTGGGGCGCCACGGTCAGGGCCGCCGCCATCTGCCCGGCGGCGAGCGCGGCGAGGACGGTCCGGCGCCGCACGGGTGATCCCTCCGCCCACCGGCGGTGCCCGGATAGCAGCCCCCCGATCCCTATATAAAGGAAGGGCAGCACCGGCAGCAGGTGGCGGTAGCCGATGTTGAGCGTGCTGGTCAGGCTTGCCAGCCCGTAGAGCGCCGGAAAAAGCCCCAGTGCCAGGGCGCGGGCCGCCCGCCGCCGCCGGACCGCGCACACCAGGTCCCCCGCAAAGACCGGGAGCCCGATGGCGGTCAGCACCAGGGTCGGCAGGGGCGTCTTGACCAGGAACGCCACCGGGAAATACTGCCACCAGCCGTGCATCCGGTTCTGCCCCAGCAGGAACGCCTCCCGCCCGTAGACGAGGTTTGTGCGCAGCCGCTGCCACCGCGCGACGTGGCTCGCCGCGGGCAGCGGCACGGCTCCGTCCGCTAGGGGCCGCACCTCGAACCCGTAGAGGGCCCACAGCACCAGCGCGGCTGCCAGGACCATCCCGGCGTACGCCAGGGCGGCGTGTGTCAGGGCGCGGCCTCGTGCTCCCTTAGGTCGCTCCCAGGCGCCGATTAGCACCACGACCCCGCCGAGGGGTAGGAGCATCAGCGCGGTGAGCTTCGCGCCCTGGGCCAGCCCCAGCAGGAGCGCCGCCGTCCCCCACCGACGCAGGGTGGGCTGCCGGGCGTAGGCCCCCAGCGCCATCATCGACCCGACGATGAGGAGCGCCGCCCCCATATCGGTGGTCGCCAGGCTGCCGTGGGCCAGCAGGTTGGGATCGAACGCGAAGAGCGCCAGCGCCGCGAGCGCGGGAAGGTCGCCGAACCGTCGGCTCGCCCAGCGATAGACGACCGCGGCGAGCAGCACGGTCATCAGGCAGACCGGCACGCGGCACGCCACGATCAGCCGGTCGATGGCCGCGTAGCTGAGCACCGTCGCCTGCGCTGCCTCGATCAGGTTCCCGTCCGCGTAGCCCGGCGCGCGCTCGGGCGGCGTCAGGTCGGGCACCGGGAGGAGCGGCCACGCGAAGAGCGCCTTCACCAGGGGCGGGTGCTCGTCGAAGAGCCGCACCTTCCCGGTGCGGAGGTATTCGAAGCCGCTGGTCATATGGAACCCCTCGTCGACGGTCGCCGAGAGCGCGGTCGCTGCGCCCATGAGCTGCGCGAAGAGCACTGCGAGGAGCAGGAGCGGCAGGAGGCGGCGCCCGGTTCCTCTGCCGGTCACGGCGTGCCCTCCAGCGGGCCGATCACCAGGCGGTCGCTGCCCGCGATCCCGCTCTGCGGGATGGGCAGCCGCGCGACGTCGGGCTGGGTGTACGCGCCGATCTGGAGCCAGGACGGCCCCGGGGCGGTCTCCGCGGGCAGGTCGAAGGGGTGGCGCTGCACGATCACGTCACCCGGCTGGAGCCGGTCGAAGGGCACCCCGAGCCCGTCGCCGACCGCCAGCACCCGGCCCTCGCCGTCGGTCAGGTGGGCCATCAGGGAGATCGGCTGTGCC
>CAYMAQ010000441.1:0-2543 GCA_964388385.1 uncultured Anaerolineales bacterium | reverse complement strand
GAGATGGTGGCGGCGTGCGACCTGATCGAGGAACGGGCCACCGCGGCGTGCGAGCAGTACGATATCCCCGACGCTTATATCGACCTGGGGGATATGTTGGACGGGACGGCTCTCGACCTCGTGGTGAACCTGACGAATATCCAGGCCCACTACGAGACGAATCTGAAGGCGCTGCGGGCTGGCAAGCACGTCTACAGCGAGAAGACGATGGCGACGACGGTGGCAGAGGCTACCGACCTGATCGAGGCCGCCCGCAACCAGAGCGTGCGTCTGGGCGCGGCAGCGGCGACGATGCTGAGCCCGATGAACCAGAAGATCGCCCAACTGCTGGAGGTCGACGCAATCGGCAAGGTCACGTTCGTCGTGTCGCATCACTCGCACGGCGGCGCGGCCTCGTTCGAGGGGTGGAAGACGGACCCCACATGGTTCTATAAACCGGGCGCCGGGCCGATGCTGGACCTGGGCGTCTACGATCTGCACACCTGGACGGGACTGCTGGGCCCGGCGACGTCGGTCACCGCGCTGTCCGGTATCTCGATTCCCCAGCGGACGGTGCGGAGCGGGCCGGTGAAGGGCAAAGTTATCGACGTGGAAGTGGACGACAACACGTTGATCCTTCTCGACTTCGGCGAGGCGACCTTCGCCTTTGTGGACGCGACGTACTGCGTGCAGGCGCGGCGTGGCCCCCTGCAGGAGATCTACGGATCGGAGGGGACGATCAACGTCAACGACCGGGGGGCGAGTGCGCCGCTGTCGATCTACCGGGATGACGTCGAGCTGGGCATCAAGGGGTGGATGGATATCGATCTGCGGTCGGAGCGCTGGTCCCTGGAGTGGGGTGTGGCGCATCTGGTGGACTGCATCCTCGATCCGGAGATGGAGGTGATCACGAGCGGCGAGCACGCCCGGCACGTGATCGAGATTATTAATAAGAGCTATGAGGCGGCGCGCGAGGGGTGCGCGATGACGCTGGAGACGACGTTTTAGGGTTAAAGCTCGGTGCAAGGCACTTGTGTGCAGTATCGAAAAGTGCGATCTGACATTCTGCAAGGTGGCGTCCCCAGTCCCCGGCACTCGCTGCGTTTCGCGAGTGCCGGGGACTGGTAGTGGGGGGCTTTCTAGCGCCTCAAGTTATCTCGCAGCCACATCAGAGCGATGAGGGTCTTGGCGTCCTGAAAGCGACCGGCGGTGAGAGCGTCCCACGCCTCGGCGAGGGGCATCTCAAGCACGCGGATGTCCTCGTCCTCGGACGCGGCGCCGCCGCCCTCCGCGACCTTCTCGGCGTCGGTCACCTCGCCGTAGTAGAGGAAGATCCGCTCCGACGTGCCGCCGGGGGAGGTGTAGAAGGTCGAGATGTGGCGCAGCCTACCGGCCCGATACCCGGTCTCCTCTAGGATCTCCCGTCGGATGCAGGCCTCGGGCGCCTCGTCCGGCTCCAGCATCCCCGCGATCACCTCGATGACCCATCCGTCGCCGTTCTTGAGGGTGGGGTACCGGAACTGCTCGACCAGGAGGACCGTCTGAGCGTCCGTGTTCGCGACGAGGGCGGCGACGCCGTCCCCGCGCTCGAAGCTCAACCGGCGGACGGTCTCGCTCATCGTGCCGTCGAACTGCTCGCGACGGAGATAGGCCTCTTCGATCTGGAAGAAGTCGTTGAAGACGATCTCTCTGCGTTCGATCTCGACGTTTCGGGGATGATCGTCTTTGTGCACCTGCTACCTCCGCTCTGTTCTCTGTTTTGCATTCGATCGTGGCGTACTCTTGTACATTTCCTCGGCATCGCGGGGCAGATCCCTCACGTGCCGGAGATGTGCGGTCATCCGCCTGTCGTCATTGTGGGGATAATCGAAGCCGAACCGATCCGCCACCCGTAGGGCGACCTCGCGAAAGAGAGCGCCCATGGTGAAGAGGGCGTCCCACGTGTGCTCGTAATCCGCGTCCGAATAGGTCTGGAGCAGCCTCGTCCACAGATCCGGCTCCAGGATCCGGTCCAGGTACTTCCCGCATTTACCCGGACTCTGCGTGAAGCCGGTCTTCATCCCTGCGTACCAGGTGATCATCTTCATCACCTGTGGGCGGACGAAATGATCCTGGAAACGCTTTGCGTAAAGGATCTCCTCTCGCCACAGACCTTTGGCGACGTAGGCGGAGACCCACCAAAACTCGTTGCAGCAGTCGTCGAAGGCTTTGGCCGTGGGCGGCGTTGGGAGATAATCACGGTCGCTCGCGGGCGGAAGGGGATCGAAGACCCCGTCCTTGTCTATGAGAACGACGCTGAGACTGTCGTCTTCGAAGTCGTCGAGTTGATCGAGCGGGTAGAGCGTCAAGTCGATGCGGTTGCCGTCAGCGAACTGCATCAGGTAGACGAAGCAGCCGTCTCCACTCGGCGGTGGATCGCCCATGGCCTCCGGCATCTGCAGCAGCATCCGTTCGCCGAACCGGTCGATCCAGGTCTCGTTGTAGGCGAAGGGTGTCACGTCGGTGACAACGTAGACGACGTCAAAATCCTGGAAGGGATCGCGCGGCGCGTTGGGATTGGCGCG
>CAYMAQ010000440.1:0-2546 GCA_964388385.1 uncultured Anaerolineales bacterium | reverse complement strand
TCACCGGCGAGCACCCGATCCGCTTTCAAGTCGCCGACATCGCCGAGGGCGAGATCAGCTACGAGATCAAGACCCTGAACCAGTCCAGCGTCACCTCCTCAAACGAAAGGAGAACTCCGTGAGAAAACAACCGATGTCCAACGAACCGCAGGACGTCCAGGTTCCGCTCGGCAAACGCCTGGCCCGCTTCGCGACCCTGATCGGCGTCGTCTTTGCCATCATGGCCGCGGTGATCATCACGCAGAAACTGAGCCAGGATGCCCTGGCCCTGATCGTCGGTCTGACCTGTGGGGTGATGGCGATGGTGCCCACCCTGGCGCTGGGCGTCTTTATCTGGCGCCGCGAGCACACACAGATCCACGCCGAACGCCTGCAGCAGAGCCAGCAGCCGCCCTATCAGAATCCGCCGGTCATCGTCGTCACCCCCCAGGCCCTGCCTTCGCAGCAGGGCGTGCGCTACCCAAACGACGGGTACGGCGGCGGTCAGGCGTGGATGCCCGCACGGGATCAGCGGGAGTTCACCATCGTCGGTCAGGAGGATTGACTACAAGAATCTATGAAAGTATACCCCTCCTCTGTCATTCTTTCGACATCCATTCTCCCTTCCCGTTAGCTCTGTCATATGGGTTGCATGTTAGGAACGTCAGACTACAATGGCCCTATCTCAATGAGCACAAGGGTGCCAAAGCGCACACACAGTCGGGAACGCATAGCTTCCTGTCCAACTTAACAGGATCCCGAGGACCACCTTGGCGCTTCTATACAGATCTGATCCTGAATAACGAAAGCGTTTCTGCGTTTTCAGGGGTGTAGGGTTTTATCTCCGGATCTGGGTTAAATCATCTGAGATCTCTGATGGATATCGATCCACAATAAAAAAGGAGCCAATGAAAACATGCTAAACTGGGGTGTTATCGGGGCAGGAGGGATTGCCAGAGTCTTTTGTAACGGGATGCGGTTCTCGAAGACAGGGCAGATCGCGGCGATCGCCAGCCGCAGCAAGGATCGGGCGGATGCGCTCGCCGACCTCTTCTCGGTCGCCAAGCGGTATGAGGGCTACGAGCCGCTGCTGGCGGACGGCGAGATCGATGCGGTCTACGTCAGCACGATCCACCCGGCGCACAAGGAGTGGGTCATCAAGGCCGCGGAGGCCGGCAAGCACATCCTGGTGGAGAAACCCATCGGGATGAACTACGGGGAAGCGGCAGCGATGGTCGAGGCGGCGGACGAGCACGACGTCTTTCTGATGGAGGCGTTCATGTACCGGTGCCATCCGCAGACGCAAAAACTGGCGGAGCTGGTGCGGGACGGCGCGGTCGGTGAGGTGCGGATGATCCGGTCGGTCTTCAGCTATGATTCCACCTTTAACCCGGAATCCCGCGCCTATGCCAAGGAGCTTGGGGGCGGTGGTATCCTCGACGTGGGCTGCTACACCACCTCGATGACGCGGCTGCTCGCCGGCGCGGCCTCCGGCGAGCCCTTTATGGAGCCGACCGAGGTGAAGGGATGCGGCAAGCTCGGGCCGACCGGCGTGGATCACTACGCCGCCGCCACCCTGAAGTTCGAGAACGACATTGTCGCTGAACTTGTCACCGGCGTCGGCTGCCGGGTCCCGACGGAGGTCTCGGTCTTCGGCAGCGAGGGGAGGCTGAGCGTGCCCAATCCGTGGCTGCCCTCCACCCCCTGCCGCAGCGCCAAAGAGGCCCTGCCGTTGGACACCGAGTTCCCGCCGACCACGATCAACCTGTGGCCCTACGGCGCGTCAGAACCGGAGGAGATCGTCGTCGAGGTCGACCGCGACCTGTTCACGTACGAGGCGGACACCGTCGCGGAGAACATCGACCGCCGGCAGGCCCCCGCGATGCGCTGGGACGACACGCTGGGCAACATCAAGCTGATGGACCAGTGGCGCGCGGAGATCGGCCTCGCGTACGAGTAAAGATGATTTGAAGACGATTTTATTTGTCCAATGACGGAAAGCGTGCCGGACACGCTGACTATGGGGAAAGTCGCTCATCTGAGCGACCTTCCCCCTTTTCGCTCAGAGTGGATAGCCCTATCCACGTTCCTCGGATGAAGGAAGCTCAATCTGATCAATAAGCCCGATCACGATCCATAGATAACCTCAGCCGAGTTCAGAATTTCGCGCCTACGAAAGGGATTGCGGCTCTCCTCAATACCACGACGGCTGATGAGATCCACCTCACGCCCCAGGATCGCTCCCAACTCCTTCTGCATCCGCACCATATCAAACAACGTCGGTGTGGCCTCAGGTCGGAAGCTGACCAGCATATCCACGTCGCTATCTGGACGGAAATCATCGCGCAACGCAGAGCCGAAAACTGCCAACTCTGCGATCCCCCAGCGCTGACAAAACGCAGTAATCTCCTGGTGGTTAATTGGAATCTGCATAATCACACCCTCCAATTTGCAATTGGATAGGGTAATTCTATCACGCTCCAACCTAGCTACAAGCATTGGTGAGCGGATACAGCAATTCCAAATATGACCAAAACGCAAGCGATAAGACAAGTGGAAGCTGTTGA
>CAYMAQ010000439.1:0-2562 GCA_964388385.1 uncultured Anaerolineales bacterium | reverse complement strand
AGTCTCGAGATCCTGCCGGTGCCCATTGCGATGGTCGCTGCCGCTGCCGCGATGACGATCACCGGACTGCTGTCTTTGCGAGAAGCGTACCGGAGTATCGAGTGGCCGATCATCGTACTGCTGGGCGCTATGTTGTCGATGGGGGCTGCCCTGGAAGGTACCGGAGGAGACCAGTTCATCGCCGAGCAGATCTTGCGGACATCGGAGTTCCTCTCACCAACGATACTCCTGATTGTCATCCTGCTCGTCACGATGATGCTCTCTGACATCGTGAACAATACGGCATCTGTGGTGTTGATGGGATCGATCGCGATCAATGTGGCCCAGGGAATGGGCGTTTCGACCGATCCCTTCCTCGTGGCCATCGCTGTCGGCGGGGCGTGTGCCTTCCTGACACCGATCGGTCATGAGGCGAATGTGCTGGTCTTCGAAGCCGGAGGGTATGAGTTCGGTGACTACTGGCGCTTGGGCCTTCCCCTTGAGCTGCTGATTACGGCTATTACCGTACCGATTCTGCTTTGGCTTTGGCCGTTATAGTTACCTGGATCCAACTCGGGCACGCTGGATGGAGCTGATGATTTTGCTCGCTCAAAATAAAAGTGTAAACTTAACTACCCTAGACAATGAACCATCCCCGAACCCGTTCAACAAACCCCTTGACCTGTTGATAGATTCTGTGTCATCGTCAAACTACCCAGCGCATCAACTTGGGTATCTCGAAAGTCTTGGACAAGTGGTAGGTTGCAATCTATTCTATCGAAGCCGTGGAATGCTCCGTCCACCACAAGCAGTTCACAATCTACACCACAACGACTCAGTCTTTCTGCATACTCGACATCTTCCTTGTAAAATAAGTCAAGCGTGCCGACGCCTATCCATGCGGGGGGAAGCCCGGTTAGGTTGTCGCGTCGGGCAGGAACAGCATACGGGGGCACCGTATCCGCCCCAACCGGGCCTTGTAGATAGGATTCCCAACCGAAACGGTTGTCTTTGGGCGTCCAAATCATCGCATCAGCATAGGCAAGGTCGTCGCGCAGCGCGGATCTATCATCTAGCATCGGATAGACCAGCAACTGGAAGACAGGGCTAACTTCACCTCGATCATACGCAAGCTGGGCGAGGCTCGCTGCTAATCCGCCGCCGGCACTCTCACCGCCAATTGCGATGCGATCGGGGTCAACTTGCAGAGACCTGGCCTGGGTATGAACCCATCTCAAGGCTGCATAGCAATCATCGATGGCTGCCGGATAGGGATGGTCAGGAGCTAATCGGTAATCAACGGAGACCACCACGATACCCAGCTCTTTCACAAACTTCGTTAGGTAGGCGTCCTCCATTTTCGAGTTCCCTACGATAAATCCTCCCCCATGCATCCACAATAAGGCTGGAACGGGCTGTGCGATGCCTTCAGGCTGATAGATTCGGAGCTTGACGCTCAGGTTTGAATCTCCGCTTTGAGCAAGTGTACTGCTGATGTGGATATTGTCAGAAGTGTTCAATGGGGGCATCAAATCCATCAACCATCGGATGGGCCGAAGTGTCCATCGATTAAATGGAAACTTCGGGAATCTTCTCCACGCTTTGCGCAGGTCCGGGTGAACGGGTGTCAGGTCGCGTGTCCTTTTCCTTGGTTGTATCACGTATCAGTCTCCTAGCTGCCTAACAGCTCGACGCGAAATCGGGCTGTTGCGCTTAGCTGGATCACTATGGCTCAGCCTACTGAGCAGGCGTGTAGTCGATCGTCTCGTAGGGAATCGTCCCCTTCTCAACCTCCACAAACGGCTCGCCGTCCTGGACGCCGACGGTGCCGTAGCCGGTGGCGGTGCTCAGGAAGGCGCGGAAATCTCCCTCGATCGTAGGCGCGAGATAGAGCACCTTATCCACCGCGTCGTAGCGCGCGCCGGTCAGGCCCTGGATCATCCCGTAGCTGGCCATGGCGCGGGCATACCAGTGTCCGCACTCGTACTCGTCAAAAGGGTTGCGGATGCGTCCGTCGTAGCGATCGCGCAGGACGCGCACGATCTCCAGGCCGGCGTCGACCTCGCCCAGCATCATCAGGTGCGAGGCGACCTGGTACTCGATGCCGGTCCAGACCTCGTCGCTGTAGACGAAGGGCAGGGAGAGCGCGCCGCCCTGGGGCCAGGTGCAGAGGAGCAGTCCGCCGTCCTCACCCATGGCAAAGGTGGGGCGCTGGGGATTGGCGTGGTCGCGCAGGTCGTGGCGAAGGTTGTATTGGTGGATCGCACGCAGGTGGCTGCGGACCTTGGTCTGATCAAGGAATGGGTCGACCCCGCAGACCGCCGCAATCCACGCGCCCAGGACGCCGTCGGAGAGGCACCCGTTCCCGTACTGGTACTTGGGGCCTTCCTCCTTTAGCAGCTCGACCGCCTCCGGGGAGTAGTTGACGTTCCAGTCCTGGCCCTCGGTTGGATCGTCGGCCTCCAGGCCCTCCCATTGAATCTGCTGGATATAGTACTCGCCGTTCCAGAGCTGGGATTCCATAAAGGCCGTGCCCTTGCCCAAGAGGTCCTCGTAAAGGGGGACCGGGTCGCCGACCGCTTT
>CAYMAQ010000438.1:0-2563 GCA_964388385.1 uncultured Anaerolineales bacterium | reverse complement strand
TGCCGGGGCGAACCCCGCAGAGCACCCTTTCTCCACAAGCGTGCCGATTGGCGGCCGCCTTTGCGTTTTGCGAAATATGCAAGAAGGGAGAGCAACCATGGCCTCGGCTTACCCGCCGGAAAAGATGACGCCCGTGGAGCGCCTCGACGAGGTCTCCCGCATCCTGGCGCGGGCGCTGGCCCGCGGGGCGAAGGCATCAAAAAGCGACTTGCCCGCGCAAGCCCCGGAGCGCTCATTGTCGGAGACGGGTTTGGAAACCGCGCTGGAGACCGGTTTGCCCGCCGCAAACCTTGAGACGGAGGCAACGGAATGAGCGATTCAGTGGTCAAGCAGGTGATGGAACTTCAGGAGATGGACGCCAGGGCGCTGCGCAAGAAGTGGCGCAGCCTCTACGACAGCGACCCGCCCACCAGCAATTCCCGCCAGCTCGTGGCCCGGCTGGCCTACCGGATCCAGGAACGGGCCTACGGCGGGCTCTCCCGGCAGGCGCGGGAGAAACTGGGCGAGATCGCCGACGAGTTGGAGCGCACGGACGCGGACAAAGGCCCCGAGTTTCTCCCCGGCACCCGCTTCGTGCGCGATTACCGGGGCAAGCACATCGAGGTGATCGCTACCGAGGACGGCTTTACCTGGGAGGGCCAGCCTTACAAATCCCTCACCGCCGCGGCCGCCGCCATCACCGGCTGCCACCGCAACGGGCGCAGGTTCTTCGGCGTGAAGACGAAAAAGAGGAGGGAGAGATGAACCGCAACACCCCTGAAAAGAAAGTGGTGCGCTGCGCCATCTACACGCGCAAGAGCACCGAGGACGGCCTGGAGCAGGACTTCAACTCCCTGGACGCCCAGCGCGAGGCGGCGGAAAACTACGTGGCCAGCCAGCAGCACGAGGGCTGGACGCTGGTGCCCGAACGCTACGACGACGGCGGCTTCTCCGGCGGCAGCATGGAGCGGCCCGCCCTGCAGCGGCTCATGCGGCACATCGAGGACGGCAAGGTGGACGTCCTGGTTTGTTACAAAATCGACCGGGTCAGCCGGTCATTGCTGGACTTTGCCAAGCTGATGGCCGTGCTGGAGGAGAGGAACGTCGCCCTGGTCTCGGTGACCCAGCAGTTCAACTCGGGAACGCCCATGGGTCGGCTCATCCTCAACATCCTCTTCTCCTTCGCCCAGTACGAGCGGGAGATCATCCAGGAGCGCATCCTCGACAAGATCGCGCTGGCCAAGAAGCGCGGCAAGAACTGCGGCGGTCCGCCGCCTCTCGGGTACGACATTGTCGACGGCCGTCTGGAAATCAACCCCGGCGAGGCCGGGACGGTGCGGGAGATCTTCACCCGCATTCTGGAGGTCGGCTCCGTCAGCGAGGTGGCGCGCCAGCTTCGCGCCGAAGGGAAGACCTCCAAGGCCTGGACCACCCAGAAGGGCAAGGTCCGCCCCGGCAAGCCCATCCAGCCGCATTACCTCTACAAGATCCTCGGCAACCGCAAATACATCGGCGAGGTGACCCACCACGACAAGGTCTACCCCGGCGAGCACGAGGCTATCATCTCCCGCGAGCAGTGGGACCGCGTCCACGAAATGCTCCACGCCCGCACCGCCGCGAAGACCCGCGTCAAGAACAAGGGGCCGTACCTGCTCAAGGGGCTGCTCAAGTGCGGCCATTGCGGGCAGGCCATGACCTCGTCCTATACCATGAAGGACGGGCGGCGCTACTGTTACTACCACTGCCTCCGCTCGCGCAAGGAGCCGGACAATCCGTGCCCCGTCCGTTCCTTCCCCGCCGGCACCATCGACAGGGCGGTCATGGAGCAGATCCGCGCCGTCTTCCGCCAGCCGGAACTGATCGAACGCATCGCCCTCGTCCTGCGCGGACGCCACCCGCTGGACGAAGCGGCCCTCGTCAAGCGTCTCGCCGAACTGGACAGCCTGTGGGACGCCCTCTTCCCGGCCGAGCAGGCGCGGATCGCGCAGTTGCTCCTCGCCCGGGTCGTTGTCACCCCAGAGCAGTTGGAGATGCATATCCGTACCGAGGGCTTCGCCGACCTGGCCCGCGAAATCGTGGCTGAAAACGAACCCCGTCCCAAGCGCCGCCCCAAAACCGGCACCACCGGCAAGTCCCACCCCACCGAGGTGGAACTCCTGCCCGGCGGCGAGGCGGTGCGCGTCACGGCGAAGATCCACTTCGTCGCCCGCAACTGCGGCCACCGGGAGATCGTGGCGCCCGAAAGCGGCGAAGACGCCCGGCCCGAGCAGTCGCCCCTCGTCCAGAACCTCGCCCGGGGCTTCCGCTGGCAGGAGATGCTCGACGCCGGCGAGGCGGACAGCATCGTTGACCTGTCCGAGACGACCGGCGTCGACGCCGCGGTCATCAGCCGCGCCCTGCGCCTGAGCCTCCTCTCCCCGCGCCTCGTCGAAAACGCCCTCCAGGGCATCGAGCCGCAGAACCTCACCCTCCATCAAGCCCGCAGCGGCCTGCCCCTTTTGTGGGAGGAACAGGAGCAGGCTTTCGCTTCGGCCTAGCTCGCCGCGCGGCTGCCGTTACGGAATCTGCATAACCGCAATGTCTG
>CAYMAQ010000437.1:0-2585 GCA_964388385.1 uncultured Anaerolineales bacterium | reverse complement strand
CTAAACTAAGCTTACGGCGCTGTGCCACTAGTAAGAGGTCAAAAGCTCTTTGGTGTAGCGTCTCGGCTATCCATATAACGCTGACGGAAGATAACATATCTTGGTGAATGGCTGGCGCAGCATCAAAGCCTAAGTGTCTCTGCCCTACAGCCGTCGCTTCAAGGACCACGTAGTTGCTGGTTAGCAGTGCTACATCCTCTTTAATCCACCGTCGCCAGAGTGGCTTGGCTTGATCGTGAAAATCGTCGTCACTATCCAGCACTGCGATGATGCCGGAGGTATCAAGAAAAATCGTCTCAGGATTCATCGTCGTTATAGGCTTCTGCTAGATATGCGTCGTGATTTTCCGCTAGATCGCCGCAACCGCTGCGAAAACGGCCGATGACGGATAAAGCGCGTTCCTTGCGTTCTTCAGGAGGGATGCTACGATGGGTGAGTAGCCAATCGTCGACGACTCGGCGGATGACTTCGGACATCGATATATTTTCTCGTTCCGCGATTTCTTTGACGTGCTGGGATTGTTCTTCTGTGAGCTGAATCTGGGTTCTGACCATGCTTCACTCCGTGGTCTTCTATCACTTTCATCAAAATCATAACACGAAAGAGGGGGCTCGTCAATCACGGCCATTGTTGGGCAGCACGTCGAGATCACCGAGGTCGGTGAGGAAGCGGGTCTCGCCGGAAAGCCTCGCCCGAAAACGTCTGAACCGGATACTCGATGATAGATCGGAGCAGAGATGCGCATACTGCACGTCTATAAGGATTACTATCCGGTCCTGGGCGGCATTGAGAACACGATTCGCGTGTTGGCTGAAGGTCACGCCGCCTCCGGGCACGAGGTTTCGGTCTTGGTTTGCAGTCGGGGATTCCGCTCGAAACGCGAGATGCGTAACGGCGTGTCGGTGATCAAGCCGGGACGCCTCACGACGATGGCCTCGATGCCTATCAGCCTGCGCCAGTGGCTCGCACTGACGCAGCAGGATCCCGACGTGATCCATCTCCATTCACCCTACCCCTTGGGTGAGGTCGGCGTCTGGCTGCTCAAGCGGCGCACCCCGTTCGTCATCACCTACCACTCGGACGTGGTGCGGCAGCAGGGCTGGCTTCGAATTTATGGCCCTCTATTCCGCCGCGTATTGCAGCGAGCCGATCGCATAATGCCGACCAGCCCGAGATACGTGGAGACCTCCCGGTGGCTGAGCCCGATCGCGGACCGCTGCACGGTGGTGCCCCTGGGGGTGGACGCCGACCGTTTCACCCCTCCCCCGACTCCCTTTGCAGGCCCGCCGACCCTGCTCTTCGTTGGACGGCTCCGCTATTACAAGGGTCTGGATACGCTGCTCGAGGCGCTGGTTGAGCTGCCCGCCGTGCGCCTCAACGTCGTCGGCGCGGGTCCGATGGAGGAGGCATGGCAGGCGTTGAGTGAGCAATTGGGGCTCAAGGGCCGCGTCACTTTCCTGGGCGAAGTATCCGACGGGTATCTCCCGTCTCTCTACCACCGGGCGCATCTCTTTGTGCTTCCGGCCAACGCGCGGTCCGAGGCGTTCGGGATGGTGCTGCTGGAGGCGATGGCATCCGGGCTGCCCTGCGTCAGCACCGAGGTGGGCACCGGTACCTCCTGGGTGGTGCAGGATGGCGTGACCGGTCGGGTTGTGCCGCCGGAGGCCCCCGGCGCCCTGGCATCGGCGATCGAGGCACTGTTCGCGGACCCCGACCGATTGCGGGTGATGGGCGCTGCGGCGCGGGTCCGCGTCGAGGCCAACTTCACGCAAGCGCGTATGGTGGACCGCGTGATGACGGTGTACCGATCCGTGCTAGGCAACTCAGGTAAGGACAGGCTTCCGGATTATCCTCCCTGATCGGGCGGCAGCGGGGTGAAGTGGGGCAGAAGATTTTCCTGCCGACCGGGGAAACGATCGGCCTGCGATCCCAGGCGCACAGTGATACGTTGCTTGCTGCCGTTCCGCAGAATGGTGAGCCGGACCCGGTCGCCGGGTCGATAGCGGAGAATGTGGTCATCCAGGGGCCGGCTTTCCGTGACCTTGTTCCCGTTGACCTCGGCGATCACGTCGCCGACCTGAACTCCCGCCTCATCCGCCGGGCTGCCGGGCATGACGATATTCACCTCCGCCCCGTCCTCGACCGTCATAAACGCAACCCCGAGCCAGGGCGTGCCTTCGTTGTCCGGGGCGGGTGGGCGATCCGGCGTCTCGGGCGGCATCGGGTCCCAATCACGGGGCATCTCGGGCATCCTGTAGGGGCGTGTGACGGTGGCGCGGCGCCCCACAAGATAGCCGAACAACCCGCCGGTGAGACTGCCGATGACGCAGGTCAGTATGGCCAGGAGGATGACGCCGATGATGATTGCGGCCCATTTCCATCCTGATGTATGTTCATTTGAGTTTGTCGAGGTCATAGATCATCGACTCCTTTTTGGTCTGAGCGGCGAACGACGATAGTGAGTCGCTGTCGATAGATTTCCCTATCACAACGGATGATGGTTTGATACCATATATGTCATACCGTGTATGCATCATAAGGCAGGTAGGTGATTTTTCAACCTCGTGGTCCTCATCGATAGGAGA
>CAYMAQ010000436.1:0-2591 GCA_964388385.1 uncultured Anaerolineales bacterium | reverse complement strand
AAAAGTTCGCTAGCCAAACCCCTGTTCAAGTGCCTTGCACCGGGTTAACAGAAACAACCCTCAAATCAAAGTCGAAAGAATAGTACAGGACGAGAGAGGATAAAGGAGACAATTCATGGATTCAACAAACGGGCAACTGGACCTTCCTGAGCGCATCGAGGGCCTTGAAAGACTGGCCTACAACCTCTGGTGGAGCTGGCATCGATCGGCCTATCAGCTTTTCCGGACGCTGAGCCCCCCTGCGTGGCGCGACAGCGGTCGCAATCCGATCCGGATGTTGGACATGCTTCCCCGGGAGGTGCTTGAACGTGCGGCTCAGGACGAGGGGTTCCTCGATCATTATGAGGCGGTGATGGACAACTTCAATCAGGAGATGCGCTCTGAAGATGGATGGTTCATGGAACAATGTGGTCGTGATAGCGCGCCGCTGGCCTACTTCTCGGCGGAGTACGGGCTCCACGCATCGCTTCCGGTTTACGCCGGGGGGCTGGGGGTCCTTGCCGGTGATTACCTCAAGGAGTGTGCCGATCTCTCGGTTCCGGTGGTTGCCGTGGGGATGATCTATGCCAAGAGTTATGTCCACCAGCGCCTCCGGGAAGATGGTTGGCAGAAGGAGGTCGAGGAGACCCTCGATCGTACCTATAACCCTATCAGCCGGGTGCTCGACGATGACGGGAATCCGCTGGAGGTTCAGGTGCCCGCCCTGGAGCCGGAGCTTTACGTGTCCGTATGGGAGGTGAAGGTGGGCCAGGTGCGCCTCTACCTGCTGGATCCAGACCTGGAGATCAACCGCCCGTGGGATCGCAGCATCGCCAGCCGGCTCTATGTCAGCGAGAGGGAGCAGCGGCTCCGCCAGCAGATTCTTCTCGGTATGGGGGGCATGCGCGTGCTCGACGCGCTGGGCATTGAGCCGGGGGCGCTGCATCTGAACGAGGGTCATTCGTTCCTGTCGGTCCTCGAACGGATTCGGCCCCGGGTTGCGGATGGCGCGAGCTTCGACGAGGCGCTTCAGGAGGTCCGTGAGAGCACGATCTTCACCACGCACACCCCGGTTGCCGCCGGGACCGATGTGTTCCCGTTTAACCTTCTGGATCGATACCTGAGCGGCTATCTCGGTGAACTGGGCACGGATCGCGATACCTTCTTTGACCTGGGTACGAATCCCGAGGACCCCGATGCCGGCTTCAACACCACAGTCTTTTCGCTGCGGGCCTCTGGGTTTCGGAATGCCGTCAGCCGGCGGCACGGCGAGGTCGCGCGCAGCATGTGGGGTCATCTCTGGCCTGACAGGGAGGAATCGGAGAAGCCCATTGAGGCGATCACGAATGGGGTGCACGTGCGCAGTTGGGTCAGTGCCAGCCGGCTTCAACCGCTCTTCGATGAGTATCTGGGCTCATCCTGGAATCAGAAGCAGGACGAGCCTGAGACGTGGGAGGGCATCGATGAAATACCGGATGACGTGCTCTGGGAGGCGCACCAGGATCTCAAGGGCGATCTGTTGGCGGAGATCGATGCGCGGGCGCGGGCGCAGTGGTATGAGGAGAGGGTTGCCGCGGTTAAGGCCGTCACCTCCGGCGCGCTCCTGGATCGCGAGGTGCTGACCATCGGGTTCGCACGGCGTTTCACCGACTACAAACGACCCGATCTGATCCTTCACGATAAGGACCGTTTCAAAGCCTTGGTCACCGACCCGCTGTGCCCGGTTCAGGTTATCTTTGCGGGCGAGGCCCACCCGGATGACACAGGGGGCAAGCATCTTATTCAGTCCGTCTTCCAGGTAGCGGAGGATCCAGCGTTTGCCGGGCGGGTCGCGTTCGTCGAGGACTATGACAAGGAGCTGGCAGCCTATATGGTCAGTGGGGTGGACGTCTGGCTCAATAACCCCGTGCCGGCGCTCGAGGCGAGTGGCACCAGCGGCATGAAGGCCAGCGTCAATGGGGTGCCCAATCTCTCGATCCTGAGCGGGTGGTGGATCGAGGGGTACGAGGGTGAGAATGGGTGGGCCTTCGGCGAGAAGGACCGGCCTCGCGATGAGGATCGGACGGCTCAGGACGCCGAGGCGGTCTATCGCTTGCTGGAAGAGGAGATCATCCCTCGATATTACGAGCGGTCGGACAACGGCGCCCCCCAAGGCTTTGTCCGCGTGATGAAGCGGGCGATCAAGACGGTGGCACCGCATTTCGGCACGCGCCGGATGCTCAAGGAGTATGTGGACACCTTCTATGCCTCAGCCCTGGGCCTCTCCGAATGAGCAGGCGCCGAGCGGTCAGGGGGGGCGGTCATCAAGTCCCAGGTTGTCGCGTAGACGGAACCGGGCTTCAGGGTTTGAGGCTTGATTCGGGAGGTATCGTCTTCCCCGATTGATGCTCGTAGTTCCGCAGCATCATCCCCGCCGCCGGACGCATACCCAGCGCAGCGTAGAACGGCTGCAGGTCCGGATCGCAGAGCAGATCGACCATGTAAAGGTCGTCCAGGCGATCGAGCATCCGGTGCACCAGGGCTTTCCCAATGCCCCGACCCCGATAGGCCCGGCGCACCTCGAGCAGGGGGATGTACGCCGCCAGCACCCCGTCGCTGATGGCGGTGATGAA
>CAYMAQ010000435.1:0-2614 GCA_964388385.1 uncultured Anaerolineales bacterium | reverse complement strand
GCCCGCGGTCCAGGCAAGGACTACGGATACCGGATAATCGCCGCCTCTACCCAGCAGGCCCGGTCGTCCGTGGCGTCCGATCCGGCGTCCACCGCCAGAATGACGCTGACTTTTTCGCCCGCGTAAGGACTGAGGTCGGTCAGGATGGATTCGAGTCCCTCGCCGTAAGTATGCGTCTCCTTCATCAATGTGACGCTCTCGTCGTCAACGATCTTGAGGATCACCCGGTAGGTGACCCGACCCTCAATCCCACTCTCCAGCAGCGCGATCGAGGCGCGGAAGTGATCGCCCTCCTCCACGACGTAGGGGCCCTCCGCGATCCCCTGGAAGTAGCCTTGAATCCAACCGCCCTCGGTCACCTTGGGGCGCGTCTCCAGACACGGCGCCGAGAGAGGCTGCCCGTTCTCGATCGAGCCGGTGGATAGGCGGGCGTAGCCCCGACTCTCGCCGGTCTCGCCGGGCCAGATGAGCTGTTCGGACGGCGGGCCTGCGCTCCAGAGCGCGCCGGATGCATGCTCGAGAAAATCGTAGGCGGTCGTGGGCATCTCCACGGTGATCTCCGCTTCGTAGACGTTGTTATCCTCATCCGCTTCGATGATCACGCCCGTCGTGTCGATCTCGGCCCGGGTGACGAGGGTGGCGAAGGGCCCCTGGAACGGCGTTGGGGTGCAGGAGAGCGTCAGGGTCTCGCTCTCCCCCAATCCCTCTGAGATCGTCCACGCACAGGTCGGCTGATCGGCGGTCTTGCGATTCCACCAGCTCAGGGCAAAACCACCGCTGTCCGCGTCACCCGCGTTCTCGATCTCGACGAGGACCTCGTAGGGCAGGTAGGCCGACAGGGTCGTGGGACTGAACGTGACCGAGGCGACGGTCAGGTCGGGTTGGCTGCCGTCACATACCACGTTGACGGTCGTCTCGACCTGGGCGCTTTCATCGCCGTCCCCGATCGCCGTGAGCGTCACCTGCGAGAGACCGGGGGTCGGGTTGCTCCACCGGTAGCTCTTGGTGTCGGCGGGAAGATTGACGTCGAGGCCGGGGCCTTGGATCCGATATGCGCTCTCGGCGGTGGCACCCTCCCACGAAAAATCGACGGCGGAGCAGGTGCTGTTCACACCACCCAGGAAACGCGCCGGTCCGGCGAACGTCTCGACGGTCGGGGTGGGAGACGGGGTGGGGCTGGGGACGCGGATCTGGGCGTAGAAGATGCCGCCGTAGCGCTGGCCCCCCGGCGTCTGCAGCTGCCAGTTGCTCCGATAAGTACCGCCCTCCTCCGGCGCCTCCATCTCGACGCTCAGATCGATCTCCTCCCCGGGCTCGGTGACCGGAACGCTGATGGCGTCCTCCGTGCCCAGATCGTCGCCCGAGAGATAGGCAAACGTCGTACCCTCCGCCCACGTACACGTGCCGCTGTTCTCAACACGCCACGTCTTGACAAAGGACTCGCCGGGCGCGACCACGCTGTCGTCGGGGATGGTCACGTCCTCGACGTAGGCCGCCTTCAGCGTGCATTCCCGGTCCTCGTCAACGGTCTCCAGCGCTTCGGTTGGCTCCGGCGTCGGGGACCCCTCCGGCGTCGTCGCCTCTTCGGCACCCGGCCCTGGGGTGTCGGTGGGGCTGACAATGGTGAAGCCCTCCGCTTCCGGCGTCTCCGGCGGCTCACCGCCGGGCACGCCGGGAAAATTGCAAGCCAGAATCAGGAGCAGCAGACCGACGAGGATGCCCCATCGGAGTGGGTGCGACCGGCACTTCCGAGAATCGCACTGTGACTTGCACTGAAGATCGGATAATCTCATAGCGTTCTCCCGTTTGAGTTGGACTGCGTATCGACGTCCACGGCATTGCGACCGGATCCATAAACGTGCACACAATATGGGTCAAAGTGTAGCATCGATCGCCCCAGGAATCAATCCGACCCGAGGTCGACTCACGTGACGGCTCAAAGCCCCTCTTTGTCCAGGTGGTCTTGACATAGAAGGCGCCTTGCATAAGGAATATCACCTGATCAAAGCGATATCCGTGCTCAATGCGCCCTCGTAAGCGCCAGTCCCGGTAGATGCGCTGGGCCGTAGCGAGGACGTACACCGGGATGTTGGTGAGCAACACCGTCGTACGATCAATGGCAGCTTCGTAGTAAACCACCGCCCAGACGTGTTGCTGGGTTTCCGGTAACCGGAGGTGATACCATCCGACGTTCAGGGTAGCCTATCGGGTTTGTCCCACGTGATGGAACTGCGTGCCAAATCCCGCTTGCCAAAGGGTGACTGGGATCAGATCGGCCAACGGTTCCTGTTTCCAGCGGTCGGAGCTTTTTCACCACCGCCATGACTTATGGGTAATCACTAACGGGGAAGTCCTCAGATGTAAGATAATGTGCCAAAAATGCTACATCCCGGAATGGGGTCAAGGGGGAGGCGTGGGGGCAAAGCTGGAGATTTAGCAGGCTTGTCTACATCTCTTGGTACTCGCCGCTTTCTTTGAGCAGAGTTATGTATAGGGCTCTTCCAATTCGAAAGCCGGCTTGCTCCTGCAACGTATCCATCGCTTCTCGCATTGAGGATACCTTGCCTTCCCATCGCGCTCGAAGCAGGATGCCGAGAACACCGGTAACCTTCAG
>CAYMAQ010000434.1:0-2631 GCA_964388385.1 uncultured Anaerolineales bacterium | reverse complement strand
TTCCTTAACCCACAAGCAATGGAGTCCAGCTGTGAGCCCGTTTATCACCCTAGAAAACGTCACGTATACCTACCCGAAAGCACGGTCCAACGACCTTGCTGCGCTCCGCGGTATCTCCTTGCACATCGAAGAAGGTGCTTACATCGCACTCGTCGGAGCCAATGGATCCGGCAAGACCACCCTCGCCCGCCATCTCAACGCGCTCCTGGTCCCCACCGGGGGATCGGTCACCATCGAGGGATGGGACACTCACGATCCTGCAAACCATCCCAGCATCCGCCGGACCGTGGGTATGGTCTTTCAACGTCCCGAAAATCAGATCATCGCCTCGGTCGTCGAAGAGGATGTCGCGTTCGGCCTTGAAAACCTGGCGCTGCCCACGGGCACCATCCGCCAACGGGTACGACAGGCACTTGAATCGGTCGAGATGTGGCAGGCCCGGCATCGTCCGCCAAGGATGCTATCCGCCGGACAGCTGCAGCGCGTGGCCCTGGCAGGCGTCCTCGCGATGCAGCCCCGCTGTATCGTCTTCGACGAAGCCACGGCCATGCTCGATCCCATAGGGCGGGAACAGATCCGTGAGATGCTGCGCGTCCTCCACAAAGAGGGCAAGACCGTGATCGCCATCACACACCGGATGGAAGAAACGCTGGACGCGGACCGTATTATCGCAGTGCACGAGGGACAGATCGCGATGGACGGGACACCGCGAGAGATCTTCCGGCACCCCACCGACCTCCAAGCGCTGGGCCTGGATCTACCACCGGCGGCGCACCTCGCCCGGTCTTTGCACCGTCACATTCCCGCTGTCCCCGAGTCCTGTCTGACCCTGGACGAAATTCTGGATGCCCTGAAGGATCTCCCACACAGAGAACGTTCCAACGACACAGTCCCCTACACAAAAGCGGATTATGAGACACCGGGAGCTCCCTTGATCGAGGTCCAAGCCTTGAGCCATATCTATATGAAGGACACGCCCTTCGCCCAGCCATCGCTGGATGAGGTCACGCTCAGCATCGGAGAGGGACAACGGCATGGACTCCTCGGCCCTACCGGCGCCGGCAAATCCACACTTCTTCAGCACCTCAATGGGCTGTTGCGGCCCCAATCCGGGCGCGTCCGGATCGGGGCCGCCGATCTGAGAGACCCGGAGACCGATCTACAGGCCATTCGCAGCCGAATTGGCCTGGTCTTCCAACTCCCGGAAGCGCAGATCTTCGAACAGTACGTGGGCGACGAGATCGCCTACGGGCCGCGCCTCCAGGGTCTGAAGGGCGAGGCCCTGCGCGCGCGCGTCCGGTGGGCGATGCACCAAGTGGGACTGGACTTCAAGGAGGATAAGGACCGTTACACCTTCAGCCTGAGCGGCGGGCAGAAACGCAAAGTCGCACTGGCCTCGATCCTGGCCCTCAAGCCCGAAGCGCTGCTGCTGGACGAGCCGACCGCTGGCCTCGACCCCCGATCGAGCCGCGAGCTGCACCGCAATCTCCGGGCGCTCAACGACAAAGGGATGACCCTCGTCCTCTCCTCCCACCGCATGGAGGAGCTCGCCGAGATGACAGAACACCTCACTGTCCTGGCGGACGGCTCGACAGTCCTCCACGGCACGCCCCGCAAGGTTTTCGCCCAGGGAGAGCGCTTACGTGACATCGGCCTGGACCAGCCCCTCATCGCCAAGCTTGCGGACGAGCTGCACACACGTGAGTGGCCCATTCCGCGGGGACTCACGGACCCGGAAGCGCTGAGCTGCCACGTCGCGGAGGCTATACGCCGATGAGCGAGTTCGAATTTCAACGCCGCATCACGATCGGTCAATATCTGCCCACGGACTCCCCCATCCACCGTCTCGATCCCCGCACCCGTTTGTTGGCAGGGCTGACCGTCGTGCTGGCGCTGAGCATCACGCCCAGCCTGATCGGGTTGCTGACCGCCGTTGGCGTGATCCTGCTCTTTCTCCATCTGGCCCACGTCCCCGTGCGCTACGGGCTCAACGGCCTGAAGGCTCCGCTGCCCTTTATCACACTCCTGGCCCTGATTCAGGCACTCTTCGGCACGCAGGGACGGATCGATACGCCTCTATGGACCTGGGGACCGATCTACGTCTCGACATCCAGCCTTCTGAACGGCGCATCCATCGTCGTCCGGTTCAGCGCTCTGATCCTGGCGTTTAGCCTGCTCTCCACCACGCTCTCCACGACCGAGTTGGTGCGGGGACTGCGGCATCTACTCCGACCTCTCGGCCGGATAGGCCTGCCTGTTCATGATATCGTTCTTATGGTCCAGATCGCACTGCGGTTTATCCCCTTACTGGCAGACGAGGCGGAGCGGATTGCAAAGTCCCAAGCCTCACGGGGCGCCAACTGGGGCACCGGGCGGGGCGGTCCCCTTCAACGGACAAAACAAGCCCTTCCAATGCTGCTCCCGCTGTTTCTCACCAGCCTGGAACGCGCCGAGGCGATGGCGATGGCCATAGAAGCACGCGGATACCGCAGCCGGGGGGCACGCACCTCCGCCGTCACACTCAAGTATCACGTCGCAGATGCGGTCGCCGGCGCGGTTACATTGGGCCTGATCCTCCTCATCCTTTGGCTCTGAAGGCAATCCTTTCGGTCCCGACGTTTTACAAATCTT
>CAYMAQ010000433.1:0-2635 GCA_964388385.1 uncultured Anaerolineales bacterium | reverse complement strand
CGCATGGCACCCTTATTGCCCTCCAAGGAGGTTGAATGTGAACGTTGAGTATCACAAAAAATGGAGTCGCAACTTAAATAAGGATATGGAGTTTAAGGTGTACGGACATAGCGGTAAGCCGGTCGTTGTTTTTCCAACGGGGTGCGGTCGGTTTTATGAGTATGAGGATTTCGGAATGGTTGAGGCGATCCGCTTGTTTGTCGAGTCGGGAGATGTTCAACTCTATACGGTCGATAGTGTGGACTGTGAAGCCTGGATGGCCCATTGGATGTTTCCTGGAGATCGAGGATGGCGACATCTTCAATATGAGCGGTACATTATGAAAGAAATGGTTCCCTTTATCCGAGAGCACAGCAAGTTCGAAGGCAGGATGATGGCGACCGGCTGCAGTATGGGAGCTTATCACGCCACAAATTTCTTTTTCAAAAACCCTGATATTTTCAATGGAATTATCGCGCTCAGTGGGATGTACGGACCGGAGTATTTCGTGGGTGACTACATGGATGACAATGTATATTTTAACTTTCCCCTCTGTTACTTACCTAATCTGACTGACCCATGGTATATCGATCGATTTCGAAAGAGCGACATCATTCTCTGTGTGGGGCAGGGGGCTTGGGAGGAGGATAGCTTGCGTGAAACTCAAGCGCTTGAAGCCGATCTTCATGCGCTTGGAATCCACGCTTGGGTGGATTATTGGGGCACGAATGTTAGTCATGACTGGTCCTGGTGGCGGAAACAACTCCCTTATTTTCTTGGGGGGTTGGATTTATCGGCTGATCGAGACTAGAGACAGTGCCCGCGTTGTGGAAGTGACGTACCGAGTGCTTTTCCGGGAAGGAGTTATCAGTTTTCATGAACGTGAAGGTTAATTTGCGTGAGCGACTATCAAAGTTGTTGCACCGGGCCTTGATTCGGGTCCAAGAAGTCGGTGACTTACCGGATTTCGATGTTCCATCGGATGTTCCAGTGGATGCAAGCCGACACGAGGCCCACGGAGATTACGGATCTCCGGTTTGTTTGAGCTTGGCACAACAGCTGCATCGATCGCCCGTGGAGATTGCCCGCGCAGTCGTTGAGGTCATCGAGCCTGTGGACTATATTGCTGAGATCGACGTAGCGCCTCCGGGTTTTATCAATTTCTCTTTGGATGCCGGCTGGATCGCGTCACAGGTCCCCGTGATCTTGAGTGCGGGCGAGCGGTGGGGCAGCGTTGGCTTGGGAGAGGGGCGTCGCATACAGGTTGAGTTTGTGAGTGCAAACCCGACCGGTCCCATCACGATAGGGTCTGCGCGTAATGCAGTGATTGGAGATAGTCTTGCGGCGGTGTTGGAAGCCGCTGGGTACGATGTGGAACGTGAATATTACGTCAACGATGCGGGATCGAAGGTCCGCCATTTTGGAGGAAGCATTCTCTCTCGGTATGCAAAGCTTTTCGACGTCAGTATTCCGTTCCCGGAGAAGGGATATCCCGGTGCGTATGTGACCGATCTGGCCCAATTAGCAAAAGCTGAATTTGGCCGTCACTTCCTGAACGAGGATGTTCAGGTCGCGGCTCGTTTTCTGGGACGTTGGGGGATTGAACAGATCCTGAAAGGTGTTGAGAAGGACCTGCGTCAACTTCGAGTGGAATTTGACTCTTGGTTTCACGAGAAAGAGCTCTACAGATCCGGCCTCTTTGATAAGATGATGAAGCGGCTCCGTGATGGGGGATACGTGACGGAGTATGATAATGCGACATGGTTTCAACACGAAGATCTGGCGAAGGATGCGGTGCTCATTCGATCTCCCGAGGTGATTCCGTTTGAAGAAGATCGCCCCACCTATCTGGCGTCGGATGTCGCGTACCTGTGGCATAAGCTGAAGATTCGCGGTTTTGATACAGCAATCTACATCTGGGGGGCAGATCATCATGGTGACGTTCCCAGGGTCAAGGCAGCTGCCAAGGCTCTGGGGTTAGACACAGATCGTCTTGTCATTATCCTTTATCAAATGGTCACCCTGCGCCGTGGGGATCAGGAGATTCGCATGTCCAAAAGCTCGGGCGAATTTGTGACCCTTCGCGAACTCATCGAAGAGGTGGGCGTCGATCCGATCCGATTTATGATGCTAACTCGAACCGTGGATGTGACGCTGGACTTCGATCTCGATCTTGCTGTTGAACAGTCGGATCGGAACCCGGTTTTCTACGTGCAATATGCGCATACGCGTATCGCAGGGGTTATACGACACGCTGAGGAGCTGGGCTGGGATGTCAACGTACCCGGCGACCCGGCTTTGTTGACGCATCCGAGTGAGTTGGCGCTCATTCGAAAGATGCTGTCCCTCCCAGAGATCGTGACACTAGCCGCTTCGAACTTGGCGCCACATCACCTGACCGGATATGCCACGGAACTGGCTTCGCTCTTTCATGGATTCTACCGAGATTGTCGGATTGTCTCGGACATCCCCGAAGATCGCGAGTTGAGCCAGGCACGACTTATGCTGGCAAAAGCGGCGAAGTCTGTGCTGGCGAGAGTTCTGCACGTGATGGGGATGACGGCGCCGGAACAAATGTGATCAAAATGAGAAACGATCAAGTTGGACTTTTGACAAAATGAAGGAACTGTGGAACCTATAAGGTATGTCTATCCAA
>CAYMAQ010000432.1:0-2651 GCA_964388385.1 uncultured Anaerolineales bacterium | reverse complement strand
GTTGTGCATAGTTGCGCTGGATGAAGGGGCTTTGAGCTTTTGCTGCCAACCGTGCTATACTGACGCGTACGATAAGGGATGGAAAGGCGGAGCGTGGCGTATCGTTGATGGGGGAAGGAGCGTGATGACCAAGAAAGCAGAGACACGCATCAAGTGGGAGCGGTGGACCTGGCTGTTGTGGGGATTCTTGGTGGGCCTGATTCTCTTTCTATTGACAATCTTCGGACGGGTCTGGAGCACCAATCAGGCCTTGCGGCGCGAGCTCTCGACGTTGGAGCCGATCGTCTCGGCTGCGCTGGCGGAGCAGCGCACGCTGGAAGCTCGGATCACGTACGTGCAGAGTGACGCCTACGTCGCGGAGTGGTCGCAGGCCGACGCGGGGATGACAAAGCCCGACGAGACGCTGGTGCAGATCATCCAACAGACCCCCACCCCCACGCCGACCCCGACGCCTACACCCACGCCGCAAACGTTTTGGCAGCGGCTCTTCAAGCAATAGGTCGGCCGACAATTAAGGGGAGAACGGCATGAAGGCAGAGGCATTGAGCACAGCGGTGTCACTGGCGCATCGCGCGGGACGGATCATCCGCGAGAACTTCGGCAAGGGAGGGCGGGTTGCGTTCAAGGGCGAGGTGAACCCGGTGACGGAGACCGATACGGCTGCGGAGCGGGTCATCCTGGAGGGGCTGCGCGCAGCGTTCCCCACCCACACAATTCTCGGCGAGGAATCCGGATTCGAGGAGGCCCTGGAGCAGAGCGACCGCGAGACGCCCCATTGGGTGGTCGATCCGCTGGACGGCACGAACAACTTCGCCCACGCGTTCCCCCACATCTGCGTCTCCCTGGGCCTGCTCGTGGACGGTGAGGTCATCGTCGGCGTGATCTACGATCCGCTGCGCGACGAGACGTTCACCGCGACGCGCGGCGGCGGCGCATCCCTGAACGACGACCCCATCGCGGTCTCGGAGACGCCTGAGCTCGCCGATGCCTTTCTCGCCACCGGGTTTCCCTACGACCGGCGGGTGGCGGCGTTCAACAACACGGCGATGCTCGATCACTTCCTGCGCCGGTCTCAGGGCGTGCGGCGCGCTGGATCGGCGGCGCTGGATCTGGCCTACGTGGCAACCGGTCGATTTGACGGGTTCTGGGAGCCGAAGCTGAGCCCGTGGGACGTGGCAGCGGGCTTGCTGCTGGTCGAGGAGGCTGGAGGCCGAACCTCCGACTTCGAAGGAGGCACCGCGCGCCTACTCACCGGCGAAGAGGTCGTGGCGAATAACGGTCTGATCCACAAGGAAATGCTCGCGGTCCTCCGCGAGGGCCCGGGCGCCCCTCACCCGGACCTGCCCCCCTTGGGTTGAAAAAGGCTGACCCCTTTGCGGGCTATTTCCCCGTTCGATAATCCGGGCCGGGGATTGAGCTGCGAAGGGGTTCTACTTTTCTCCGCGTTCTTGCGGACGGATTAGGTCCGCCCGTGCTCTGCGGCAAAAATGACCTGCTTTCTGGCCTCGACCGTCTCGGCGATCTGCCGGTCGGTCACCGGCATGGGCAGCGCACGGATCTCGTCCAGCGTCGCCCATTGAAAGTCATCGCACTCAATGCACGTCGGCTCCCCCGCCTCCAACCGGCAGAGGAAGGCGTGGAGGGTAATGCGGAAGTGCGTATAGGCGTGCTCGATCACCGTCAGCTCCTGACCCACGGCGACCTGGATGGCCATCTCCTCCTGGAGCTCCCGCCGCAGCGTCTCCGGGAGCGTCTCCCCGGGCTCCTGCTTGCCGCCCGGGAACTCCCACAGGCCGCCGAGCATCGATTCCGTTGGGCGGCGTGCGACCAGGATCCGCCCATCCTCCTCCCGGAGGGTGACGGCGGCAGCGACCTCGTAGTGCGGGATGGATTTGCGCGGTTTCGGTGCCGGGAACGCCTCCTGCCGGCCCAACGCGCGCGCCCGGCAGAGCGCGCGCCACGGACAGAGCAGACAGCGGGGCGACTGCGGGCGGCAGAGGGTCGCGCCCAGCTCCATCAGGCCCTCGGCGAAGTCCCCGGGCGCATCCTCCGGGATCCACGCACCGACCGCATCATCCAACTCGGCGGCGGTGGGATCGGGTAGAGCCAGGACGCGGGCCATCACCCGTCGGACGTTGCCGTCGACGGCGGGCGTCGGGATGCCGAACACGATGCTTGCCAGGGCGCCGGCGGTGTACCGCCCGATGCCCGGCAGGTCGCGCAGCGCGTTCACGTCGGCGGGAAGCTCGCCGCCGTAGTCTGCGACGACCACCTGCGCAGCCTTGTGCATCAGCCGCGCGCGGCGGTAATACCCCAACCCCTCCCAGAGCTTGAGGACCTCCTCCTGGGTCGCGGCTGCCAGGTCGTGAACCGTGGGAAACCGCTCCAGAAAGCGCGCGTAGTAGTCCAGGACCGTCTCGACCTGGGTCTGCTGGAGCATTACCTCGGAGACCCAGACGCGGTAAGAGGTGCGGTCCCTGCGCCATGGCAGGTCACGAGCCTGGCGGTCGAACCACGCCAGCAACCGGGTCTGCGCTTCCTCGCGGTGCGCGGCGAGGAAGACATGCAGGGCTTCAGATAAGCTCATTCAGCCAAACCCATGTCTGGTGCAAAAACTCACTGCGCGGCGACGCCGCTGGGGAAAGGGGGCG
>CAYMAQ010000431.1:0-2681 GCA_964388385.1 uncultured Anaerolineales bacterium | reverse complement strand
TTCTTTGCGTTCTTGCGGATGGACTGAATCCGCCCGTGCTCTGCGGTAAGTTACGCTTTTTTTCAGTAGAGTCATGGATGCGTATGCACGGTAATATACAGCATTCTTTTGTGATCGCAACTCAATCCGGACGGTGACCACCTCACCATCATCCTGCCGGGTCGGACGTGGTAGAGCCTTCGGGTTGCACCAGAACCCTTGGGAACGGGCGGATATCGACGGCGTGGTCGCGGGTAGCGTTGACTTCATGAGCCAACCGGCAGGTCAATCCGGTCATTGCGTAAGTTGCCATCATCGGTTATCATTGGCGTGATACAGATGGATAGGCCGCGCACGTAAGTCGATGAAAGGGGCAGGATGACGATGAACGATGCGACACGACGACCGGTCGATTGGGTGGATCCCCTGATCGACACCGCAAACCGCAGGTTCTTCTTTCTCACTACGGCAAGCCGGCCCTTTGGCCTGGTCAATCTGAGCCCGGACACGCGGGTGGGGTTGGATGCGTGGCACAGCGGCTATCGCTATCAGGACGCGCACATCCACGGGTTCAGCCACGTCCACGCCTGGCAGCTCTGTGGGATGCCCGTGATGCCGACCATCGGGCCGCTTAAGGGACCGTTGGGCTCGGAGGCCTATAAGTCCCGGTTCTCCCACGAGACGGAGTGCGCGGAGGCAGGCTATCACGCGGTGACGCTGGAGGATTACGGGATCCGTGCGGAGCTCACGGCGACGGTTCGGGTGGGGTTCCACCGCTACACCTTCGAGCGGGCGGACGACGCCTGGGTGATGATGGACCTGGGCGCGTCGATTATTCTGCCTATGTCTGACGCCTTTGCCCGGCAGGTTGACGATCATACGGTCGTCGGTTTTGTGGAAAACGACCGCACGGTCCGGCGCAAGCGTCGGACGAAGCTTTTCTTCGTTGCGGTCTTCGATCGCGAGATCGAGGGGATAGCCGCGTGGCGGGATGGGGAGCTCGCATCGATGCGTCAGGGCGCCATCGCCGGGCCGGGGATTGGCGTGGCGGCGCGCTTTGCGGTGGAGCCGGGCGCGGTCGTTCAGATGAAGGTGGCGCTCTCCTACTGCGGCATCGAGCAGGCGCGGCAAAATCTCAAAGCGGAGCTCGACCACTGGGACTTCGACCGCGCGCGCCGGGAGGCGCAGGATGACTGGAATGAGATGCTGGGCCGCATCGAGATCGAGGGCGGCACCGACGCGCAGCGCACCAAGTTTTATACCGATCTCTTCCACGCGCTCAAAGGTCGGCGGCGGTTCAGCGACGCCGGGGGCACGTATCTGGACAACACCGGCGACCTTCCCCGGGTGCGGCAGATTCCGCTCGGGGACGACGGTAAGCCGCTGTACGATCACTACAACTCTGACGCCTTCTGGGGCGCCCCCTGGAGCCTGAATCTGCTGTGGGCGATGGCGTGGCCCGAGGTGACCAGCGGTTTCTGCAACACGCTGGTCGATATGTATAAGGACGGCGGTCTGATCCCGCGGGGACCGACCGGTGGGGACTACTCCTTCGTGATGTCGAGTCCCAGTTCGACGACGTTTCTCGTCTCGGCCTGGATGCAGGGTATCCGGGATTTCGACGTCGATGCGGCCTACGAGGGAATGCTGAAGAACCACGGGCCCGGCGGGATGATGAGCAAGGCCGGATACGAGCACTATACCTGCAAGGGTGGTGGGGTCGAGTACTACCTGGAGCGCGGGTACGTCCCGATGGGCATTGAGGCCGACGCATTTCACATGCAGGCTGCGGGCACCCGAACGCTCGAATATGCCTACCACGATTGGGCGCTGGCCCAGCTCGCTGCGGAGCTGGAGCGCGAGGACGACTACGAGATGCTGATGGCGCGGGCACGGAACTACCGCACGCTCTGGGATCCGGAGACCCGGTTTATGCGTCCCCGGATGATGGACGGTCAGTTTATGCCGGACTTCGATCCCATGGACCTGGTGGGGTGGGAGGAGAGCAACGGGCACCAGAACCGCTGGTATGTTCCCCATAACGTCGCGGATCTGGTCGCGCGCTTCGGGGGGCGGGAGATGTTCGTTGCAGAGTTGAATGCGCTCTTTGAGGCGGCGGAGGCAACCGATTTTGTCGCCCCGCACGGGAAGCACCACGTCGCGCCGTTGGACTACGGCAACCAGCCGTCGATGTATATCGCGCACCTCTTCACTTACGCCGGGGCGCCCTGGCTGACCCAAGCGTGGGTGCAGCGCGTGGTGCAGCAGGCGAAGAGCGACATCACCCCTTTCGGCGGGTACAGCGGCGACGAGGATCAGGGACAGATGGGCTGCCTGAACGCGCTGATGGCGATGGGGCTCTTCAACGTGCAGGGCGGCTGCCACCGCGAGCCCTTCTACGAGCTGACGCGCCCGATCTTCGACCGGATCACAATTCACCTGCACCCCACGTATCACGGCGGTGGGACGTTCGTGATCGAGACGGTGGGGAGCGGCCCCGGCGAGCGATACATCCAGTCGGTTACGTTGAACGGCGATCCCTGGGAGAAGCCCTGGATCCGGCACGCGGACTTCGTCGCCGGGGGCATCCTGCGGATCGAACTCGGCGAGGAGCCCAATCGAGTGTGGGGGAGTCGGCCCGAGGATGCCCCGCCGTCTATGGGGGTTTTGGATGGAGGATGGAATCGGTGATTCTTGGTTGT
>CAYMAQ010000430.1:0-2688 GCA_964388385.1 uncultured Anaerolineales bacterium | reverse complement strand
CGGTTCGTCCAGAATGAGCAGGCGGGGGCTACAGGACAACGCCATAGCTAACAGCACCCGCTGCCGCATGCCGCCGGAAAGCTGATGGGGATAGGCCTCTCGCCAGTGTGTCTCCAGGTCCACTAGCGCAAGCAGCCTTTCTGCTTCATGGGACGCTTCCCTATCTGAAAGACCCTCTGTCTCCCTTAGAGGTTCCACGATCTGTGGGCCAATCTTCATCACAGGATTCAGCACATCCAAAGAGTTTTGAAAAACCATAGCAACCGTTTTCCAGCGCAGTTTGTTCTTTTCGCTTTCAGCGAGGGACATAAACTCTTTGCCGGTCACGACTATTCTACCATGCACCTGGTGCGGCAAGCTAATCAGGCCCATCAGCGACAGAGCCAAGGTGGTTTTGCCGCTGCCCGACTCCCCAATAATACCGAGGTTTTCTCCGTTCTGCATCGAGAAGGAGATTTCACGCAATGCAGTTAGATACGTGTGATCGGTTTGATACTGAACGCTTAACTCGTCAATCTCAAGCACAATATTCTCTATCTTCTTAACATCCATCATTTCAACCGCTGAAGTCTTTCTACGCATTACGGATCTGATCATGAATACCTAAACCGCTTCTGCGTCACCATGGGCATCGCGAAAAAGTTTAGTGATTCGTGTCCGGATCTGTAGCTGTACAATTTGATACCTTTGAGAAAGAAACGACTCGGGGTTCGCGGGTATATGCCGCACACCCGCAAACCCCTCATTCCTTCTCGGTTTATGGTGATGCTACCGATGCGAAACTTGATCTACCGCTGTAAATACGACAGCTTGGCGTGCTCCATGACCGGGTGATCGAACATGAATGTCCATCCATCATACTTGTCAGCGTTATAGGCATACAGGTAGTAATTGTTGAACAGCGGGATTTCTGGTACATCTTCGGCTAGAATCTGCTGGATTTCATATAGAAGTGATCGCCTCTTTTCGGGATCCACCTCTACTCTTTGTTCGGCAAGTAGTGTGTCAAGCTCAGCGTTTTGATAGCCTTGATCGGCGCCTAAGATAGCGGTCATCGACCCACCCGCCTCTTCAACGTCTACCTGGCTATGATACCTTACTCTGATGAAATCCGCATCAAGCCCCCAGCTTCCCATTGCAATAAGGGCCACCTCATACTCTCCGTCAAAAACCCTGGCATCTCTTGACTTGGAGTCTACCGAAACCACGTCAAGGTTGACGCCAACGTCAGACAGTTGCTCTTTCAAGATCTCCGCGATCTTTATCCCACTGCCATCGTCAACCAGCAACTCCAGGGAAAGTTCCTGGTCTACCCCAGCCTTCTGCAGAAGTTCTCTTGCTTTGTCTGGATCATATTCATAGTCAACAATTTCCGGGTTGTAATACTCGTGATCAATCGGCAGTATCCCCGGGCTGCCCGGCTTTGCCAGTCCGCGTTGGACCTTGGCGATAATGTCGGCCTTGTCAATGGCATGGGCAATCGCCTGTCGAAACTCTTTGTTTTGAAAGCGCTCATTTGCGCGCATATTGAACGTGAGCATTGTCCCCGCCAGAGCGGGGCTTTCCTCAATCACAAACTCCGGTTTTTCGCGGAAGCGATCTGCTACATCTGCTTTAATACGCGCAATGTCGATATCTCCGTTTTCCAAAGCGAGTACGGTTTCACTAACCGGCACAAACTCAATCACATCAACCCGTTGCTTGGGTCCCCAGTATCCTTCGAATGCGACGTAACGATAGGTTTTATGCTCTTTGCTGTAGTCTGTAAGCCTATAGGGGCCGCAGCCAATCGTCGCTGTCTCATCCCGGAACTCGTAAGGATTGTCAACGTCCTCCCAGATGTGTTCTGGAATAATCCGCATCATCCCCACTTCACTTAAAAAGGTCGCATCCGGATTTGCGGTGACAAACTCTACCTGGTAGTCCGACAGAGCTTTGATTGACAACAGATAGTCTTTGTTGGATATCACATCACTGGTAAATACAGGTGCGTATTCCTGATAATAGTTGAATGAAAAGGCAACGTCACGCGCGGTCAGTTCCTGACCATCGTGCCATTTGACGCCGGGTCTGATAGTAAACGTATAAATTTTGGAGTCATCGCTTACGTCCCAACTCTCGGCTAACCAGGGCATATAGCCGTTTTCATCAGGCTCAAGCAGCGAATCGAAAACATACTTCATGACCGTCCCCCTCATCCGGGGATAATGGGCAAAGGGCGTGGGATAACCGGCATCGACACCTTTTAATTTGATGGTCAGGGGTGGGGTACTTTCAGCAGGTGATGTCGCTGGGGTGGCGGTCGCTGCAGGAGCAGGCTGTGGAGTTTTCGCAAATTCTCCATTGCTGCAAGCAGCCAAAAGTAAAAGGCCAATCGCCACTACCATCATGATCACAAATCTCGGCATCCATCTTCGTAGTCTCTTATTCATGTTACAGATCTCCCTTTTGTTATGTGTTTTTTGTTGATATGGCAGTTTATCCATCGTGATTTCGTTGTCGGACAGCCGGCCCTGGCGCGGCGCCGTGTTGACGGTAAGGGCTGTGAATGACACCAAGGGGCGTGAACTGCACAGCCAGATTGTCTTTTTCCATCATCACATCCGGCTTTCGGCGGCCTCGAAGCACGGCAGACAGAGCACCTGGCCCCGGAAATTGCGCGTGCGCGTCTCCATCGTCATCTCGCCG
>CAYMAQ010000429.1:0-2689 GCA_964388385.1 uncultured Anaerolineales bacterium | reverse complement strand
GATCGGGGTGAAGAGCTGCTTAACTGTGCGGTCAACGGTGCCTATGGCGTTTCGGATGCGGATGAGGGATAAGTTGTTCCCCTGCGTCCTTTTCTTCAATTGATCTCATCGCCATTCAATTGTTTTTGTTGGCTTTCTTGGATCGGATCATCAAAGGTCACCTTGACCAACGCAAACCTAACGATCTTCACCGGTTCCATACTGAGACCCAACGTATCCCAGTGGCTACTCTGGCTGTCTTGTGCTATCTTAGGGAGGAGCTTGTATGGGATCGGCATCTGTGATATTGTTGGAAGACGTATTCTTGGCTAAAACGAAAGTGAGGATGGGTGGATACCGTGACGAAATCAATTGAGGTCCCCAAAAAAAGACAAAAGAATAACGCTACAGCGATGAGTCGTCGTGATTTTCTCAAGTTGGGTGCTATGGCAGCGGTGCCGTTGCTGCTGCCGGATCTTCCGACCCGGATGCTGCCAGAACTGACTCAAGCGGAGATCGAGACCTCATCCCCGCCAGCCCCCTTGGGGCGCATAGCGACCTGGTGGCGACAGACCGTCCGCGAGGAGCCGGCGCCCAATGGTGAGTGGGTGGCTTGGAAAACGCGCGACGATGTCATTCCGCTGTATGCATCGGTTGTTGGTGAGGCTCCGTGGCCTACAAACCCGGTCTGGTATCAGACCGAGGGTGGATACATCCACAGTGGCTACGTGCAGCCGGTCGCGGATCTCGTTCAGCCTGCGATCACTGAGATCGCGGAACCCGGTTTCTGGGCACAGGTCAGTCAACCTTGGGCAGAGGCCCGCTGGTCCCCGACGAGCCAATGGACGGCTAAAAAGCTTTACTACGGAACAGTGTACAGGGTAATTGGATCGGTGTCTGATGAAGCGGGAGACATTTGGTATCAACTCAAAGAGGGGATCATGCCGTGGCGTCCGGGGCCGTATGTCCCTGCCGTAGCGATGCGCCGTATCTCACCTGAAGAGCTGGCCCCGATCTCTCCAGGCCGTCCGGACAAACAGATTCTAATCGATAGACAGGCGCAAACGCTGAGTTGCCTCGAAGGCAGCAATGAGGTTTTCAAAACCCGGATCTCCACAGGGCATCACAGCACGCCAACTCCCCGGGGAGAATTCCATGTTTTATATAAGCGTCACGCGCGGCGTATGACGGTACTGGACATTGAGGATCCCTACGATCTTCCCGGTGTGCCCTTTACCGTTTATTTTACCTGGTCCGGGGTTGCCATTCACGGTACCTACTGGCACAATGACTACGGACGCGTGCATAGTCACGGTTGTGTGAATCTGCTGCCCGCGGATGCCAAATGGGTCTTCCGTTGGGCAGAGCCTGTTACACCATATGAGGAGTATACGAAGAAAGCGGAGCCGCCGGAGACCGGCACACCCGTCATTGTGGTATAAATGACCGGGTGTGCCGGAGTCCCCGAGGCGTCAAGGATCCTTTTTTTGTGGATTTGATTTTCCGAGGGGGGGGGCTGATCGTCTCTCCACCGGTGCCGTTTGCCGTCGTTCCTCTAGAATCCCCAGTCCAACTGTGGAGTGGGGAGCCGCAGGCTTCGATCGAGCGCCTCAATCAAGGCCTTGGGGCCTCTGAGCCTATCGGTGATTGCCAGACTGCTGGCAGGACGAACGCCCAGCCACAATCGGGTGAACGCGCCCACCGATGCGGTTAACGTAGGCAGACTGGCATTCTCACTCGGTTCCGCGTGAGAATCGGGGCCTAACTCAACCACATAATTGCCTCCCACGCCGCGCCACGGTGAGTCGTTGTCAAGATAACGCTCAACGGGATCCGTGAGAGCGAGGTTGAATTGTACGGGTTCGCATGCTAAATGTGTTCTTTTGAGGCATGCTGCAAGGTCCAGAATGCGGAGTTGATAATGGGCTGAACTCTGAACCTGATTTGCGTACCGAGACTTGGCTGTCGTCCGTCGGTGACGGAATGGCTCCCTCAATAGATCCTGGAATTGGATCTGGGGTGGTTCTGTGAGCCGCACGGTGTAGACCTGATTGCTCAAGGTCTTGAGCAATCCGAGAAGCTCTATAAGTTCATCCCCATTGTGATACGCCCACCACCAGACGTTATAGGGGCCGCGTTCGGGATTGTCCGTGCTAAGCCATACATGGTGGGTTAGCTCATCGGTTTTATCGTCATAGTATCCGAGTCCAAAGCCATGGTCTGCCCATATCATCTCCGATCGGGTGATCTCGGGAGGCGTCAGTGAACAGCTGCCATGGCCTTGTAGTCGAGTCAGCCGATTGCGGTGGACTTTTTCCCAATCCCCTTCGCTGAGCCGGTGCGGTATTCGTGGGGAGACATCAACCAGGAGTGTCGCGGGATCGAAGGTGTATGAATGGAGATAGGGCATCGTGCCAAATCCGAGTTTGTCGTAGAAACCCTGATCGAAAATCCCCAATCCTGCCACTTGGGCGCCATCCATCGCTGCGTTAGCAATGGCTTGGGCGGTCACATGTCCCGCAACTCCCTGCTTGCGTGTGATGAGGCTGGTCATAACGCCGGTGAAGGCCGAGAATCGAAGTGTCTCCTCTTGGTATCGAAAGGTTGCCGGCGTGGTCAAGACAAGACACTCGGCCTCTTTGCGGATCTCGGCGACCAGCGCTTGACAGGCCTCAAGGAAGGTGTCCATCGCCTGGTGATGCTTTTCTTT
>CAYMAQ010000428.1:0-2691 GCA_964388385.1 uncultured Anaerolineales bacterium | reverse complement strand
CCGAGGCAGGACGCGGGCTTCAACCTGATCGCCGCCAACGGTGTGGTCGGCAACCAGCTGCTGCTCTCCGACGATCGGCTCCTGTCGAACCTGCGGGACGTGCAGCAGGATGCGGCCCTTCACGACGGCAGCCCTCCTCCCATCGCCACGGCGCTTGAGAGCCGGGACTTCTCCGTGGAGATGGAGACCGGCACCGGCAAGACCTACGTCTACCTGCGCACGGCCCTGGCGCTGAAGCGGGACTACGGGCTCCGCAAGTTCATCGTGGTCGTGCCGTCCGTGGCGATCCGCGAGGGGGTGCTCAAGACGCTGCGGATGACGCGGGAGCACTTCGCCCGGCTCTACGACAACGTCCCGTACCGCTTCTACGAGTACGACTCGGGGAACCTGGCGCGGGTCCGGCAGTTTGCGTCCAGCAACGACGTCGAGATCATGGTGATGACCCTGGACTCGTTCAACAAGGACACCAACATCTTCAACCGGCGGATGGACCGGATGATGGGCCAGCGGCCCCTGGACCTGGTGCAGGCGGCCCGCCCGATCCTGATCCTCGACGAGCCGCAGAATATGGAGAGCGAGATCTCCAAGCGGGCGCTGGCGAGCCTGCATCCGCTGGTCACGCTGCGGTACTCGGCCTCCCACCGCGAGCTCTACAACCTGGTCTACCGGCTCACCCCGATCGACGCCTACAACCTGCGGCTGGTCAAACAGATCGAGGTGGCGTCGGTGGTGGAGGATCACGATGCCAACCGCGCGTATATCAAGTGCTACGCCGTCGAGGCGAAGAAGACCGTGGTCAGCGCCCGGCTGCAGGTCTACGTGCGGGAGGCAAGCGGCCCCGCCCCGCGCACCCGGACGGTCCGGGTCAACGACGACCTCTACGAGATCACCGGGCTGGACGCCTACGAGGGGTTCGTGGTCGAGGGGCTGGACGCCGGGTACGGCGAGGTGCACTTCGCCAACGGCGTGACGGTCCGCGAGGGCGAGGAACGCGGGCCGGATCACGAGGTGATCGCCGGCGTGCAGATCGCGCACACGCTCGAGGAGCATATGCGCAAGGCCCACCGCCTGCGCGGCAAGGGGATCAAGGTCCTGTCGCTGTTCTTCATCGACGAGGTGGCGAACTACACCGCGCGGGATGGGTACATCCGCCGGGCGTTCGAGGAGGCCTTTTCGAGATTACAGCAGCGGGATCAGCCCTGGGCGCGCCCCTACCGGGGCCTCGACGTCGACGCGGTGCAGGGGAGCTACTTCTCCGAATACAAGTCCGAGCACTATATGGAATCCGACGCCGACGCCTACGACCTGATTATGCGGGACAAGGAGCGGCTGCTGTCGTTCGGCGAGCCGGTGGAGTTCATCTTCTCCCACTCGGCGCTGCGCGAGGGGTGGGACAACCCGAACATCTTCCAGATCTGCACCCTCAACCGCACCATCTCCACCATCCGCAAGCGCCAGGAGATCGGGCGCGGGATGCGGCTGGCGGTGAACCAGCAGGGGGACCGCGTCTTCGACGACCAGGTCAACCGGCTGACGGTGGTCGCCAACGAGAGCTACCGCGAGTACGTTGACCGCCTTCAGACCGAGTACATGGCCGAGGTGGGCACCGGTCAGAGACCGCCCGAGCCCAAGAACGCCCGCCAGCGCCGGACGGTCAAGCTGAAGAAGGGCTTCGCCGTCAACCCGGCGTTCAAGGCGCTCTGGGCGCGCATCGCGGCGCGGACCCGGTACCGCGTGCGGTTGGACACGGAGCGCCTCATCGATGCCTGCGCCGGTGCGGTTGCCGAGGTCCGCGTGGAGCCGGTGCAGATCCGGATCGAGCGGGGGCGCGTGGAGGCCTTCGACGCGGAGGGCCGGGCGAGCGACGCGCTGTTGGGGCAGGGCGCTCAGGATACGACCTACCGGTACGACGTTCCGAACGTCACGGCGAAACTCGCGGAGGCGACGGACCTGACCCGTCACACGCTGCGGCGGATCGTGCAGCAGGCCGGCAACCTGGACCAGGTCTTCGACAACCCGGCGGAGTACCTTCGGCAGGCGGCGGAGGCGATCAACCGCGAGAAGCGCCGCTTCCTGGTCAACGGGATCGAGTATCTGGCGATGGGCGATCACTACCGGATGCGCCTCTTTGAGGATCTGGAGAGCTATGCGGACAGCCTGGTGCCCATCGAGAAGTCCATCTACGACCACGTGATCGCGGACTCGGAGGTGGAGCGGGATTTCGCGCTGGCGCTGGAGGCGATGGACGCCGTGAAGCTCTTCGTGAAGCTGCCCGGCTGGTTCACGGTGCCCACGCCGATCGGGACCTACAATCCGGATTGGGCCATCGTCTTTGTGGTCCGGGACGCCTTCGGCGAGGCGCGGGAGACGCTGTACCTGGTGCGGGAGACGAAGGGCGATCTGGATCCGGACGCCCGCCGGGGCATCGAGACGATGAAGATCGCCTGCGCGAAGGCGCATTTTGCGCTGCTGGACGTGGATTATCGGGATATTGTTCGCGCCGATGATCTGCCGTAATCACGCGTCATGACACTCGATGGGACCCCTCGAGGGGCGGATCATCGATCTGACTGAAGCGCGGGTAGAACGGCGGATGGTAGATGCACCGATATCCACGACCTCGGCAACGTCCTCTTGTGTATGTCCCCCTTTATTAAGCGCCGAAATCTGGTAACGTTGTCCCTGGATAAG
>CAYMAQ010000427.1:0-2700 GCA_964388385.1 uncultured Anaerolineales bacterium | reverse complement strand
AGCATGTCGAGGACGAGATCTCCGCTATCACGATGGCGATTGGAGCGGCGGTTATGGGCGCGCGCGCCCTCGTCCCCACCTCCGGCGGCGGGTACGCCTTGATGGTGGAGGCGACCGGCTTTGCGGGCATCAGCGAGACGCCCGTGGTCATCTACAACGCCCAGCGGCCCGGCCCGGCGACCGGGTTGCCCACCCGCACTGCGCAGGCCGACCTGCTCTTTATGCTGCACGCCGCGCAGGACGAGTTCCCGCGCATGGTGCTGGCGCCCGGCACGCTGGAGGAGGCTTTCCATCTTGGCTGGCACGCCTTCAACGTAGCCGAGCGCTACCAAACGCCGGTCATGGTGCTGAGCGACCAATTCTTGGCCGATGCTTTCCGCTCGCTGGAGGCAGACGCTCTCGACTTCGACGCCGTGACGCTCGATCGCGGCGCGCTGCTCACCGACGCCGACCTCGACGCCCTCACCGAGCGCTACAAGCGCTACAAGGTCACCGAGAGCGGCATCTCGCCGCGTGCGCTGCCCGGGCATCCCAACGCCATCTGGGTGACGGAGAGCAACGAGCACGACGAATACCCCCGCATCGTGGAGAACGCCCAGAATCGCATTGACCAGCAGAGCAAGCGGATGCGCAAGGCCATTCCGATGGCGGAGGACGTTCCCGCGCCGACGTGGTACGGCCCTGGGGATGCCGCATTGACGCTAGTCTGCTGGGGCTCAACCTACGGGCCGGCGCGCGAGGCTGTGGATCGCCTCAACGCGCAGGAAGCGGGTGCGGCAAACCTGCTGCATTTCAGCGGCTTGGAGCCCTTCCCGCCTACCGCAGAAGCAGAGCTGCGCAAAGCCCAAAAGACCATCGTGGTGGAGGGTAACTACACTGGGCAGTTGGAGTCGCTCATCCGCGCTCGCACGGGGCTATCGGCGGATGGACACGTTCACCGCTTTGACGGGCGGCCTTTCCGCCCCGAATTCATCCTAGCCGGCTTGCAGGAGGCATAATATGGTCACACGCGACGACTACAAAAGTGACGAGAGGCCCACCTGGTGCTCAGGTTGTGGCGACTACGGTATCCTCAACGCTCTGACCTACGCGCTGGGAGAGCACAAGATCGCGCCCCACGAGGTCATGATCGTCACGGGCATCGGCTGTGGCAGCAAAATCCACCAGTACATGCGGGTCAACGGGATGCACACCCTGCATGGGCGGCCCTGGCCCATCGCACAGGGCGCCAAACTGGCGAACCATGACATGCGCGTCGTCATCGTTCACGGTGACGGAGACGGCTACGGCGAGGGGCTGGGACATTTCGCCCACGCCGTCCGCCGCAATCCCGGCGTCACCGAGCTGGTGCAGAACAATCTCATCTACGGTTTGACGAAAGGACAGTTCTCCCCCACCAGCGAAAAAGGCTGGAAGACTTCCACCTCGCCCCAGGGTTCCACGGAAGCTCCAGTACAACCGCTCGCGCTGGCAATCACCCATGGCGCGACCTTCGTGGGACGAGGCTATCCCGGCGAGCTCAAGCACCTCAGATGGCTGATCGGCGAGGCGCTGGAACACCCCGGCTACGCGCTGGTGGATATCCTCCAGCCTTGCGTCACCTTCAACAAGCCGCGCGCCTACGACTACTACCGCGAGCGGGCCTATAAGCTGGAGGACGAAGAGGGGTACGATCCCGGCAATCGCACGGTCGCCTGGGAGCGGGCGCAGGAATGGGGGGACCGCATCCCCATCGGCATCTTCTACCGCGCCTCCACCGGACCCACCTTCGAGGCGCTGGATCCGGTGCTACAAGAAGGCCCACCCCTGGTGAAGCGCCCGGTGGAGAGACTTGCTCCGGCCCAGGTCGAAAGCTTGCTCGCCGAGCTGCGCTAGAGCAAGGCGTGATGAGACGATCACCGACGAAGCCATCCTATTTCGCATCAGCGCCCCCCTCAGCCGGATGAGGCGGAACGCTACAATCAGTTCGCGCCGCCGTTCAATCAAACGACCCGCGACCCCGGCTACATCAAGGGCCCTCCGCATTCATGATTCATGTGAGGAACACAGTGGCTGTCAATCGCGGCGTCAAGCAGATCCAACTGGATAAGGGATAACAAACTATGGCGATCCACCCATCTTCGCAGATCAACAACTGGACCTTTCGCCGGATCGTGTGGGCGACGCTCGTCCTTGTCGCTGTCGTCCTGAGCTTCTGGCTGCTCTATCGATTCTACCAAGTCGTTTTCATCCTGTTTCTCGCGATGTTGATGGGCACGGTAATCAGGCCGATCGTAGGCTGGTTGCAGCGCCGAGGACTTTCCCGGCTGGCAGGAGGCATACTGATCTACTTCCTACTCCTTGCCTTACTCTCCGGTTTCCTGTTGCTCTTGTTCCCGTTGATTGTCGAGCAGGGAACGACGATTGCTGCGGCGGTGCCGGATTACTACCAGACGGTGCGACTGTGGATGGTCGACCACACCAACCAACTGATTGTCCGCTTCAGCACGTTCCTCCCCGAGGCGCTTCCGGACCTGGAGCCCATACAGCTGACGGGCCCACAGGTACTGAATACGGCAGAGCAGGTGCTGGGCTACCTGGGATCGGCGACCAAAGTTATCTTCACGACCACAGCCGTCCTGCTGTTGGCCTTTCACTGGATGCTGGATGGACCGCGAACCATCCAATCTTGGTTGCTGCTGGTTCCCAAGGACCAGCGTG
>CAYMAQ010000426.1:0-2711 GCA_964388385.1 uncultured Anaerolineales bacterium | reverse complement strand
ATACTATCACTCGGCTTTGCCCAGGCTTTATCATTCGAGGAGGACCGGTCACAATGAACAATCGACAGCAATCCAATCATTCCAACTCGCACCGACACCACGAGAGGATGTTTCGACGCCGGTTCTGGATTAACCTTCTATTAACGATTCCCATTTTGTTTTTTAGCCCACTGTTGCAACAGTGGCTCGGTTTCAGCATGCCAGAATTTCCAGGGAGCCGCTGGATTGGGCCGACCTTCTCTCTTGCGGTCTTCATCTATGGTGGCATCCCCTTCCTGAAGATGGCCCGTTCGGAATTGACAGACGCCAAACCGGGGATGATGACCCTGATATCTCTGGCGATTACTGTCGCGTTTGTTTACAGTGTTTTCGCCGTCATCACGGGCCTGGAGGGCGGTTTCTTTTGGGAAATGGCGACCTTGATCGACGTGATGCTCCTGGGACACTGGATTGAAATGCGCAGTATCCGGAAAGCGTCCGGCGCACTGGACGAGCTGGCAAAGCTGCTCCCTGATACCGCCGAGCGGATCAAAGAGGATGGCAGCACCGAGGAGGTGCCCGTCTCCGAACTGAAGAAGGGCGATGGGGTCCTCGTCCGTCCGGGCAGTCACATTCCCGCCGATGGAGAGGTTATCGAAGGAGAATCAGCGGTCAACCAGGCGATGATCACAGGTGAGTCGCGTCCGGTCGATAAAGAACCCGAAGACAAGGTCGTCGGTGGGACAATTAACGGATCGGGTAGTCTGCGTGTCGAGGTGACAGCAACCGGTGAGGATACGACCCTGGCGGGCATTATGCGCCTGGTGGAAGAGGCCCGCGAAAGCAAGTCCGACACACAGATTCTGGCGGATCGCGCTGCCGGCTGGCTCTTCTACATTGCGTTGGGCGTCGCCGTCATCACGGCCATCGCCTGGTTGCTGAGCATTGGGTTCGAATTGCAGGTCCTCCAGCGGGTGGTCACCGTCCTGGTTATCGCCTGCCCGCACGCGCTCGGTCTTGCGATCCCCTTGGTTGTCGCAATAAGCACCTCTCTGGGTGCCAGGAACGGCATCCTGGTGCGCGACCGGCTGGCCCTGGAGAACGCCCGGGAGGTTGACACGGTCATTTTCGATAAAACCGGTACGTTAACGACCGGTAAGTTCGGCGTCGTCGATATGGCTGCCGTCGAGGATAAGAACGCACAGTCCATTCTCTCGCTGGCAGCCGGCGTCGAACGCGACTCCGAACATAGGATCGCGCAGGCGATCCGATCTGAAGCGGAGTCACGCGACGTCGAACCGGTAGATGTCTCGGACTTCGAAGCCCTTAACGGTCGCGGTATCCGAGCTGAACACGAAGGGGAGACGTTCTACGTCGGCGGACCCCAACTTCTGGAAGAATTGGATTTAACGCCGCCGGAGCCCTTGGCTGAGTTCGAGCGCGAAGCAGGATCCAAAGGTCATACCGTCGTCTTCCTGATCCGGGATGACGCTGTCCTGGCTGCGTTCGCGCTTGCCGACGTCATTCGAGACGAAAGCAAAGATGTCGTCGACCGTCTTCATGCGATGGACGTGGAGGTGGCAATGCTGACCGGCGACAGCGAGGAGGTTGCCCAGTCCGTGGCGGAGGAGCTCGGTATTGAGACGGTCTTCGCGGAGGTCCTTCCGGAGCACAAGGACCGAAAGGTCACCTCACTGCAGGAAGAGGGCAAGAGGGTCGCAATGGTGGGAGACGGGATCAACGACGCGCCTGCGCTCACCCGCGCCGACGTGGGTATTGCCATCGGCAGCGGCACCGACGTCGCGATCGAGTCTGCAGGGATCATCCTGGTCAAGAGCAACCCGATGGATGTCGTGCGCGTTTTCGAACTGAGCCGCGCCACCTATAAGAAGATGATCCAGAATCTGATTTGGGCGACGGGTTATAACGTCATCGCCCTACCCCTCGCGGCCGGGGCCCTGGCATCGTTCGGCATCATCCTCTCTCCCGCAGTGGGAGCGCTCCTGATGTCACTGAGCACTGTGATTGTCGCTGCCAACGCCCAGCTTTTGCGGGGCGTGGAGCTATCAGGAGAATGATGAATAGCCGGGATTCCGGCGCGAACGTCGAAATTCCTTTGACCCGAACAAGCCGATCATATGAACAACAAAACGATGAATGAGGTACCGGAGTCGTGCACCAACTTTGATTGGGGCGTCTACGACACGCCAACCCTGGCGGGGCTGGCTCCGCTTATCCCTGTTCCGCTGGTCGATTGGGCCTTTGAGGAGTACTTCCGCCGGCGAACACCGCGATCCATCGCGCGACACCGGGGGAAAGCACTTCCCCCGGAGGCCGTGAGAGCGCTGAATAGAGAACAAAGCTGCCTCGCGGCATGTCTCACCCTGCCCGTCGTCCTTCTTGTCGAACTGATCAAGCGCACTCTCAAAAAACTCCTCTACTTCCTGAGCATCAAAACGGCCACTGATAGAATCAGCCGCTACTGGCATCGCGCATTTCTGATCGACTGCATGATCCTGCAGGGCCATCTGACAGACGCGAAATCGGCCCGCATCGCCCGGCAGGCGATGGACCGAGCGCTCGAGGAAACCTCAACGAGCCCGATGCTGAGCGTAGCGCGGCGCGTCGTCTCGAATACGAGGCACGTCTATCGTACGTTGCGCAAAGCCAGACGCGGTGTGAAAGACAAAGAAGTGGAGGAGAAACGTTTCATCATCCGCAGGCATTGGGAT
>CAYMAQ010000425.1:0-2721 GCA_964388385.1 uncultured Anaerolineales bacterium | reverse complement strand
CTGCACCTCCGAGATCTGGGGCTCTTGCGTCTTGAGGCCATGACCGTGCACGGTCGCTCGTTGGACGCGATGTTGGATAGCTGGGCCCGGAGCGAGCGCCGGCGCCGTCTCCGTGCGCGGCTGGTTGAGACCGACGGCGTCGACCCCGACGAGGTGATCATGTCGCCGGCTCGGGCAGAGGCGAGGGGTTTAACGAGCACACTCACCTTCCCGGAGGGAAACCTGGCCCCTGAGGGCGCGGTCATCAAGAGTACGGCGTTGGATCCGACGGTGGTGGACGCCGACGGCGTCTATCGGAAACTCGGACCGGCGCGCGTATTCACGAGTGAGCGGGCGGCTATCGCGGCGGTGAAAGGTCAGGGTGCGCGCCCGGTGGAGCCGGGGGACGTGATGATCCTGATTGGCCGCGGGCCTCTGGGCTGTGGGATGGAGGAAACGTATCAGATCACGTCGGCATTGAAGCATCTCTCCTGGGGAAAGGATGTGGCCCTGCTCACCGACGCGCGATTTAGCGGTGTCAGTACCGGCGCGTGCATCGGCCACGTGGGGCCTGAGGCTTTAGCCGGCGGGCCGATCGGCCGCGTTCGTGAGGGCGACCTCATTCAGATCGAGATCGATCGAATACGCCTGGAGGGCCGCATTGACCTGGTCGGCCACGAGGGGCGGCGTTACGATCCCGAGGAGGGCGCCCGGGTACTTGCTGCGAGATCCGCCCATCCGGAATTGGCTCCCGATCCCGATCTCCCTGAGGATACCAGGCTGTGGGCCGCCCTCCAACAGCAGAGCGGCGGAGTCTGGGGTGGCTGTGTCTACGATGTTGACGCGATCGTGAAAGCCCTGGAGGCAGCGTCAAACTCAGGCTCCTGATCGCACCGGTGAACGTGTAACCACACTGATTTTACGCTGTAAGGATAAGGAGGATTTTATGTATCTGACGCGATATCAGACCCCTGCCGGTCCGCGCTGGGCGGCGGATGGGATGTTTCTGCCGGAAGCTTTCACGATGAGGCTGTTACTTGAACTACCTCGGGATACGATGCACTCGGTCCTGACTGAGAGTATCACGGGGGAGTCCGCAAAGGGCGATCTTCTCCCGCCGTTGGATCCTCATCATGAGGTCTGGGCCAGCGGGGTGACCTATCTCCGAAGCCGAGATGCTCGCGAGGCGGAATCTGAGACCGGTGATATCTATACCCGGGTCTATACGGCAGAGCGCCCCGAACTCTTTTTCAAGGCGTCAGGTTGGCGGGTCGTCGGGCACGCGGGGCCGGTCCGGGTGCGTCCGGACAGTCTTTGGAACGTCCCCGAACCTGAGTTAACGCTGGTGATCAACCGGCATGAAGAGATCGTCGGCTATTGTGCGGGGAATGATGTCTCCTCCCGGAGCATCGAGGGCGCCAACCCCCTCTATTTGCCCCAGGCCAAGGTGTATACGGGCTCGTGTGCGCTTGGGCCGGGGGTTCAGCTGGCTGATCCGGAGGCTATGACTGACCTGCCGATCCGGTTGGAGATCGAGCGCGGCGACGAGGTCGTCTTTGCGGATGTGCTCAACACGTCCCAGATAAAGCGGGATTTGAGGACGCTGGTCGCCTATCTATATAGGGAACTCGCGTTTCCCTCCGGTGTCTATCTGATGACCGGGACCGGCATCGTGCCCCCGGATGAGTTTACCCTTCAACCTGGGGATTACGTCCGCATCCGGATTGCGGACCTGGTGTTGGAAAATCCCGTTGAAGCATGATTTAGCGCGAAGACTGGAACGTACTACTGAGGAGACAGGAGTCCACGGATGACCGATATCAAACAGCGCGCCCTGCCGAGATGGCGGGGATTCAACCTGTTGGAGATGTTTACGACGAAGAGCGACGGCGATTTTCGGGAGGATGACTTTCGCTGGATGGCAGACTGGGGGTTCGACTTTGTACGTATCCCAGCGTGTTATACGCTCTGGATCGAGGATGACGACGTTTACGCACTGGACGAGGCGATGCTGGCGAAGGTGGATCGGGTCGTGAGGCTTGGGCAGCGGTACGATCTCCACATCGATCTCAATTTCCACCGCGGGCCCGGTTATTCGGTCAACAGGGAGCGCGAGGAGCCCTTTAACCTCTGGAAGGATCGGGAGGCGCTGGACGCCTTCATCTTTCACTGGACAACCTTTGCCAAACGCTATCAGGGCATCAGCTCCGACGATCTGAGCTTCAACCTGATCAACGAGCCGAAGAACCCGACGCCCGACGAGATGACGCGGGAGGATCACGAGCGGGTGATCCGCGCGACGGTGGCGGCGATCCGGGAGATCGACCCCGATCGTCTGATCATCATCGACGGCCTGACCTGGGCCAACGATCCCGTCCCGGAGCTTGCGGACCTCGACGTGGCGCAGAGCTGCCGGGCTTACGTGCCGATGGGGATCAGTCACTACGAGGCCAGTTGGGTCGAGAGCGAGGGCTGGCCCGAGCCGACATGGCCCGGTGCGCTGCATCATGGGGAGCCCTATGATCGCGAGAAGCTTGCGTCACACTACCAGCGCTGGGCCGATCTTGCTGCCGAGGGCGTTGGCGTGCATTGTGGGGAGGGGGGCGCCTATAACAGGACGTCCCATGACGTCTTTCTGCGTTGGTTCCGCGACGTGCTGGACATCCTCACGACGCACAACATCGGCTACGCGCTGTGGAACTTCCGCGGTGCGTTTGGCATCCTCGATTCCGGGCGCGACGA
>CAYMAQ010000424.1:0-2732 GCA_964388385.1 uncultured Anaerolineales bacterium | reverse complement strand
CTATGGGGGACCTGCTTGGATAACCTGGACGCCCAGCTTTTCGAGCGCATCGAGCGACTCTGCCGGGGCTTGGGAGTCTGTCACCACACAATCCAGCTGTTCCGTATCTCCGAAGGTATAAGGGGCGATTTGGTTGAATTTGCTGTGGTCGACCAACAGAATCCGTTGCGTTCCGGATCGAAACATCGCCTGGTTGATGCCGATCTCCGATACGTGGGCGCTGGTCACCCCGGTCTCAGGGTCAAACGCACAGGAACCGATGAAGAGTTTGTCAGCGTTCAGTGACGCTAACATTTGTTCCCCGAAGTGCCCGGCCAGCGTCAATTCGGGTCCGACGAGGATGCCGCCGGTGACCAAGAGGGTCACCCCGGGGGATTCGGCCAACGTTGCAGCGATATTGAGGGCCGGCGTGATGACCACCAGGTCCTCTGCATGGACGAGATTACGGGCCAATTCCACCGTGGTCGTGCCGCCGCCGATAATGATGGTGTCCCCCGGTTCGACGAGCTCGGCTGCCGCCCTGCCGATCCAACGTTTCGCATCCGGATGGATGACCTCTCGGTTGCTGAGTGGCGGCTGCTCCCGCTCGCGCTGCGTCAGGATCGCTCCGCCATAGACCCTCTCAATGCCCCGGTGCTGTCGGAGCTGATTCAGGTCTCGCCGGATGGTCACCTCACTGACGTTGAAGCGCTTCGCCAGGTCTGCAACTTGGACCGTCTGGTTCTCTTCCAGCAGTCTGAGGATCTGTTCCCGTCTCTTCCGACTGAAGGGCATAGATGCCGTCCTTTTCGATGAAACGAACGTAAACGGCCGCCGAAAAGTGTTTCAGTGATGATTGTTAATGACTACTCATGATCAGTATACGTGGGAAAACGTTCGTTGTCAAGGCCCGTGACCCTCTTTTTTTAAACTCGATAATCAGTATAATATAAGGGTTGGCATAATGGTGATAAGGAAGGATTTCATGAGCCTCAAATGTTCGGGTCATAGCAGCTCGAAAGACCTGCGGGATAATGGTGTTCAAGCTTTCCGCAGTGGTAACCACGATGTGGCCATCGAATGTTGGGAATACTTGCGGAAAAGAAATTCCTCAATGTTACGGGAATCTGCCCTGGCTGAGGCATATTTTCGACAAGGTCTTAACGCTGTCTACGACACACCGCCCAAGTGGGAGGACGGTTCATTGCGCTTTCGCGAAGCGGCGGACCTTCAGCCGGATGAGGCGCGGTATCATTATTACGATGGATTGGCGTCCTACAAATGCGGGGATCTGGACCGGGCGGTCGACGCCTATGAGAGAGCCTATCAGTTGGGTGGCGCATTTGGGCAGCGCGCGGCCTATGCCATGGCTCTGATTTTGCTCAAGCAGGGGGAGGATCCTGCCCTTCATCCGCTTTGGTCTGACTTGACGGAGGAAGCGCGGGGTATCCTCCAGGACGCCACAAACCTCCAACGTCGTCCTTATACGGTCTCCGAGGATGCGCCGCCTCTCTGGCAAGGTGTGGTGGCCCTTGACAAGGATGCATTGGATAGCGCCCAACAGATGTTGGATAACGCGCTTACGACCGCAGGGGATCCGGGATCTGTTGGAATCGCCCACTACTATTTGGGCGTGCTTGCGGCCCGCCGCGAGGATATGGATGGGGCGCGTTACCATTGGAACCAGGCTAAGGCGGCGGGATTCACGGCTCCGCATTTAGAATTGAATCTGGGGGAGAGCTATCACCGGCTGGTCGACGCGCATTTGAAAGCGGATAACCCGGAAGCCGCCGCTGAAGCAGCCCGAGAAGCCTTGCATTACAAGCCGGGAAAGCGCAACTTGGAGATGGCACTCTCTCAAGCGTATCAACGCCTCGGCTATCAAGCCGCAGCTGAGGGTAACTGGGAGGAGGCTCGTGATTACTGGCAGCGTGCTTACCGCCTGGAGGACGGCAGCTTCCGCCTGAGCTACAACTTGGCCTTGGCTTGTGAGAAAGAAGGCGAGTATATCGAAGCGGCGGAAAACTGGCGTGAAACCCTCCGCCGTCGCCCTCGGCGTGACGATGACCCTGACGCTATGGACGATGCCCAGGTAGCACAGCTGTGGAAACGCGCTGCTGAAGCGTATGTGAGGGCCGGTGAGTACGATGAGGCCATTCACGTCTACCGACAAGCGGTCAAATACAACCCCGATAACCTGGAAACGCGGATGGCCCTGGTGGACAGTCTTCAGGATAACGGTCAATTTCAGGCTGCAATCAACGAGCTCGATCGCATCCTCGACAATGATCCCGACTACATTCCTGCTCTTATGCGGATGGGGGAAGTGGTGGTCAACAGTCGCCGTTGGTGGCGGATCGACGGCGCGTTGCAATATTGGGATCGTGTCCTCGAGTTGGAGCCCAGACATCACGGGGCGCGGCAGGCGCTCTTTGACTACTGGATGAACCAGGCTGAGACCGCCGAGTACTGGCGAGATTACGACGCGGCGGAAAGTGACTACGAAGAGGCCCTGGCGTATATGCCCGATCATCCTGAGGCGTTAAGCGCCTTAGGTGCGCTCTATCTTTCCCAAGCGGAGGAAGAGGAGGCGCGGCGGTATTTTCATCGCGCGCTGGAGCACGCTGGTCATACTCTCACCCCCTACCGGAGGATTATCGGTGCGTGGCTAGCCGACCTGAACGAGGACGCTGCGTGGGATTTGATGGATCGCGTGGAGGAGAGGTTCGATGATATTCCCTTGTCCTTTTACA
>CAYMAQ010000423.1:0-2736 GCA_964388385.1 uncultured Anaerolineales bacterium | reverse complement strand
TGGATGCGTTGCGGGCCGGGGACGGCGCGTTGGATCTGGCGACCCGTTTCACCTACGCGCGCAAGGCCTTTATGCACACGGCGCAGTATGACGCCGCCATCAGCCGGTTCCTGGAGACCCAGAATCCCGCTGACGTGCCTGGTGTCTATGCGTTGACTCACTAGGAGAGGAGCTTTCTCATCTATGGCTAAAAATTTGAAGCAAGCATATCGTACGATTATGGGCGATCACTTCCCGGAGCGGATGGAGATCAGCTTCGTCTTTGACGACCACCGGTCGACTCTCGTTTACGAGAAGGTCACCTGGGAGATCGGCGGGGAACGCCAGGGCCTGCGATATGGGGAGAACCCCGGGCAGGAGGCGGCGCTCTACAAGTTGATCAACGGCAATCTCGTCGTCGGCGAGGTGGAGACGATCGAGCCGGGCAAGCACCTGGTCTCTGATGTGGAGCTGCTCCAGGCGGGCAAGCACCCGGGAAAGATCAACCTGACCGACGCCGATAACGCGCTCAACATCCTGCGGTATATGCCTGACTCGCCGGTCGCTACGGTGATGAAGCACAACAATCCCGCCGGCGTGGCGATGGGTGAGACGCTGGAGGACGCGTACGTCAAGGCGGACCTCGCCGATCACATCGCCGCGTTCGGCGGCTGCGTGGGATTGAATCGCCCGGTGGACAAGGCCACGGCGGAGGCGATCTCGGAGCGCTATGCCGAGGTGGTCGTGGCGCCGGCGTATGAGGACGGCACGGTAGCGATTCTGGGAAAACGCAAGAACCTGCGGATTATGCGGATCGCCAATATGGAGAGGCTGCGCGCGTTCCGGAACGAGCGGGTCATCGACTTCAAGAGCCTGATCGACGGCAGCGTGATCGCCCAGCTCTCGTTCAGCCCCAGGACGTGGACGGCTGACGATCTGCTGCCCGCGGAGACGACCCGCAAGGGCGAGACTTACCGCGTCGTGAGACAGCCGACGGAGCAGGAAATCCAGGACATGCTCTTCGGCTGGTGGGTCGAGGCCGGGGTCACCTCCAACTCGGTGCTCTACGCCAAGGACGGCGTGACCGTGGGCATCGGCGCCGGCGGGCAGGACCGGGTCGGCGTGGCGGTGCTGGCCCGCGACCGCGCCTACCGTAACCTGGCGGAGAGCCTGGCGTACCAGCGCCACGGCACCTCCTACCGCTTCCTGGAGCAGAAGAAGCGGGCGCCCATCAATGCCGAGGTTCAGGCGTGCAACGGCGGCTTGAAGGGCGCCGTGATGGTCTCCGACGCCTTCTTCCCGTTCCGCGACGGCGTGGACGTTGGGCTGAGCGAGGGTGTGACGGCAGTCATCCAGCCCGGCGGCTCGATCCGCGATTACGAGGTCATCGAGGCGGTCAACGAGTACGACGCGACGATGGTCTTTACCGGGCAGCGATCGTTCAAGCACTGAGTGAGTCAGATGCCTTGATTCCGGTTCGACCGGCTTTCCCGGGTCGGAATCAAGGCATTGGGGTGCTCACGGTACGTAGGGAGAAGCTCCCGTGTCCCTGTTAGCGATTCGAAACCCTGAGCTTGCGTTACGTGTAGGAAAGGGATTTAATTGTATAAAAGTGATATTTTGTACAAAAAGGCGAAACTTATGTTCGTCTGTAGAGGAATAGGAAGATGGAGGGGAAAATGCCTAAGACGATTTCAGCCTCCGATTTGCGAGCTCAGATTAAGCGGATTCTCAACGAGGTGGGATACGGTCAGGTTCGCTACGTCGTGGAACGATTTGGCGAGCCTACCGCAGCGATTGTAAGCGTAGATGATCTTCGCATGCTTCAGCAGGTCAAAAGCGAGAAGGCGCAGGCTTCTCTCTGGGAGACCGTCGATGCTATTCGGGAGAGAGCTGCGGATTTGGATCCACAGGAGCTACAATCCCTGATTGAGGAGGCTCGATCGGAATTCTGGACAGCACACATTCAGAAAGAGGACGATGCCTGAATCGCCTAAACGCCGGGCGTCACACGCGACCTGAAGGACGATGCGGTCATCGCTTGTGCGGTTGAGAACCGGGCGGATTATATTGTTAGTGGTGATAAAGATCTGTTATCTCTCGATACGTATCAGGATATCGAGATCGTGACGCCGCGTCAATTTCTGGAAATCCTGCAAGAAGTGCAAAGTGCCTCAACGGTGGCGCGCGCAGAATGAGACTTTTCTCGACCGAGGCCCCGCTTATGCTGGAGGTTGAGGAACGCTGGGTCACGTTCGAGATCGCGTCCTGGACGGGTACCTATGCCGTCGCTTCTGTATATCCCGCCCAGAAATCCGCGCCCTGACCCGGCTGGTCGTCGTCGAGCTGCGTCCGCCACTGTTGCAGCGCCTCGCGCAGCCTCGCCTTGACCTCGGCGTAGGCTGGATCCTCCGCCAGGTTGCTCAGCTCCCACGGATCCTCCTGCAAATCGAAGAGCTGGGTGGTGCGCGTGCCGTCCACGACGTACTCGATGAGCTTATAGCGTCCGTCCTGGACCGCCCGTTGGAACCCGCGATAGGCGAAGAGCAGCGTCTCCCGTCCGGTCGCGCCGCCGTCGTTGAGAATGGGGGCCAGGCTTTCCCCCTCGACGGTCTCGGGGATCGGAACACCCACCAGGTCACAGAGCGTGGGATAGACGTCGAGCAGGTAGCACTGGGCATCGCGCACCTCCCCCTGGGGCACGCCCGGACCCCGCATCACGAGCGGCACGTGGACGCTGTGGTCGTACATATTCTG
>CAYMAQ010000422.1:0-2746 GCA_964388385.1 uncultured Anaerolineales bacterium | reverse complement strand
CGGCAGGCTTATTCATAGGCTAACACAACATCGACAAAATATCAAGGGGAGATCGCCGCTCCCGCCGCACGAAATGCCTACTCGATGGTAAACAGACGGTGGGATCCGGCGTACCCGGTCGGAAGCTCGATCACGCTGACCCCCGGAGCTTCCCGTATAGTGAGCGAGGGTTGCGAATGATCCTGCCAACTGGCGGTCCAATCGAACGGGCCGCCGGACACATAGCCGCAATCCGGGATATAGAACTTATTGAGCCCTGCCTCGCCGCTGGCTGTCGTCTCCGTGTTGAACGTACCTGAGTAATAAAAGGAACCGCCGTCAGAAAATCGACCGTTCGTAATTGAAACCGGTTCGGGATCATAGATCCTGTAGTTACCGCAGCCGGACACGGAGATATAGATCGCGAATTCGTCAACCGACTGATCCGGCGTCACGTAGAACTCCATAGACGCCCCCGTCCAGAAACCGGGCCTCGGCTCCGTTCGGACAAACACCGACTGTATGTTACTCCACGGACTCTTTCCCCCCAGGCTGTTAATCGCCCGCACCCGATAGTAATACACCCCAGGTGCTTGACCGGAGATATCGGCACTAAGGGCGAATCCAGGTCCAAAGACCGTCGCCGGACTGATGAAGTTTGAAGTATCGTCCTCCTGCAGCTCATAATCATGGTCCCACGCAGTCATCGACCAGTCAACACGGTAGCTTCCGTCGCCATCGGGGTTAAGGATCTCCCCAAGGTAGGGTGTGTCAGGGATCGGCGGAAATAACTTGGAGACCAAAGGAAGGTAAACCTCGATCTCAACGTTGCCTACCCTGACCCGGCTGGTATTGTTATCCGGGGTGGTGTCGTCCGGATCGAAAATCGTGGCTTCGTTAACAAAAGAAAAATCTCCGCTCAGCCCGGGGTCGACCTGACCGTAGATCGTAATCCGTCCGCTCTCCCCCGGATCCAGGGGTTCCACGTGCCAGACGTAGGAGATCGTGCCGGTCGGGGTGATGTCGAGCGTGCTGACGAAGGACGGATTGACCATCTCAGACGGCAGCACGTCCGTGACAACCACGTTCGTCGCGGTCAAGGTGCCGGTGTTCGTAAAGGTGAGCGTGAAGGTCAAAGCGTCGCTGGGCTTGAGGTCGCTGCCGATCACGTCCTTGTAAATGCCTACGTTCGATATCGGAACGGCGGTGACGGTAAACCCATCGGTGAGCGTGTCCGTCTGATCGTCCTCGTTGGTGACCACGACATTCCACGTCCCGGCAGCCGCACCCGTCAGATCGAAGTCGCAGGTGAGGGTGCTGGAATTGACCGCTGTGACGTTAGTGCCCGGAATGTCCTTTTCCCCCGATTTTGTCAGCTTGACGGTGGGACTGATAAAATCGCTGCCGGACAGGTCGGTGATGTGAACCGTCCCCTCATTCGAAGCCTGGCTGGGGGTAATGCTTTCGACCACCGGAGCCGGTGTGGTTCCCGCTATCGTCCAGCCAAGATCCTCCAGCAAGCCCTGCGTGACGGGCCCGGGGTTGTGGATCGATTCACCGTCGGCAATCGCCCAGACCATCAACTCGTTCTCGGTGTCGTTGAAGGTCTCGTAATCGAGATGTGAATAGCTGGACCCCTGCTTCCATGTCGTCGGTGCATAAAGCTCAGGCGGCAAGCCACCATTCGCCTGGGCCGCGTGGGTGCCGTCGAAGAAGATGTTCCCGCCGGTCAGCGCAGCCCCTAATGTGGAGGTGCCGTTACCCAGACTGAGCAGGGGCGTACCGGACCCCGTTTCCGTGAAGCGATCGTAGATCGCTGGATCGGACACCTGGCCCCACCCCCAGTATCCGTTGGCAGATTGATCGACGATCATAGAGCCGCCGAATCCCAGTCCGTGGCCGATCTCGTGCAGAACGACGGAGGCGAAATCCATCTGCCCGTCGGGGACGCTGCCATCGGTGCCGTAGTACCACGTGAAACGGCTGTTGTATACAATCGTCATATCCGCGTCAGTTGGATCAGTATTCGTCCCGGACAGCGCATTCGCCAGGGACTCCTGGTAATACGTGGACGTCGACGAATCATAAACGAGGTTCGACGAGGACGATCCAAGCACCGTATCGCCCAGCTCCGTCCAGCACGCATCGACCTCGATCGTCACACTCGAGGTCAACAGGGACTCCCAGATGCTCGCGGCATAGCTGAACGCCGTTTTGGCCTCGCTGGGCCACGCAGCACACGTGTAGGCGTAGACGGTTTCTCCGGCTGGAAGATAGGTAATGTGGAGAGTTGCACCCTGAGCACTCGACGTCGAAAAGGCGCGAGGCGGCGGCACCCGCAGGAGAGCCGGAGGATTGGGGTCGCGGTAGAGAACCACCGGCGTCCCCTGCCAATCAAGGGAGGGGTCCGGACTCTGACCGAGTATAAAACTCGCAGCATCGGTGGAGGCGCTGGAGGCTGCTAGAAATCGCGTTTGTGTCTGACTCGAAGGATGATCGACATCGGGGTCATCAGCCACCGGCAGGTTTGCGTCTGGGGATGCAACGACGGCGCCGGTTAAATCAAGGATAAGCAGACAAAATATGCTCAGCAGGGGAATCCATTTCGCTCTCGACATGCCTGACTCCTTAGGTCTTCAATGAGAGTATCCGATTCATGAGTCAATCTACGCGTATGCGCTACGCGTACGTCCTACGCATACGTCCTACGCATACGTGCCCAGCCCCAACCCCTTCTCGATGAAATAGCGGTACGTCTCGTAGTCCA
>CAYMAQ010000421.1:0-2753 GCA_964388385.1 uncultured Anaerolineales bacterium | reverse complement strand
AATGCCGGATACAGAGCACCCAATCCCCACCGTCCGGGGTATCCAGGGCCGCCCCATTCTCCGGCAGCACGCACGTATCCGACCACGTGCCCGTACGGGGATTGAACCAGCATCCCACCGACAGCGAGCCCAGCGCCTCGGCGTTCAGCGTTACACTTCCACCTTCGGACACATAGACCACGGCCACGCCGCCTTCGACGGATTTCGCCGCCGCGATAAATCGCTCAGGATCATCCTCCCCCGGCTGATCGGCTACCAGATCAGGTGCAGGCCGCAGTCGCCACCAGGAGAGCGACGCGAAGAATTGCCGCATATGCGTCATACTCCGGATACCGGATGTCTCCAAGCCGGCTTCCCATGAGTCCACCGGGCCGATGTTCTCGTGGTTCTCCGGCACCTCTGTCGTTTCGGGCCACACCCAGATCGGGTTGTTCCCGTAAGTCACGCCCGCCGTCGGCGAGACAAGCAGGCTCCAGTACGCAGCGCGGCGCACCTCCCGGTCCGTAAACCTCTGATCCTCGTGATAGGATGGGTGCATCTCGTAATTCGGCTCCAGGTTGATCACCGGCAGCGCCGGGTCATTGTCCCACTCCGTTGCCGGCGGGCCGAAGGCAAGCCAGCGCAGGTGCGACTCAGAGCTGCCGTGTCCGCTCTGGTACCCGATGAAATCGAACCACGCCTCGCCCCGGAAGAGAGGACCGACCCAGCTCTGCCCGCACGGATGCATCGTCACCAGACGACGGTGTCGATCAACCTGCGGGTCGTTGAAGACCGCGTTCCCGATCCGCCGCCAGCGCGCCGCAACCGCCTCGTCCTGGTATCGCCCGTCTCCACCGAGGAACCAGGCCACGTGGTGCGCTCCCCATCGGGCAACGAGATACTTCACCAGCCGGACGGCATCGACCTCGGTCAGCGCCTGACCGGGATCGCTCTCCGTCAGGGCCCAGAGTGCCACCGGCGCCGCCACCAGTCCGTGGGCGTTGATCGCTGCCACCTTGTCGTCCAGCGCTCGGAAGAACGCCGGGTTGAGGCGGATGTGATCTGTGCCCTCAAAAGCGCGTTTATCGCCCAACACATCCCGGCCGCCCCGCCACTGCGTGCTCACAAACTGCACCACCGTGAAATCCTGATCGCGGCGCGTCTCCAGGTAACGCGCCCAGTCCGCCTCGTCCGCGCGGAGTACCCCGTTCCAGGCCGTGTCCGCCAACCAGAAGAAGGGCGCGCCGTCGCCCCACACAAGATAGCGCCGATTCTCCGACAGCCGAACCGGGCCGTGGTTATAGAGCGGATTGTCGCCCTCATAGGACCCGCATCGAAAGCGGCCCGTGGGCCCGTTCAAGCCCTCGTCCTCAGTCAGGTTCGACGAGGTCTCCCACGTCCACACGCCAACCTCGTCAGGGGCAAAGCGGAAGCGCCATGTATTCCCACCGTCCCAGAAAGCCTCAATCACCGTGGCCTGACCGGAGGGACCGGTGAACCGCACGCGCACGTCCACATCCCAGAAGGGGTCAACGTCGCGAGACGCTGCTAACGTTGTGCTCTCAAGCCGTCCCTCGTAGATCGTCCACCTTGCAAGGGTCTCCATCTCTGCCTATCCTCCCGGCGTTGCGGTCTCGTTGCACCCGACCTCGTCCATCACCTTGCGCAGCGCGTTCACGGCATAGGTCATCCCCTCCGCGCCGCTGAACCCCGTACTGTGGCCCGCAACCTTCAAATGCGGCTCCAGCGACAGAAAGCCCTGGTAGCCATCCTCCTTGAGCAAGCCCAGCAGCTCGGGCAACTGCCCGTCGCCCTCTCCCGCTGCGACCACATGACCGTCGCTCATCACGGCGTCCTTGATATGCACGTATCCGATATACTCGCCCAGCATCGGCCAACCGCGCTCCACCACGCGCTCCTCACCCACCTGGATGAAGTTCGCCGAGTCCCAGAGAAAGCGCAGGTGCGGACTGTCGATCGCCTTGACCACCGCCTCGCAGCGCGCCAGGGTGTCCGTCACGATACCCTTCTCGTTCTCCAGCAGCATCGTGAAACCGGCATCCTCGGCAAGATCCACCAGCCTGAGGATTCGCGCCACCGATAGGTCCACATACTGATCGTAGTGTTCGTTGGTGCTGGTATCCGGCGGATAGAAAGAGAAAAAACGCACGCGCGTGCAGCCCACCCGCTCGCCGATCTCAATGATGCGGCGCAGGTTGTCCAGCTCGATGTCGATGGGATCCTCGATAGGGGATTTGCCGATGGGGCTGCCCAGGCACGCGATCCTGGTTCCGTGGGCCTCACACACCGCCATCACCCGGTCCAAGTCCTCGTCAGTCATCCGGAGCACGTTGGTGCCCCAAGCTCCGCGCAGGTCGAGATATCCGACGTTGAGTTCGTCCAACGTCGTCAGCTGCTCGTCCAGATCCGGGGCGATCTCATCGCCAAAAGCACTAAGTGTAAACGTCGCATCTGCCATTGTCTCGTCTCCTTATTGAAAGGTAGCTTTTGCCTGTAAAAACCTACTCGCTGTACTCCACCTTCACGCCGTGGGTCGGCAAGCCAGTATCATAGTCCCGCACCGGGGGTGCATAGCCGTCCATCGGGCGGGGGTAGAAAGTCCAACGCCCGGTCCCCAATGTGTAGACCTTACTTTCATCATTCCCATTCGAGCGCCTTGCACCGGGATCTCAAGAGCAAGGCTCAAAACCACATTGCAAATGACATCAGACGTACTTCGCGTGCAATTCACGAAGGTCGATCCGACCTGAAAG
>CAYMAQ010000420.1:0-2755 GCA_964388385.1 uncultured Anaerolineales bacterium | reverse complement strand
CGAGGATCCCCCAGACGCCCCAGCACATCCCCCGCCGCGACCCGCTCGCGCGGGGCCAACTGTCCGCCCTCCACTAACGCCACCAGCCAGCGGCGCACCCGGCGCAGCAGCGCTTGATGGTGCGGACGCTCCCCACTTTTCTCCTGGAGATCGAGGTCCACTAACGCCTCCCCGGCCAACGCCGCGGCGCGCCAATGGACCGGCGTGGGATCGGGCACGTCGACGAGCTCCGACGGCACCAGCGTGTTCACCACCCCCACGGCGCTCCCTAATCCGCCCTGCTTTGCCTTGCCCACCCCCAGCAGGAAGACCTCCCGCCACCACGTCGGATCCTCCCAGACCCGATCCCACAGCGCCTCCCCGAAATCCTTCTCGGTCTCCGCCAGATGACAGGCCGCCAGGTACTCCTGGAACGACCGGTGCGGAAACGCGTAGACCGCCGGCCGCCGCTCCAGGAGCAAGCCGGCCCGGTGCTTGAGGTAGGGCACCGCATCCCGGGCATTGACGTCGCCCGGAAGATGCTTGGAGAGCACGGCCAACACCTCGTTTTCCGGGATGTCGGCCGGCACGTCATCGTGCGCAGATACATTTCCCTGTCGGGCGTGGGCCTCGTAGGCCAGGTGCTCCAACGCGGTCCGCAGGGGCTGCAGTTCGGCGCCCAGTTTGGCCGTGATCCCCGGCTGCCGGGCCTCCCCTTCCGCCGTGTGCACCGTGCGGGCCTGCTGCCAGCGGGCCAACAACAGCTTGACCGATTCCTCGTAGAGGTCGGCGCGGTCCCCGGGCAGCTGCCCCCAGCTGGTGTGCAGGGTCGCCATCAGCGTCAGCAGCAGCGGGCGCGAGGCCAGGTCCCCCAGGCGGGGCCGCGCCTCCAGCGCCGTGTTCAGTTGCTCGCCCCGCGCTGCCGCCTCCGCTGGGCTCCACCCCATCACCGGGTGCACCGCGTCGTACCACCCCTTCACGAAACGCCGCACCTGCGCGTCATCAAAGGGTTCCAGCCGCAGCACCGGCAGGCCGGGCAGCTGCCACGCGGGGTCGGCGTAGGCGTAGGGGCGCGCCGTCAGCAGCATCCGCCCCCCGTTCTGTTGATCCGCCAGGGCCTGAATCGCCTCCAGCAGGCACTGCCGCCGCCGGTGCGCCGCCGGCACCTCGTCCAGGCCGTCCAGCAGGAACCACCCCTGCCGCAGCAGCCGCGCTTGCAGGTGAGGCAGCAGCCGTTCGGCGGCCACCTCGCCCAGGCGCTGAGTCAGATCGGCGCGCACGGCCCGCCAGAGCATATCCGCCGTGCCGCACGCGTCGGACGGCAGATACCGGGCCACCTCGCGCAGGATCAGCCGGACCGGCCACAGACCGCCCAATGCCTCCGGCAGATCGTCGGCCCGACCGTTGCCCGCCGCCGTCTCCGCCAGCCGGTAGGTAAGGTAGTTCACAAACGTGGACTTGCCGGAGCCCGGATCGCCCAGCAGCACCACCCGGCGGGCCTCCGGCTCGGACAGCGCGTCCAGCAGCGGGGTGCGTCCGCCGCGCTCGCCCCGCACCAGCCGCAGCCCCCAGGCCCGGTCGTCCTCCTCCTCGGAGCGCACGGGGGCCGTCACGTCCAGGCCGACGTAGACCTGGTGCAGCGGCACCTGCCGGGCGGGCCGGGCAAACTCGGGATCGACGGTCCCCAGCGGCAGCTGGCGGCACGCGCCGGCCAATCGGCGGTAGTAGGCCCGCAGCAGTTCCTCACGGGAGGCCTTCTCCGGATCCAGCGTGATGTTGACCTGATCCCGGCCCACAAACGTGCTGTGTCTCATCGAGAGATCGCCGAGGACCACCGCCCCCCCGCCGCTCTCGATGTGCAGGGCCATCTGCTTCTCCGCCAGATCGGCCTCCAGCCGCCCCGCAAACGCCGCCCAGCGGTCGCCCAGCGCCGCCTGGGCCGCCCCCAGCACGTCCAACCCGCCCAACAGCGCCTCGTACTCCGCGCGCAGGTCCGGATCCTCGGCGACCTCCCGCTCCGCTGCCTGGGGCGCGTTCGCCTTCTCGTACGCCCCCTGCACCAGATTCGCGACCAGGTTACTTCCCACGCCCGCCGTCAAGACCAAAAGCGCCGCAACCGCCGGGCCGGGGTTCTCCGGCGAGTACGCCTCCAGCAGCGGCAGCAGCGCGCTGGCCGTGAGCAGCCCGTACGCCGTGTTCACCCCCAGCCGCGCCATCGCCCGGGGCACATCCCGCCCCGCCTCCTCCCACCATGCCGCGACGCGCGCCTGCCACGTCTCGCGATCGAACGATTCCGCCATCGTGATCTCCTTCCCTGCACATCCCCAGATGTCAATGCACCGCGCGTATCCATCCACGTCGCGTCTGTCACACCCATCTTACTATCGACGCCCATCTTCGCAACATCGTAGGACAGATTGAACAATCCGTCCACGCCGATCGCCGTCCGCGAAGGCGGACGTTCGGCCCTCCGGGCCTTGATAGAGCACTTCAGTGCTCGTAATAAACGCATCCAAACTCCCCCACCTGCCCCCTTGAATCACCCAGTTCCATCGATATACTGAGAATAGAACAAACGATCGAGACCAGGAGCGCGCCGATGACCGGACCCGAGCCCTACAACGGATCAACACACTCAACGACCCAACGCCACAATCAGCCTCTACGAAACGAACCCATTTAGGATCGGCCCTCACCCCACGCAAAAAGGGAGACCCCCTCGGGCCTCCCCTGACCGCATCCAAAACCAACATCACCAACGGACGAAAAATCCAGA
>CAYMAQ010000419.1:0-2772 GCA_964388385.1 uncultured Anaerolineales bacterium | reverse complement strand
GATCATCCGCAGATTAACGCAGATTGACACAACGCTCTCCGAGAAAAACAAGCGCTGCTCTGCCTGGTCCGCAGAACGGCTTGATTCGAGCCCATCATTGATTCCCTCCTGTCTTTCTGATATACTGATAATCAGAAAGACAGAGACGCAGGAGGCGTGCAATGACGAGCATCGATCTGCAGATGGCAAAACGGGGCATCATCACCATTCCCAAGTCCCTACGCGACACCTATGGGTTACAGTCGGGCGACGCCTTGACGCTCATCGATCTGGGCGGGGTCTTTGTCCTCAGTCCCCGCCGGTCGGAGATCGATACGATCGCGGACAAGATAGCCGATCAGTGGACCGAGGACGGCGAAACGCTGGCGTCGATGCTCCAGGCGCTGCGCGAGGACCGCGACCGCCATGGAGGATGAGGTCCGGGTTTTCCTCGATACGAGTGCGCTCTTCGCAGCGGTCTATTCCGAGACCGGAGGCGCGCGCCTGATCCTCAAGTTGGGAGAAGCCGGCGCCCTTCAGATATGGGTCGGGCCGTGGGTTTTGCAGGAGGCGGATCGTGTCATCGCGCAAAAATCCCCGAAGAGCAAGCCGACCTTTGCGCTGTTGCTGGATCGTGCGCGCGTTAAGGTGGGCGCGGAGGCAAGCGCTGAGGCACGGGAGCAGGCGTTGGCGGTCGTCGCGTATCGGCCCGATGCGCAGGTCATCGCCGAGGCCCTGACCGTTGGCGTGGACTACCTGGTGTCGTTGGATCGCGCCCACCTGGTTGAGAATCCGCGTCTGACGGCGCTGCCGTTTGCGGTAGGAACGGCGGGCGATTGTCTGGCGTGGTACCGGACCCGGCTTGCCGAACGCGGGGGCCCGTTTCCGCTGTAGGCGTCGATCGACGGGGAGGAAGCACGCATAGCCGAGTCCTGCAGGGTTCATCAAGAAAGCCCCCCGCCCCTCGCCGGATCCCCATTTGCCAAACGCCGTGCCTTGACATATCCTTGTTGCATAAGCATCTGGCAGGCAACGTGCCACGCAACGTGAAGCCTGACCCAGAACACGTTCGACCCAATCTGTGAAAATCCGTGCACTCTGTGGTTAATCCATACAATGATATCGGCGGAGAACCTGGGCTTCGACGTGCACTCCATCCGCTACCACGAGGACGGCACGTTAGATGAGATCCGCTACATCGAGGTCAAGGCGCGGGCGCGGAGCGGGGCCGTGCGCATCTCGGCGAACGGGGGGAAGAAGGCGCGGCACTTCGGGATAGAGGAGGATATCCGCAAACTTTCAGGCTATAATGAAAGTACCGATAACGCAACAGCCTTAAGCCCAAAGAGGTGAAAAAAGAGATGGAGACTACCACAACCCTAGAGGAAGCATTGGCCCTGGCGCGGCAGCTTTCACCGGCGGACAAGGCTCGACTCATTGAGCGGATCGCGCCCGAGCTCGAACGCGAGTTGACCCAACGTCGTCCAAGTCCCCGCAAATCCCTGCGCGGCCTGTGGCAGGACGTCGACATCACCGAGAAGGATATCGCGCAAGCGCGTCGGGAGATGTGGCACGGCTTTCCCCGGGAGGATATCTGATGCTGGACGCGGTCACCGATACGCACGGATTGATCTGGTATCTGGAGAACAGCCCCCGCCTTGGCTCTGATGCCCGAGCAGCCTTTGATGCGTGCGACCGAGGCGAGATCGTGATCTACGTCCCCACAATTTGTTTGGTGGAGATCATCTATTTGCAAGAAAAGGGACGAATCCCGCTGACACTCAAAGATGAGTTCGATCGTGAATTGCAGGCTGGAACCACCGGCCTTATTATGGCATCGCTAACCCCCGATGTCGTCGAAGCGATCGCCCGAGTACCGCGATCCCACGTGCCCGATATGCCCGATCGTATTATCGCAGCCACAGCTTTGCACATGAGATTACCACTCATCAGCCGTGATCGGGCGATCCAACTCTCTGTTGTCGAAACGGTCTGGTAACGATCAAGGCGAGCGCCTGGTTTCTTACCCACGAGGGGAAGAAGGCGCGGCACTTCGGCGCGGACTTCTGGTTGTACATCGTGACCGGGGCGAAGACGGAGACGCCGGAGTTACACCGGATCCAGAATCCGGCGGCGCACTTCCGGATGGAGGAGGATATCCGCGCGACGGGGTATATCGTGCAGGAGGACGCCTGGCGCGGGCGGGTGGAGTGATTTTAACCACGGATTTCACGGATTTTCACAGATGGGTTGGTTGTGATGAAGTGGGTCTTCGGATTCGTCGGCACGATCCTCGGTATCTCCATTGTGGAAACCCCTTACAGCAACGTCTCGATCCTGGTCCCGTCACAGGAGGTGAACGATGTCACGATATCCATTAAACCTGCCGGTAGACCTCAAGCGGGAAGCGGAGGAATGGGCTGCCACGCAGGGCGTTTCGCTCAATCAGTTCATTATGTGGGCCGTGGCGGAGAAGGTGGGCGCCTTGCGCCAACAACTCGACAACCCTGAGTTCCCGCAGATCACGTATCAGCGGGGAGCCTCCGGCATCCCCACCGCCGTCGTGCGCGGCACGGGCATCCGCGTGCAGACCCTCGTCGTGGCCCACCAGCAGGAAGGGCGCGCCGCAGCCGAGATCGCCGACGAGTATCCGCTGACCCCATCGCAGGTCAAGGAAGCCCTGAGCTTCTACGCCGCCCATCAGGCGGAGATCGACCGCGCCCTGGAGGCCGAACGGACGCTCGAAGCCGAGCAGGCCTGGGGCTTGGATCCGCTATCCTCTCAGGGCAATCG
>CAYMAQ010000418.1:0-2784 GCA_964388385.1 uncultured Anaerolineales bacterium | reverse complement strand
GGAAACAGATGACAACCACGATACCCGAGGATTATCTGGATCTGTTTGAAAAGAGGGCGTTCGCCTCATTGGCGACCCTGATGCCGGACGGCAGCCCGCAGGTGACCCCGGTCTGGATGCTATACCAGGAGCCCTACATAATCGTCAACAGCGCTAAGGGCCGCGTCAAGGACCGTAACATGCGCAACGACGCGCGAGTCGCAATCGCCATCCGCGACCCCGAGGACCCCTATCGCTACCTGGGCATACAGGGGCGCGTGGTCGAGATCACCGAGGAGGGCGCACGCGACGTCATCAACCAGATGGCCAAGAAGTACCTCGATCAGGAGACCTACCCCGGCCCGACCGACGAAACCCGGGTGACTTACAAGATCGAGGTCGACAACGTCTGGGGGAACGGCTAACACCGGACCGCTAGCATCCTCAGACCTAATCCTCCCTCCCTGAGAGGCGAAGGACCCGGTACGGGCAAGGGAGCCAGAGGGAGGGGGGATCCTCGCAACCTGACGGAATTGCTTTCGATATCCCTCGCCGAGATCAAGGTCGACCTGTTGCAGGTTGTGTTCACCTGCCCCGTGAATTCAGACGGTCATTCCGGCACCAGGTCAATGACCACGATCTGCGGGCGGCAGAGGAACCGAAGCTGCGGCGCCCACCCCCGCTCCATACCGACGCCCCGGGAGACCACGAGGGTACGCCCCTCCCCCAGTGACGTCACCCCAGAGGCCCACCGCCGCGGTACACGAGAGAGCGTCAACAACGGTCCGATCAACGGGAGCTGCACCTGCCCACCGTGCGTGTGTCCGGCGAGCAGCAGATCGCCCTCCGTGACCCCCAGGCTGAAATTCGGACTGTGCCCCATCACGATGTGAAACGTACCGTCTGGTGCCGCCGGGACCTCCAAATCGGTCGCGAAGGCGTCTGACAAGGAGAGACCGGTTAACGCCACCGGGCCGAGGTCCAGGGTCCGGGTCGAGAGCAGGATCTCAACCGGTACCCCCTCGAAGGCCTCAGTCCACAGGCCGACCCGGTCGACGTTGCCCCTCACCGCATAGATACCCAACGGCGCCTCCAAACTGGCATCGAGCATCAGCGTGTTCAGCGCGGCGATCTCCGCCTCATATGAGCGGCTGCGGCGGCTTAAGTGGATCATATCCCCCGCGAAGAGAAGCAGATCCGGCGACTGATCCATCGCCGTCTGAAGCGCCCGCCGCTCGTAGGCACCGGGGCGATCGGTCTGGATATCGGCAATCACCACCACTCGCACCGGTCGGTCGACCTTCGGCGAGGGAAGGTTTAGTCGCGTCACCTCAAGCCAACGCGGCTCGATCAAGAAGGCATCGATCGCAATAAGACCCAGAATCACGCCGAGGGCCGCGCCGCTCCACGTGACCGCCGGCTCCCGACCGGCGAAGATCACAGCGGTGCCGATCAGAAAGACGGGAAGGTGGAGGAAGACCATCCACGCCAAAAGCCGGATCGCACCAAAATGCGGACTGCCAATGATCACAGCCAACACCGCGCCGACCAGGAAAGCGATGCCGACCATCCCGCCAACGATGAAGAGAACCGGTAAAACCGAAACCTCCCGGCGTGCGAGGATGTTCACACCGACCAGCCCCAGAACGACCCATCCTACCATCAGCACGTGATAGAGCCAAGGACTCATCGTTTCACCTTGAAAAAGGGCAAATCTGGAAGCGCATCCGCCAACAGTCGTTCCATAAAGGGCTGTACGTCCCAGTAGGATTTCAGCCTCTCATATTCACGGACCATCTGGGCGTCTCCGGGATCGGCGAACTTCACGGCCCGGATCATCAGGTTCTTATCCGTGTGCTCCGAGGAGACGAACTCCACCACGTCGGTCCGGTACCCCAACATCCGCAGGAGTTGGGCGCGAAAGGTGTCGGTCAGGATGTCGCCCAACCGCTCCTTAAGGATGCCCTGCCGCAGGACGGGCTGGAAGACGGCGGGCATCGCCGGCCCCTTCATCTGCGCCTGCAGGTCGTGGTGGCAGCACGGCACGCTGAAGATCATCCGGCTCCCCCATGCCACCGCCTGGGCCAGCGCCTCATCCGTCGCCGTGTCGCAGGCGTGGAGCGCCAGCACGAGGTCCGGCGCGATCGCCGGTTCGAAGTCGATGATGCGGCTGGCGACGAAGGACAGCCCCTCCCACCCTAGACGCTCGGCCAGGGCCGCCCGCTCCCGCAGCAGCGCCCGCTTCACGTCGACGCCGGTCAGCCGGGCGGGCCGCTCCAACACGTAGTTGAGATAATGGTAGACGGCAAAGGTGAGGTCCGCGCTGCCGCATCCACAGTCCACCAACGTCAGCGGGCTGTGATCCAGGGCGTCCAGCTCGCGAGTCTCCACAATCAGCCGGAGAAACTCGTTGATCTGCACGAATTTATCCCGACGGTTGGCACGGACTTCGCCCTCTTCCGTCATAATCCCCAGCGCCTGCAGGAAAGGATCGGGTACGTCCTCATCCAGCAGCCGCGCCTTCTGATGGTCGTGGGTCATCGCCGGCAGCAGGCGGAGTTCCTCCACCCGATACCGGTGGATGCGCGCCCTGCCCTTACGCGAGATCTGCACCTGTAGGTCCACCTCGGTGGTCTGCACGTGAATCTGGCTGAACGGCAACTCGAGCAGCGAGGCCACCTTCTCCGCAGCCTCCTCCCCGGCGTAGTTCTTCGTGATGTCCTGCGTCTCATCGAGGTGGGAGCACTGCAGGTGGCGCTCCCCACGGATCACCACGGGCCGGACGGTGACCCGCCGCCACGCCAG
>CAYMAQ010000417.1:0-2792 GCA_964388385.1 uncultured Anaerolineales bacterium | reverse complement strand
AAACGTCACCGCCTCAATGCCAAGGGAGTCAAGTGCCGGCTTCGGTCGTGGATTGTAAAATGCGTCCCGGAAGCCGGTCTGCCCCACTGCAATCAGCGTACCTCCCGCTTCGACGAAAGCGTCCAACCGCTGGGCCAGCGCGTCCGACATCGCCTCCAATTCGGGGGCGATAACGGCGTCATACTGCTCCCATGAGACGTCCAGTGCCGCATCTGTGCGAACAACGTCAAACAGAATGTGGTTCTCGACGAGGAATCGGAACCATCCCCGATACTCATCCGTGTGAGGCCCACGCTGTTTAAGAAGCATCACATTCGCCTTCGAAACCAGATCGACGTACGTTTCTTCGTTCTCTGCGTGATAGTGAAACAGATCTCGAATGCCGTCAAATCCCGATCGGTCTTCATGGTTGTCCAAACGTCCGATCAAATAGTAATCCAACGCCCCACCGTTCGCCAGATTCTGGGCCAATCGCAAAGTCTGTTGATGCGGAGAAACCGCGACGTGCCGATAAGGGAAGTCGATAAAATCCACGGTCGTGTTACTGGATACCATATCCGGAAAGCTACGCACCGCCCACTTAGTGTTATCCGAGGCGCTGTACTGCCAGTGCGGGAGCGGTCGCTCGATCGCAGTGTTGGACTCCTGCCGGATGAAGCCGCGGTTAAATTCGGTGTGGTTAGCGATGCAAATGTCGGGCCATCGCTCGGTGATAAAATGATAGACCTTGGCACGATGAGCCGCCAGCGTCCGCTGTTGGAACTCCAAGTAGGTACGGTAAAGAGGATCGGACAGATCCTCGACCTCGGGCAATGAAAGGCCATACATAGCCTCGAACTCCCGTTGGCAGTGTTGGCAGTGGCAGATACCGTAATAATTGCCGCTGTAATCCCGGGTTTGGTATCCCCCCATATTGAAGAAGATGCCATCGAAATCCAGGGTCTCGAAAAGCTCCTCGATAATCTTGAGAGCATACACTTGCTGGTAGGGACCGTTGATACAGACGTGGACGTCGCCGTTGTAATCCACGATCTCGCCGTCCGGGCTGATGTACGCCCAATCTGGATGCTCCTCGTAGATCGGCCTCCGCACCTTTGAAAAATCAGTCCTTGCCATCACCCGAACACCGGCGTTGTGGCAGGCGTCCAGAATGTCTTGTAAACTGTCGCCTTTCAGATAAGGGCTCTGAAAATGAAAGGGAAGCTCGGTCGGATAGCTTGCGATGATGCCCGCGGCGTTGAGTAACAACACGTTGGCCTTGAATGATCGCAGATCCTCGACCACCTGCTGAGCATCGATATCGAGCATATCGATCTCCCGGAGGTTAGTCTGGATTAAGCGCCATTGCTGGGATTGCCACCACACGTCCATAGAAGCTCCTTCTGGCTATCGGATAAGGGGTGCATTCACGATTGTACACCAGCCCACGCTTTGAGAAAAGCGACGCCTGGCATAAGATAGGGGCCGAGGTTCTCGCTCAGATGGGATCCACAGTCACTATATGACAAAATTCGTCATAATGTCCGGGTGTGTTTGAATTGTATCATGTTACCCAAATGTTCGACAGGAGGAGACCACGATTATGCGTGAAATCGCAGCGTATTGCGGCGTTCGGGGTTCCGACGACGAGCGTTGGAATGCATTCCCCTTGAGGATCGAAAAACTATGATCCGAGAGATTCAAGCCAAGGTACTCCTCGCACACGTTAAGCAGCCCGACCCGTGGTTCGGGCTCCGGTACAATATGAACCTGTACCGCGGTTGTCAGCACCGGTGCATCTACTGCGACAGTCGGAGCGAGTGTTATCGTATCGACCACTTCGACGACGAGGTGCTCGTCAAAGCCAACGCGATCCCCCTCCTCCGCGAAGAGCTGGCAAGCAAACGTCAGCGTGGGACCATCGGTCTGGGCTCTATGAACGACCCCTATATGCCGTTGGAAGCCAAGATACGGCTCACCCGTCGCGCCCTGGAGGTCATCGCCGAGTTCCGCTTTCCGGTCCATCTGATTACCAAAAGCGACCGAGTCGTTCGTGATGTGGATCTTCTTACCCGCATCAACCAGACGTATGCCAGCGTCAGCTTCACAATCACCACCGCCGACGACATAGTGGCAAGCAGGGTCGAACCGGGAGCTCCCCGCCCCTCCGCACGCTTCGATGCGATGGAAACCCTTACCGGTGCGGGCATTCAGACCGGGGTGACGATGATGCCCATCCTCCCCTTTATCGAGGACACAGAGGCAAACCTCGAAGCCATTGTGAGGCGAGCGAGCGCAGCCGGCGCTTCCTACATCCTCCCCTGGATGGGAATGAGCCTACGGGACCGGCAGCGAGCTTATTACTACGCACAATTAGACCACCACTTCCCTGGCCTTCGACGGAAATACGAACGCACATACGGGGATCAATATCATTGCGACAGCCCCCGTGCACAACAACTCTATGAATATCTAGAGGCGATGTGCGAGGAACAGGGAATCCTGACCTCTATCCCCCCTTATAAACCGCAAGGCGCAGAACAACTCAGCCTTTTTTGAATACAGATCCGGACATAAAACACTAAATTTTTCCATAATAGCTGCGGAAATGCAGAAACGCTTCAGGTATGTATGACCCGGTCCATAAACCTGCCCCCCTTATCAAACAGAGACACTTCGCAGTTCATCCCATATGAAGCATATTTGTTCCAATGGAGGTGAAACTGTGGAGAAACCTTAATGTTTTCTTGACACAATGTTAATTTTGGGTTAATCTATAGTTAGTAAACGGTAAGTATAATTAACGGGCCTAG
>CAYMAQ010000416.1:0-2804 GCA_964388385.1 uncultured Anaerolineales bacterium | reverse complement strand
TAAGTTAGAAGGGGGCTGAAAAAGGCCCTATCATTTCATCACAGGGAGGAACATTTAGCAGCAATGGCAGTTAACCAGCAAGAAACGCAGAACAATCAACCGAAATGGTGGGATTTACTGGTCGAGGGCGATTATCTGAACGAGCGCCCCCGGCGCGGAGACGTCTTCGAGGCTACCATCCTGTCCATCGGCGATCACGATATCTTCGTCGAATTGGACGGTAAGCGCGACGGCGAAATCCAGGAGCGCGACCTCGAGAACGTCAAAGAGGAGTATCTTGAGGAACTTCAGGTTGGCGACCGCATCCCCGTTCGGGTCATCAAAGTTCCCGTTGATCAGAGCGCCGTGATCGTTTCGCTGAAACAGGGACTGGAGCATAAGGACTGGCTCCGTGCCGAGAACCTGATGGAGGACGAGGAAGTCATCGAAGTCGAGGTCAGCGGTGTGAACCGCGGTGGCGTACTTGCCCCCCTCGGTCGCTTGCGAGGCTTCATACCCAATTCTCATCTCACGTCCATACCTCGGGGCGCCAATCGCGATAAGCGCCAGGAGATCAAGAAAGAACTGGTCGGCAAGACCCTATCCGTGATGGTCATCGAGGTCAATCAGCGCCGCCGGCGCCTCATCCTCTCGGAGCGTGTGGCCGCGGCCATTTACCGCAAAGAGCTGCTGGCTGAGTTGCACGAGGGTGCAATCCGGACGGGTATCGTGAGCAACCTCGTCGATTTCGGCGCATTCATCGACCTGGGCGGCATCGATGGGCTCCTGCATATCTCTGAGATCTCGTGGGACCACATCGGGCATCCCCGCGATGTCCTCGACGTCGGCGAAGAAGTCGAGATTTACGTCCTGGACGTCGACCGGGAGCGCGAGCGCATCGCGTTGAGCCGCAAACGTCTGCTTCCCGATCCCTGGGAAGAGGTCACCGACAAGCTGCACCGAGGTGATAGGGTCGAGGGAACCATCACACACGTCACCGATTTTGGTGCGTTCGTCGACGTCGGCGAAGGGGTCGAAGGACTGGTGCACGTTTCCGAGATGCCTCACGGCGAACAGACCCTGACCGAACTGGTACCCAGTTCCAAGGCGCAGGTACTTATCCTGAATATCGACCCGATGAAGCAGCGCATCTCCCTCCGGTTGGAGGAGCAACCCGAACCGGAGCCGGAGGCCGCAGCGGAGGTCGAAGCAGAGGCAGAGCCCGAAGTGACCGCCGAGGCAGCTGAAGCTGAGGCAGCGGAAGCTGAAGCAGCCGCAGAGGAAACACCGACCGCCGAGGAAGCCTCAGCGGAGGAGGCACCCGCAGCAGCGGCTGAACCATCTGAGGAGAGCGAAGCAACCGCAGAGTCTGAAGAACTTATCGAAGAGGAAGCGGCATCGTAACCGAAATGATCTGAGCCGCCGTGGGCGATCCGCTCACGACGGCTTCTTCCATCTTACCGCACTCAGCCCTGATAGCTGTGCGAATCACCAGAGTCTAGGAGGCTCCCATGCGGAGTGGCTTTAAGCTAGGTAAGCTCTTTGGCATCCAGATTCGCGTCGACTGGAGCTGGTTGCTCATCTTCTTTCTGATTACCTGGAACCTCGCAACTACCTTCAGCGCGGCCCATAGTAGCTGGAGCCCCATTCTACGCTGGGGGCTTGCGGTTCTGAGCGCCTTGCTCTTCTTTCTCTCCGTGCTGGCCCACGAGATAGCCCATTCCCTGGTCGCTAAGTCGAAGGGGATGACCGTCCAGAGCATACGCCTGCATCTTTTCGGCGGTGTATCCAACATCCAACAAGAGCCGCCGTCCCCGGGCGCCGAGTTTACCATGGCTGCGTTGGGGCCCTTGACAAGCCTGGTCATCGGTACCGTGCTGCTGATCGGCGTCAATTTGACGACAGATATACCGACCACACGCGCGATCAACCCTCAGAACTTCATCACCAATCTCTCTCCAATCCAGACGACCTTTGCGTGGCTGGGATCGGTCAACGTCATCCTGGGACTCTTTAACCTCATTCCGGGTTTCCCGTTGGATGGCGGTCGGGTGCTGCGTTCCATCTTCTGGGGTATTACGGACAACCTGCAGCAGGCCACGCATTGGGCTTCCAATATCGGCCGCGGTATCGCGTGGCTGTTGATCTTCAGCGGAATCTCGATGGCGTTCGGGGTCAGCATTCCGGTCTTCGGCACGGGCCTGGTCAACGGACTATGGCTCGCTTTTATCGGATGGTTTATGCACAATGCGGCGGTTCAGAGCTACCAGCAGCTCCTCATCCGGGATATCCTCGAAGACGTACCGGTCTCGCAGCTGATGCGGAAGGATCCTCCCACCGTCTCACCCAGCACGACAGTGAACACGCTGATTAACAGCCACATCATGCAATCGGACGACCACGCTTTTCCCGTGCTCGAACAGGATCACCTGGTCGGCATCGTCACCCTTGACGACGTCCGGTCCGTGAACCGCGATGCGTGGAACGCGACCGCGGTCGAGGACATTATGACACCGGTCGACCAATTGAGCACGGTGTCCCCGGACGATTGCGCTGACGAGGCACTCAATCAGTTGATGGGCACCGACGTGCGTCAGATCCCGGTAATGAGCAGCGACCATGAACTCCAGGGCGTGATCCGCAGACGTGACATTCTTAAGTGGCTGCAGCTCCAATCCGACGTGAACGTGGGGTAACGTCACCCTTGGTTCGGAGCCGCATCGGCCGCAGCCGCATCGGTTCATAGCCGGTATCCAACAGGGGCAGCCTCATCAGCCCTGCGATGGGACTTTCGATTCCCCCAATTTCCCAATCGAATTCGGCAC
>CAYMAQ010000415.1:0-2825 GCA_964388385.1 uncultured Anaerolineales bacterium | reverse complement strand
TTCTAGGGTGATAAACGGGCTCACAGCTGGACTCCATTGCTTGTGGGTTAAGGAAAGGCATCGACTCCCAAGTATATCGGGCTGAGGTCGTGGGTCAATTTAGAAAAGCTGGAATTGCCGATCGGCACTCCCGAACATTGGCAGCGGGCGTCGTGCGGTGCACGGAGGGATGACTTGGTTTTCGCTGGGTTTGATATAAGGTGTGGCTGTATTCTATGAGAAGCGTGGAGGCAAGGAATCATATCATGGGGAGGGGAGCATGAGCTCGAAGCGGACGCGCAAGATCGTTATAGCAGCGGTGTTAGGAGCGATTTCAGCATTGTTGGGCTGGACCCGCTGGGGGTTCATTCCGTGGTTTTCCGGTGCTTCGCTGACCATTATGCACGTTCCGGTGATCATCGGCGCGGTCTTGGAGGGGCCGGTTGTGGGGGTGGCGGTGGGGGTAATTTTCGGCGGGTTCAGTGCCTTGCAGGCGGCGATCGCGCCGACCGGACCCACCGACGTGATCTTCACGAACCCATTGATCTCTGTGTTGCCCCGGCTGTTTATCGGGCCGGTGGCCTGGCTCGTGTGGCGTGCGCTCAAGCGCTGGGAGGTCCCGGCATTGATCGCGGCAGGCATCGCCGGGAGTTTGACGAACACGGTGCTCGTGCTGGGGATGATTGGGCTGTTGGGGCACGTGCCGTGGGCCGCACTGCCTGCGCTGGCGTTAGCCAACGGTCCTTTGGAAGCGGCGGCTTCAGCAGTGATCACTCTGGCGGTGGTGGCTGCCTGGGAGCGGATCGAGGTGGGCCGTAAAGGCTCTCGAGTATGAGGGAGTCTCACGATCTTATGCCCGGTACCTTCGATGCATTGAACGTCGTGGCGCTGGCCGGCGGGGTGGGCGGTGCCAAGCTGGCGTACGGTCTTAGCCGTCTGTTGCCACCGGATCGGTTTTCGGTCGTCGTCAACACGGGTGATGATTTCGAGCATCTGGGATTGACAATCTGCCCCGATTTGGATACGGTGACGTACACTCTGGCGGAGCGAGATAATCCGGAGACGGGTTGGGGGTTGATCGGTGAAACCTTCCATTGCCTGGACGCCATCAAGGACTTGGGCGGGCCGGGATGGTTTCATCTGGGTGACCGGGATCTCGCCACGCATCTGCTGCGCACCGAAGCGCTGCGCGATGGGAGGCGATTGACCGAAGTGACCGGAAGATTGGCCCGGGCGGTGGGTGTGGAGCATGCGATCCTGCCTATGACAGATGACGTTTGTCGCACCCAGGTCCTGACCGATGAGGGGGTGCTGGCCTTCCAGGAGTATTTTGTGCACCGTCATTGGGAGCCGGTCGTACGGGGGTTTCGTTGGGTCGGTGCGGAGGATGCGAGACCGACACCTGAAGTCCGAACGGCCCTGGGAGGGGCGGACCTGATCGTCATCTGTCCGTCCAATCCCTTTGTCAGCATCGATCCGATTCTTAATCTACCCGGAGTTCGGGAGGCTGTTCGGCAGAAGCCTGCTGTGGCGGTCAGCCCGATTTTGGGCGGTGAGGTGGTCAAGGGACCGGCGGCGAAGATGTGCCAAGAGTTGGGTGCGACACCCTCGGCTTTGAGCGTTGCCCGACGTTACGAGGATATTCTCGATGGTTTTGTGCTGGATGAGGTGGATCGGGACTTGGTGCCCGAGGTGGAGGTATTAGGGATGGCCGCATGCGCAAAGCCGACGCTGATGGTTTCGGCGCAGACCCGGATATCGGTCGCCCGGGATGTGTTGCACTTTGCCGTGTCGTTCTTGGCGGCACCGGGATAGATTCACCGTGCACGGTGGACTGTCGCTCTGGGCGATCGTGCCGGTCAAGCCGTTGGTTGCAGCGAAGTCACGTCTTTCCCCTGCGCTATCGCAGTCAGAACGTGCGGCGTTGGTTCTGGCGATGCTGCGTCGGACGCTGCGGGTCTTGAAGCGGGTGGATGCGCTCTCCGGGATCCTTGTGGTCAGTGACGATGCGCGGGTGCGGTCGGTGGTGGAGGCCATCGTGGGCGTTTGTTATCTTCGGGAACGGGGAACCGGCGGGCTCAATGCAGCGCTTTACCAGTCCTCGCGTCGGGTGGCGGCGTTGGGTGCACATGGTTTGCTTGTGATCCCGGGAGATCTCCCGCTGTTAAGCCCCGGCTCCGTGCGGTTGATGCTGGACGATGTAACCTTGCCGACGGTTGTTATCGCACCTGACCGGGCCGAACGGGGAACGAACGCGCTTTTTGTTGCGCCGCTCGGGCTGATCCCCTTTGCTTTTGGTGAGGGTTCCTTTCAGGCGCACACCACAGCTGTGCGGGCCCAGGGTATCGAGCCCCGCATCGTTCGCGATAGCCGGTTAGCGATCGACCTGGATCGACCGGACGACCTGCGTTCGATCCAGGGCCTGGTCGCGTCTATCGGAATCCGCTAGAGTTGGCAGATTGGAGAGGCGCGGCTCCTCATCCGGCAAAGAAATCGATCAGGATGCTGATGCCCAGCGCGCCGACAGCGATCGCGAGTTGGCGAAGCAGGTATCGCAGGCGTTTTCCCATCCGCCGCCGTTCGGATTGAATCGTGGCTAGGGCTCGTTGATTGGCCCATGCCCCGTCAAATGCGTTGGCCTCCACGCCTGAGCCCGTCGACATCCCGGCGATAATGGCGGGCATCGCTGTTGCCGCCGCGATCATCGCAGCCCAGAACATCCGGTTGCTCCATATCGTGGGTGGGCACCGGGTTCCCCAGAAGCATGAGAGGCTCACCACCGCAAAGATCGCCAGATCGGCAAGGAGGACGGTACCCAGAAAGCGCAGGAGCCTCAGATACCAGGG
>CAYMAQ010000414.1:0-2840 GCA_964388385.1 uncultured Anaerolineales bacterium | reverse complement strand
TTGCCCTACTTTGCCTTGCCTTGCGTATTGTCAGAATATGAGTAAGATGTAGGATTGATGGCATTGCATAGAGGCCGATGGGATGGTACCACCACGCAGAGTGACAGAGGACGCATTGACTATGGGACATCAACCATCCGAGTCTGACGATGGGGCGCTGATCGACCACGACGTCCCGTCCCCCATCTATCAACGATGGCTCGACGGTTTCCGACCTGCCGCGTTGGTTCTGGCGCTGCTCTACGCGCTCTTCGCCATGGTCCATACCGGTTTGCGGCCCGATCTTGCGCGGGTGATGGTGCCGGTCGCTGCCGCTACCGCTTTTACCTTCTTGCTGATGCGCATTGTACTCTGGCGCCGGCCCGCATTCGACCGGTACGTCCCGTGGATGGTCGCCGCGAGCGTTCTGCTCGTCTTCGCGAACAGTTGGCTGCATCTTTTCCTCACCCGGAATCCCTTACAGACCACCAACTTTCTGCTGCTGGTGATCGGTGCGGGGTTCTTACTCCGCTCCGATGTCACGATGGCTGCCGTCCTCATTCTGAGCCTGGTCGGTTGGTTCGTGGCGGCGTGGAGTGCCGGTGGTGGGCCGACCTGGCGTCATTTTGGGTTTACCCTGCTCTCGGCGGCGGGGCTTTCGCTGGTGATCTACCTCGCCCGCCAGCGGGGGTTCCGGCGCATCGATCAACTCCGCCAACGGGATCGGGCGCGAGCCGCGATGCTGGAGACGCATGCGCTGCGGCTGGAGACGCTTTTCGTCGTCGGACGACGCATTCATAGTCTGCTGGGCCTGGAGGCGCTGCTGGATCAGATCGTCGATGACTTAAAAGACCGCTTCGGCTACGATTTCGTCGGCATCTTCCTGGTCGATCCCGGCAACAAGGAGTACCTGATTCTGCGGGCGGGGACGGGGGAGGCCGGTGCGTATCTCAAGAACTCCGACTACCAGATGGAGATCGGCGTGCGGGGGTTGATTGGCTGGGCGACCCGGCATCGCGAGGCGGCCACAGTCAACGACGTCACCCAGGACGACCGTTACATCGAGGTCGCTTTGTTGCCTGACACCCGGTCGGAGATGGTGCTGCCGCTTCAGAGCGGCGACACTCTGATCGGCGTGCTCGATATTCAATCCAACCAGACGCATGCATTTGATGAGGAAGATCTCACGACGTTTTCGCTCCTGGCAGATCACCTGGCGACGGCCATTCAGAACACATCACGGTATGAGGTCGAGCGCTCGCGGCGGCGGCTCGTCGAGAAACTCTACGAGGTGGGGCGCGCGCTCTCGAAGACCCTCGACCTTCACGAGGTCTTGAATCTGATCCTGGGCAATCTGGCCGACATCGTGCCGTACGATCGGGGCTCGGTGCTGTTGGAGCGGGAGAGTGCGCTGGATATCGTCGTCGCCCGGGGGTTTCCCGAGGAGAGCCAACCTCTCGCTATCCGGGTCTCCATCAAGGATCAGGACGTCTATCAGACGTTGAAGCAGACCCAGGTGCCCCTGATCGTGCCGGAGGTGCTCGATCGCGAGGATTGGCAGCATATCGACTCCCTGCCCCAGGCGCGCTCCTGGGTCGGTCTGCCCCTCATCAACGCGGACGATGCGATTATCGGTATGGTTTCCCTCGTGCGGGAGACCCCGACGCCCTTCGACGAGGATGAGGTGGTCCAGGCCACCGCCTTCGCCAGTCAGGCAGCGATCGCACTGCAGAACGCAAGCCTTTACCAGCAGCTTTCCGGTGCGTATCGTCAGTTAGCCCGATTGGATCGCGCCAAGTCGGATTTCATCGCGCTCGCCTCCCACGAGCTTCGCACGCCCCTGACGTTGATGATGGGATACAGTCAGATGCTGCTCTACGAGCCGGAGGTGGTCCAGAACCCGGTCGTCCTGAAGATGGTGAATGCTCTGGCCGAGGGGGCTGCGCGCCTGCAAGAGGTCGTCGAGCGGATGATGGATGTGGCCCAGATCGAAAGCGAGAATCTGGATCTGCGCTTCACGTACATCAACCCCCTCTTCCTCGTCGAGGAGGTGGTCGCGCGATTTACCGACGCCCTGGAGGAACGGGATCTCTCTCTAGAGGTCGAAGACCTCTCTATGCTGTCGGTCATCGAGGGAGATCGCGCCGGGTTGTGTAAGGTCCTCCAGCACGTGATCAGCAACGCGGTCAAATACACGCCGGCAGGGGGCCACGTGCAAATCTGGGGCCGTGCCGTGCCTCCCGGGTATCACGGTTTGGGCGAGGAGGGGATCGAGATTGTCGTGAGCGACACCGGGATCGGGATCGATCCCAATCACCACGAGCAGATCTTCGACAAGTTCTATCAGACAGGGGAGGTCACGCTCCACTCGTCGGGTGAGACGAAGTTCAAGGGTGGAGGTCCGGGCTTGGGGCTGGCGATCGTGCGAGGGATTGTGGAGGCCCACCACGGGCGCGTGTGGGTCGAAAGCCCGGGCTACGATGAGCAGGCCTGTCCGGGGACGGACGTGCACGTCGTGCTGCCGGTGCGGCAGGAGGTGGAAAAGTAGCCTTACGTCGGATATCGAAGGTCAACAGTTGGAGGGTTGGGTCCCCTTGCATAGGCAGGGGGATTGTTGCTGGGCCCCTGCCTGCTTTGAGCTTTCCATCCACAACGCGGTTCCCGTATTGAAACCCTCGGCGATGCGCTTATAATGCGTGGGTTTGGTCCTGGATGGGCCGGGACATCTGGGTTTATGCGACGGTGAGAGGATTTATGTTTCTGTTCAAGCATCCATTGGTCAAGACGTTGCGGGATCTCCGGGGGAACGTGCGGGGCTGTGTCTACACGGAGGCGCTGTGGGGTATCCCGTTCAATCTCTA
>CAYMAQ010000413.1:0-2841 GCA_964388385.1 uncultured Anaerolineales bacterium | reverse complement strand
GATGATGGGGACTGAATCCCTCGCCTCCTGATGCGATAGCGTATCCCATCGATTCCGATATCGCCGCTGCTGTGGGTATTCCTACCCGCGGCAGCGGCTCTTTGCATGAGCACACGGGTAAACATGGATACATTTTGGGTCACCCGGCGAAATCCCAGAGAGCCAAATTGTCTCTGCGATCTCGTGGATGGACTTCATCCGAGGGGTCTCTGCGGTGAAAATGACCTTCTTTCAAGAGAGACACCGGTGCTTGCGCACACCATTCAGCACGAAAAGGATTCGTCGATACCCATTCGTTTATTCGTTTCCCATTCGAGTCGGCCCAGCAGCCCGGCGCTACGCGCGGAGTTTATTTTCAGAGGAGATCGGTAGGTGAGAGCCCGCCTCCTGTTGGAGTCTCTCCATCTCAAGCTATAATCCTGGTTGGGATGGCGAATTGGATCCGGACTTACAAGGGGGATGATCATCGTGCGCGCACCGACTTTCATTGAAGCAACCGAACAGGGTAACAACCACGCCTGGCGCTATATCCTCGGATTCTGCTCGATCCTCTTTTTCTGGCTGATCCTGGGGTCTGTGCCCCTCGTGGCGGCGATTTTGCTGACGAGCATCGACGGCGATCCGACGAGCGGGTTGGATCTGGCGACCGGACAGTTAAAGGGGCTCGATCCGCTCCTGGGGGGCTATCTGCTTCCGAACCTTTCGTTCCCGTTTTTCCTGGCCGGCATTGTGCTGACCGCCCGTATTGTGCACCGGCGTTCGGTCCGCTCGCTGGTCACCCCCCACGAGACGATCGTGTGGCGGCGGGTATGCCAGGGTTTTTGGGTCTGGGGGCTCCTGGCGCTGGTCGTGACGGGCGCGGAGATCCTTCTCTACCCGGCATCGTTCCGCTGGAACCCGGTGCCGTTGGGGCGTTATCTGGTTTTTCTGATCCTGGCCCTGGTCTTCACCCCGCTGCAGACGACGACCGAAGAGCTCTTCTTTCGTGGTTACCTGCTGCAGGCAGTGGGGCGCCTGGTGCGCACTCCGTGGGTGGCGGCTGTCGTCAACGGCGTCCTCTTTATGATCCCGCATCTCGCCAATCCCGAGGTGAGTGCCGGCCCGGTGCTCCTGATGCTCTACTACTTCGGGATGGGCGCGTTCTTCAGTTGGATCACGCTGCGCGATGGCACCGCCGAGCTGGCCTTGGGCGCGCACGCAGCCAATAACCTCTTTGTGGCCCTGCTGATCAACTTCGAGGGCTCCGCGCTCCAGACCCCGGCGCTGGTGATGTCCGACCGGCTGGAGCCCCTCTTCAACCTGGTGGCCTTCGGTGTGATGGCGGTTGTCTTTTACGTCATCCTTTTCGTGACCCCGTCCCGGCGCGCCTTCGGGACGATGGAAGAAGTTGAGGCTGGGTAGCGCCTTCGGCCCCCGCGTATGGGCTTTGGCTCGACTGCCCTACGATCTGTTGCCTCATAGAGGCACAGCGCTTGTTCATATCCACGATTCGATATCCGCTCGCAACGTCAAGGAGGAGAACCATGACCGAAGCCACTCGCACGATTGTGCCGCGCCCGTACGCGCTGCGCAACCAGATTCAGCCCTACGCATGGGGGACCCGGGGAGAGGATGCGTTCATTCCCCAATTGCTGGGCCGGTCCCCTGAACCCGATACGCCATATGCCGAGCTCTGGATGGGCACCCATCCCAAAGCTCCTTCCCAGGTGCTTGTGGATGCGGGGGCGCCGGTGCTCCTCGACCGGTGGATCGCCTCCGATCCCGAGGCGGCCCTGGGGGTATCCGTCGCCGCGTCCTTCGGTGGGCTTCCCTTTCTCTTCAAGGTGCTCTCCGCCGGGCAGTCGTTGAGCATCCAGGCGCATCCGAATAAGCATCAGGCCGAGCGGTTGCACGCCCGGGATCCCGAGCACTATCCCGACGACAACCACAAGCCGGAGATCGCCGTGGCCCTCGATCACCTGACCGCCTTGATGGGATTCCGTCCCTACGCTGAGCTGCGGGCGGTGCTGGCGCGCTATCCGGAGATCGCCCAGTTCGCCGGGGACCGTGCCGCGGTGCTGCTGCCGGGGGATGCGCCCGACGAGGCTGCGCGGACCGCGGCAGTGCGCGCGCTCTTTGAGGCGCTGATCCGGCGGTCCATCGACGAGCCGGAGGCCTTGGCGCGTGCGGTCGATGGGATGGCGGACCGGCTCGACGGTGCGCCGGGGGAACCGGACGAACGGACGCAGCGCTTTTTTGCTCTTCGAGATCGTTACGGCAGCCGGGACATCGGCCTCTTCGCGCTCTACCTTTTCAACCTGGTGCACCTGGACGCCGGGGAGGGGATGTTCACCCAGGCCGGTGTCCCGCACGCCTACCTGGAGGGCAACATCATCGAATGCATGGCGAACTCCGACAACGTGGTCCGGGTGGGGCTCACCCCCAAGTTCCGGGACGCGGAGGCGTTGTTGGAGATCGTCGATCCGACGCCGTCCGAACCTCAAATCTTGACCGGCATGCGCGACCCGGCAGCCATCCCCCTGGCAGGAGAGGTCCGCGCTGAGACCTACACCACCCCGGCGCCGGAGTTTGAGGTGCGGCGCGTGACGTTGAGGGCCGGCGCGGTCGTCGACCTGCCGACGGGTGGGCGACCGGCGGTGCTGCTGGTCACCGAGGGGGCCGTCACGCTGGCCTGGCCCGGCGGCGTCGAGCCCGCCGCGCGGGGGTCCTCGTATTTCCTTCCGGCGTGCATGCCGACGGTCTTCGTCCGGGCCGGGGAGGTCGCGGAGGTGTTTGTCGCGGGCGTGCCGTGACCTCACCCCCCTGGCCCCCCTCTCCACTTTAGGTGGAGAGGGGGGAACC
>CAYMAQ010000412.1:0-2846 GCA_964388385.1 uncultured Anaerolineales bacterium | reverse complement strand
AGTATTGAGGAGAAGGTGAAACGATGAAGATACCGATTTCGTGGTTAAGTGACTACGTGGACGTTCGGGACGTCCCGATTGACGACCTGCGCCACCGTCTGGATCTGGCGGGGCTGGAGGTGGAGACGATCGAAGCGATCGGCTATCCCGAGGCCGAGCTGCCCTGGGATCCCGAGCTGGTGATCACGGCGGAGGTGCGGGCGGTAAAGCCGCATCCCAATGCCGATCGCCTGGTACTCGTCGACGTCGAGTACGGCGGCGAGGAGATGGAGGTGGTGGTCACCGGCGCGCCCAGCCTCTTCGACCGCATGGGTGAGTCCGACCTGCACCTCAAGGTGGCCTTCGCGTGGGAGGGCGTCGAGCTCTACGACGGTCACGCGGACGGCTGGCAGAAGCGGCGGCTGAAAAAGGCGCGGATTCGCGGGATTCCGTCCCGCGCGATGGTCTGCTCCCAGAAGGAACTGGGCCTCAGCGAGGCCGCCGAGGATATTCTGTACCTGCCCGACGACACCCCCGTCGGGGTCCCGCTGGTGGAGGTGCTGGGCGATTACGTGCTGGATTTCGACATCAAGGGGCCTTTCGGCCATCTCCAGTCGGTCTACGGGATCGCCAGGGAGGTGGCGGTGCTCTACGACCGACCGCTGAACGCGGAGCCGATGGGCGCCATCGAGCGGCTGGGGATGACCTCCGTCGAGCAGCCCTCGTTCATCGCGCTGGAGATCGAGGACCCCGACCTCTGTCCCCGGTACACGGCGACCAAGATCGAGGATGTGGAGATCGGTCCCTCCCCGCTGTGGATGCAGCTTCGGCTGCAGCGCGCCGGCATGCGCCCCATCAATAACATTGTGGACATCACCAACTACGTGCTGTGGGAGATGGGCCAGCCGCTGCACGCGTTCGACTACGATTGGCTCAAGCCCCGGGACGAGGAGGACGAGAAGCCGCTGATCGACGTGCGGCGGGCCCGTGAGGGCGAGCAGATGAAGACCCTGGACGGCGAACTGCGCACCTTCGACGACGAGATGCTCCTGATCACCGATGGCAGCGGCCCGGTAGCCGTGGCAGGCGTGATGGGCGGTCTGGACAGCGAGGTAAGCGAAGGGACCGACGACGTGCTCCTGGAGTCCGCGACCTTTGACTTCATCAGCGTCCGGCGCACAAGCCAGCAGCTCAAGCTCCACACCGAGGCGTCCTCGCATTTCGGCAAGCGGGTGGACAGCGAGCTGGCCCTGGTCGCCGCAGCGCGCGCGGCCGAATTGATGGCCGAGATAGGCGGCGGAGCGGTCGTTCAAGTCGCCGGGGATCTCTATCCCGGCATCCCGGAGACGAGGACCCTGACCTACGATCCCGGGCTCTCCGACCGCATCCTCGGCATCGAGGTGCCCCGCCAGGAACAGGCCCGGATTCTCACGGCACTGGAGTTCGACGTCGACGATGACGCGGCGCCGTGGACGGTGACGGTCCCTTCGTACCGCCTGGACGTCAGCCGTCCGGTCGACCTCGTGGAGGAGATCGCGCGCTTCTGGGGATACGACAAGTTCCCCAGTACCCTGATCGACGAGGCGCTGCCGCCGCTCCGCCGGAATGTGCCGCTGGAGTGGCAGGAAAAGGCCCGGGACATCCTGGTCGGCCTGGGGCTCGATGAGGTCATCACCTACTCCTTGATCGATCCGGAGGACGAGGGCCGCCTCCATCCGGACCCCGAGATGGGCCTGATTCTGCCCGGCGAGCCGGTGATGCTCCAGAATTACCTCTCGCCCGATCGGTCCCAGATGCGTCGGACGCTGCTGCCCGGGGCGCTCCGCACGGCCTGGTCCAACCTCCGGTTCCTGCGCCGCATCGCCATCTTCGAGATAGGGCGGATTCACTACAAAGCGGGAAAGCCCAATGCGGAGGAGGGCGAGACCGGGGTGGCTGATCCCCGCCATCTCAGCGTGCTGCTGACCGGTCCCCGGCGCTATCCCTGGTGGGGCGATGAGGGCGAGGGGCCCGAGATGCTGGATTACTTCGACCTCAAGGGATACGTGGAGGCACTGTTGGAGAAGCTGGCGCTCGACGAAGAGGCCGAATGGGCGCGGGGCAAACACCCCGCTTTCCATCCCGGACGGTGCGCCACGGTCTCCCTGGGAGGGCGCGAGCTGGGCACCCTCGGCGAGCTGCATCCGCTGGTGCGTGAGGCGTTCGATCTGCCGGAGCAGCCCGTCAACGTGCTGGAGTGGGATCTCGAGGCGCTGATGGAGGCCGCGTTGGGGGCGGAGGAAGAGAAGGCGATCGGTCAAATCTCCCCGTATGCCCCCGTGCACGAGGATCTGGCCCTGGTCGTCGATGAGAACGTTCCCGCGTTGGACGTCAAGCGCGCGATCGTCGAGGGCGGGTATCCGCTCGTCCGCAGCGTGCGGCTCTTCGACGTCTACCGGGGCGAGCAGTTAACGGAGGGAAAGAAGAGCCTGGCCTTCGCGCTGACGTACCAGGCGCCCAACCGCTCTCTCAAGGAGCGGGACGTGAAGAAACTGCGTCAGCGCATCCTGAGGCGTCTCGATGAAGAAGTAGGTGCTGACCTGCGCGGCGCCTCGTAAAAGCCCCAGTCCCCGGCACTGGCGAAGTTCGCCAGTGCCGGGGACTGTGTACGTCCTCTGGATATGTCAGATCGCGTCCAGCGCCAGGTGGTCGCGCAGGAAACGCGCAACCCCGTCCTCACCGGCGGAGCCCGTCATGCGCCAGGCCAGCGCCTTGACCTCAGGACGCGCGTTGGCGACCGCGACGGCGTGCGGGAGCTCCCGGAAGACCGGCAAATCGTTCAGGCTGTCCCCGAAGTAGAGGATCTGCTCACGGGCCACACCCAGGCG
>CAYMAQ010000411.1:0-2850 GCA_964388385.1 uncultured Anaerolineales bacterium | reverse complement strand
TCGATGGGGGCACTTGGCGCTAGGGCATAAGCAGGCGCCTTTTCAAGCCAGGTGCCAGGCACTTCGTCTGTATACCGGTTTGCGGTATGTTTAGGTTTTCCAGGTCGGTTTGGGTTGGGTGTGGCCCACGGAAGTGCCAGGCACCTTCACGACTGATCGAACTTGCCCTCCAGGAACCGGCTGTTGATCAGCAGGCGGCGGGCGTTGTCCTCATCCTGCCGCCCGGCGATCTCCTGCAGCGCCCGGTGCAGAAGATCCAACTGGTGGAGCAGGTGATCGCGCGCCGTCTTGCCGTCCTGGATGCGCACCTCGGTCGCGTACTCCTCGGGGAGCGCCCGGTAGGTCGCCAGCGCCTCGGGAAGGTACGCGCGGATGGTCTGGCGCACGATGAACGCGTCGCGGTCGCCCCCGCGCACGTGCTGCATCTCACCGAGCACCGCCACCAGCAGCGACTCGACGTCCTTTAGGCGCGCGAAGGCCTCGGGGTCCAGATCGCTCTGCGCGTCGCGGACGAGCGTGCGCACCTCCTCCCGGAGCGCCTCGCGCATCGCCTCGTCATCCGGTCCGGAAAGACGCGGGGTCGAGGATTCCGTCAGGGACGGCGGCGCACCCCCCTTCGTGAGTCGATAGACGGTGCGCCCGACGAGCCCCGCTCCCGCCGCGCCGGTCAGTGCCGCGAGTCCGCCGGCCAGCGGGCCCAGCAGCGGCAGCAGCACAAACCAGGCCGCCGCCAGTGCTGCGCCGAGGGTCCCCGCCCCCGCAAGCGCCGCCAGGCCCACGTTGGCCGGCGCCACCGGTTCCGCGTAGAGGACGCCCGTGCGCCTGAGGTCCGCGATCCCATCGAGCCACGCCTGGAAGCCCGGATCGGGGCGCTCCAGGAGATCGGTGCGGTCGAAGGCCAGGGTGACCAGCGCGGTCAGCGCGGTCAGCGTCTCGGGCAGCGGACCCTGCAGGTCGTTGCCGTCGAGCCGCAGGGTCACCAGGCGCGTGAGAGTCCCCAGCTCCGGCGGCACGGCGCCGGTGAAGCGGTTGTCGGCCAAATTGAGGAACTCCAGGGAGATAAGATCCTGCAGCGAAGCGGGAAGTGAGCCGGTCAGGGCGTTCTCGTGGAAGTCGAGGATCCGCAGGTTGCGCAGGAGCCGCAGCCGGGGGGGCAGCGTGCCCGCGAGTTGATTCTCGGAGAGGTTGAGCGCGGTCAGCGACCGCAGATTGCCCAGCTCGGCCGGAATAGCGCCCTGCAGCCGGTTGCCGGAGAGATCGAGACGGGTGAGATAGGACGCCAGCCCCAGCTCCGGGGGCAGCGTGCCCTCAAGCCGGTTGCCGGCGAGGGCCAGCGCCGTCACCCGATCCCCCTCGCAGGTGACCCCCGCCCAGGTGCACGGATCCGACTCGGTCAGCCAGCCCGCGCGATCCAGCCAATCCTCACCGCCGGTCCGCCGGTAGAGGGCGACCAGCGCCTGTTCTTCGGTATAGGAGATGCCCAGGTTATGCGTCACAGCGGATACCCATCGGCGCCTACGAGCCGGCGTCCGACCCCTCATCCTCCAGGGCCAGCAGATCGCCCGCCGCCTCGATGGCGCGGTCGCTGCGCACGCGGTCCAGATACTCGGTGGCTTTCCCGACCTCGCCCGAGAGCAGGCTGATGGTCTGGGCCATGGAGTCCAGCGCCGCCACCTTGTAATCCGAGATCATATCCAGGGTCTCGAAAACGTTGGTGAAGGCGGTCTGCAGGTGCTCCAGGCTGACCGTCGATGCCGCAGCCTGTTCGTGAATCTCGGCCGATTGGCTCTTGAGCATCGCGGAGGTTCCGGAGACCAGGTTGCTGGTGGTCGTGTTGAGGGCCGTGATCTGATCCAGGACGAGCTTCTGATTGGTGAGCGCCTGCGCCACGATGATAGCCGTCCGCAGCGCCGAAATCGTCGTGGTCGTCGCCCGCTCGACGCCCTTGATGAGCTCGAGGTTGTTCCGGCGGATGACGTCGAGGGCCATATAGCCCTGGACGCTCACCGCCAATTGGGTCAGCAGGTCCTGCTCCTTCTGGCGGACGTAGAAAAGGACCTCCTCCCGGACGACGCGGGCTTTCTCCGGGTCCTGCCCCTCGATCTCGGCGAGGCGAATCTCGAGGCCGCGGTCGAGCTGGCGCACGGCGTGGATGACCTCCTGGAGCCGCCCCATGATCTCCCACAGGTTGGCCTTCTCCTGTTCGATGGCGGCGATGTCGTAACGCAGCTCGTCCTGACCGTGGTAGAGGCTGGTCAGGATGGCGTCGATCTGATCCTGGGCCGACTTGTACTTGCGGAAGTACTGCGTGGCCCGGTCGCCCAGGGGGATAATGCCCAGCAGCTTGCGCTGCTGACCCGCCTCCTCCGAGGGATCGAGATCCTCAACCGTGCTCCGCAACGAGAGAAGCGCCTGGGAGACCTCGGAGTCGTCCCCCAGCGCACGGATGGGGCGGTCGAGCAAGCGGTTGGAGACGTCCGCCGCCTCGCGGATCTCCTTATTGCCCAGGCTGTGGATCGCCGCCAGGCGGGTCTCGAAGACCTCACTGTGGACGTCGGCGTTGGTCAAGGCGTCGACGAAGATCGCCACGCGGTCGTCAATCGCCGCAAGGGTCTCGGCTTCCGGCTTGACGCTGACGGGCAGCATGGCCTCCGCGCGTTCGGCAGAGATGGGTTCGACCGCCTCCGGCGGTTCGAGCTGTTCGGGTGGTTTCAATTGATCGACCATAGTTGTTCTCCCCAGGGGTCGCCCCCTTGACGTGATGTGCGTTTGAATTTTTCTTGGATGACGTTGACGCAGCGTTCTGTCCCTAGTGTAGCACATGGTGGGGGTGCGGCAATGACGCGGCGG
>CAYMAQ010000410.1:0-2894 GCA_964388385.1 uncultured Anaerolineales bacterium | reverse complement strand
CGACCGCCGCGGCGGATCCACCGCTGGACCCACCCGCGTTCCGGGTGAGATCTCAGGGATTATGCGTGGGGCCGAAGAGCGCCGGCTCGGTCACCGGCATCAGGCCGTACTCCGGCGTGTTGGTCTTGCCCAGGATGACGACGCCTGCCGCCTTGTAGCGCCGCACGATCTCGCTGTCGTGGTCCGGGATAAATGACTTGAAGAATCGGCTTCCGCTGCGCGTCGGCACGCCCGCGTCAAAGATCACAAGATCCTTGAGGACAAAGGGAACGCCCTTGAACGGCCCGTCCGGAAGCTGACCCGTTGCCACCGTGCGCGCGCGCTCGTAAACCTTATGGATCACGGCGTTGAGCTGCGGATTCAGCGCTTCGATGCGCCGGATTGCCTCCTCGACCAGATCAATGGGATCCACGCCGTGATTGCGCACAAGTTCGGCCAGACCGAGGCCGTCGTACTGATCATAATCGCTGAATACTGCCATGATGGTCTCCTCTCACGATCTGGCGTCCATCATGACGCCCAACCGCGCCTGGATGTCGGTCAGGGCCGAGCCGGCGTCCGGACCCAAACCGTCCCGCAGCGCAAAAAGCTCGTGGAAAAGCGGGAGCACCTCGCGCTCCGCAACCTCATCCAGTAGGATCGCCGTCTCCATCACGTAGACCAGGTCGCGGAACGCCTGCTCCGGATCTGCCGGCAGGGGCGCCGCGAGGATCTGGCTGACCGAAGAGCGCTGGGCCCGGGTTAGGCGCCGGCGCTCGCGGTCGAGCCACGCGTCCAGGTCGGCTAATTCCTCGTCCGGAATCGTCCACCCACTCGCCGCCAGGTTTTCCTCCAGGTGGTCGATCGAGGAGGGGCCGGTGAGTGCGCATGTGACTCCCGGTTGGGCCAACACCCACGCGATGGCAGTCTGGGCCGGGGTTCGGCCGTACCGCGCCCCCAGCTCCGCAAGCTTGTCTGCAACTCGAAGTCCCGAACGGAACCGCTCGCGCTGAAAGAGCGGGTCGATCTGCCGGATATCGCCGTCGGGGAACAAGTGAGTCCCGGTGAAGCGACCGGTCAACAGCCCCCGTCCGGTCACGCTGAAGGCGATCGCCGCCACGTCCCGCTCCTCACAGAGCGGCAGAAGCTGCTCGCGGGCGCCCCTCGCCACCGCGCTGAACTCCATCAGGACTGAGAAGACATCGCCTTCCTCCATATACTGTATGACACGCGGGAGCGGCAGGTGCCCCACCCCATAGCGCCGGATCTTACCCACCTTGATGAGCCCTTCCAGCGCCCCGATGGTTTCTGCAACCGGGGTGTCGGGATCGTCAAAATGGACCTGATAGAGATCGATACACGCCATCCCCAAGCGCCGCAGACTGGCCTCGCAGGCCTCAGTCACATAGGCGGCAGAGAGATTGGGCTTGAGCCCCTCCCGCACGCCGACCTTGGTCGCCACGAGAACGTCGTGTCGGAAGGGACGGACCACCTCCCCGAGAACGCGTTCAGCGTCGCCGTACGCCTCCGCGGCGTCGAAGACGGTAACGCCCAGCTCGTAGGCGCGGCGGAGCGTCGCTTTGTAAGCCTCAACGTCCACGTCTCCATACGCACCGCTGAGCCCATAGCACCCAACGCCGATCTCTGACATCCTGATCCCGTCATGGTCGCGATAACGCATCCTTCCTCCTCTCCAGCAGCACGCCTCACCCGGAGATCGCTACGCGCCGTCGGCGCGCACCGCGCGGCGCTTGCCGACGAGCCCCACGGTCATCAGGGTCAGCGAGAGCGCCAGTCCGACGAGGAAATCCGTCGTGCGGCCCTCGATCCACGCCGCGATATCCCCCACTCCCGACGTAGCGACCGCGCGATCCACCCGCTCGGCACGCGCATACCAGAGACGGATCGTCTCCAGTGCCCTGCGGTCAGCTCGAATCTGGTCGCTCACCCGGTCGAAATCGTCCGCCAGCGTCCGCCAGGTCTCTACCGCATCCCGGAGCCAATCCACCAGTTTTTTGGAAAGCAGCGGGTTGGACGTGCGGGCCTCCTCGAGCTTCAGCAGGAGATCGGCGGTCTCGACCATCCGGTCGACCCTCCGGATGCGCTCGGAGACGCGGTCCAACCGCTCGGCGACGGCGGTCATCACGACCAGGATATCGCCAATACCCTCGTCAACCCGCGCCAGCGCCCCCCGATCGAGCCACTCGCGTTCCCGGATGGACGTGAGAGGCTCCGCGATCCAGGTCGCCTCGGCCAGATCGCCCAAAGCGGCATCCAACGCGATGAAGTCGCGGGAGAGGTCGGCGATCGACCGAAAGAACTCAAGCGCACCGGGAATGCGATCGACCCATTCCAGGAGATCCTCCCACCATCCGAGGGTCTCCAACCGCTCCACGACCGAGACGATCCCCCGTGCAAGATCGACGCCCAGCCGGAAGGTCTCGCGCCACTGCGCGGCCTCCCCGCCATAGAGCACGAGTCGGCCCGGCAGGCCGGGGTTTCGATCGAGCGTCCGGGCCATCGGGATCTGAGCCATGCGGTAGGGATCGAAACGCACCCAAGCCAGCGAGAGAAGCAGGCCTACAGCGATGATCAGGGCCAGGCTCAAGCCGACGCGATAGAGCCAGCGATAGTTCATCCAACCTCCCAATGGGACGCGGACCTCAACCGACGCGGGTCCGTTCTCACTTAGTTCTTACAGATCCGGACACAGGTGACTGAACTTTCCGTAAACGTGTGAAGCAAAAGGAAGTGTATCACAGATAGATCGTGATACAAAACGCCCCGTTTCAATTATCCCCAAATCATGCTACACTCACTCACACTGACCGTAACACAATAGGCAGCCGGACATCCTTGGAGGAGGGGTATGACATCAGCGTTCTTGACGAAACTCGGCAGAGGGGTACGCGTGG
>CAYMAQ010000409.1:0-2904 GCA_964388385.1 uncultured Anaerolineales bacterium | reverse complement strand
AGCAATCTACGATCTTCTCCACTGATTGGGTGTCCCAATGTTGAAGTCAGGAAACAGGGCCGAGCGCTTTTCGCGGCGCTCGGCCCTGCTGTGTTTGCTTCACGCCGGGCTCATTCGCCCAGCACTTCCTCGGCCAGGTCGGCCTGTTCGCTGCGTTTCTGGGTGAGCAGCGAGACGATCACCAGCGTAATGAACGCCAGCGGGATCGACACGATGCCCGGGTTGTCGAAGGAAACCCAGGCAAAGTCCATCGCCTGGGCCCGGGAGACGCCGTAGTACTTGGCGAACATCGACGGGCTCAACAGAATGATTCCCACCGACGAGACGATGCCCACCATGATCGACGCCATGATTCCGTGAGCGGTGGTCTTCTTCCAGAACAGGAGCATCAGGATGGCAGGCAGGTTCGCCGAGGCCGCCACCGCAAACGCCCATCCGACCAGGAACGCCACGTTCATGCCCTTGAACATGATGCCCAGAATGATCGCGACCAGCCCGATGCTGAAGGCGGCCAGTTTACCGGCGTAGACCTTCTGCTTCTCGCTCATCTTGAGGCTGAAGAAGCGGTCCATCAGGTCGTGGGCGACCGCGCCGGAGGAGGCCACGATCAGTCCGCTGACCGTGCCCAGCACCGTGGCGAATGCGATGGCCGAGATAATCGCGAACAGCAGCGTGCTGAACGACCGCGCCAACAGCGGAGCGGACATGTTGCTGCTCTGCGGATTGACGGCCTCGTTCACCAGCGCTCCGAGCCCCAGGTACATCGTGAGCACGTAGAAGAACCCGATCGCCGCGATCGCCACGATGGTGGACTTCCGCGCACAGGCCGGGCTCGGAACAGTGTAGTAGCGAATCAGGACGTGTGGCAGCGCGGCCGTCCCGAAGAACAACGCCAGCATCAGCGAGGCGAAGTCCATCTTCTGCAGCCACGTGCCCTCGACCTTGAACTTCTGCCCCGGCCGCATCACCTCCGAGCCCGCCGTGGGCTTGGCGAAGTACACGGTCACGTCGTTCTTGCCGTCCTTGAAGGACACTTTCTTCGGCAGGTCCACGACGGTGTCGTCCGCACTGAGCAGCGCCAGGAAACGGAACGGGCCGACGCCCTCGCTCTCGGTGTTGGGGTCGAACCCGCCGCCGATGCGCGAGAGCCCGCCCACCTGCCGCAGGGCGTTTTCGTCGATGTTCTTGTCGGTCACCGGCAGTCCGTCGATCCACGTGCCCCCGTCGGCATGCTTCGTCAACGACTGGACCTCCACGAGCGTGACGTCATTGGCGTCCCGGCCGCCATGTTCCACCTTCCACCAGCCGGCCACGTTCACCAGAATCGAGTTCCCGTCCTTCTGGAAGGAGAGTGACTCAATGGTCTCGCGGCGCTGAGGATCGTCTCGGCTGGCCAGCAGATCCAGAGCGTCTTTGTGAGTCGCCAGATGGATCGTGCGACCCTTCACTTCCACGACCCAACCTTCGTCCTTGTCGTGGGTAAGCGGGATCTGCTCGGCGAGCTTCACGAACGTCTTGTCGACCTTGTTTGTGCGAACCACCAGCACGTCGCGCTGCCCCAGCCAAGTCAGAGAGCTGCCTTCGGCGGGCTTGTACTTGCCATCGACCTTGTTGGCCTCGATTGTGCGGTAGCTGTAGTGCGGGACCGTTCCGTTCTGGTCCGGCTCGGTGGAAAGCCCCTCACTGAGGACCACGACCACCAGGATGGTGGAGAAGACGATCAGCAATCCGCCCTTGAGAAACTGCACGTACGTCGTCGACGCCATGCCGGCCGTGGCGACGATAAAAATCACGATCGCCCCGACCATGATCACGCCCCAGTGGTGCTCCAGACCCAGCAGCGGCGTCACCAGCACCCCCGCTCCGACCATCTGTGGGATCAGGTAGAACACCGAAACAATCAACGTGCTGATCGCCGCAGTCAACTGGATGCCGCGCGAGTTGAACGTGCTGTCCAGCGCGTCGGTGAAGGTGTACTTTCCCAGTCGCTTCATGGGCTCAGCCACAACGAACAGCGCCACGATCCACCCGGCGAGATAGCCGATCGAATACAGGAATCCGTCGTAGCCGGCCACCGCGATCATGCCGCAGATCCCCAGGAACGAGGCTGCCGAGAGATAATCGCCCGCAAAGCTGATCCCGTTGACCGCCCAGTGGATCTGCCCGCCCGCGGCGAAGTAGCCGCTGGCCGACTTGGCCCGGCGCCCGAGGTAGAAGCTCAGCCCCAGCACCGACACTACGAACGCAGTAAACAGCGTCACTGCCATGGTTTCGACCTGTGCGAGGATCATTCTCCGCCCTCCCCGCCGGCAGTGGTTTCGTCGGACGCCTCGGCAGAGGCCGTTTCGGTGTCGGCCTTCCGCAATGCGTTCTCCCGCCGGGTACACAGACGGTTGTAGATCAACGCCAGCAACAGGGCGAAGATGATCAAGCCGAACCCATAGATTACCGCAAGGTTCAACCCGAACACGGGCGTCACCGTGGCCATGGTCTTGGGGCTGATGATATTGATGGCCATGAAGCCCGCGTACACCAGCGCGTACAGCAGACACATCCATACCCCAAGCCGCGTCTTGTAGACAGACCCGTAATCCTTGCCCCGCGGGGCAGCCGGTTCATGCAGCATGTCCAGATATCTCCCTTCTGGGTCCTGATCCCAAGACCCGAAATGACCGGACAGATCGTACCGGCATACTTGCGCTCTGTCACGAGGCGACCGGAGAGTTTTCCATATCGCCCGATTGGAGGGGATGTTCTGTGACGACGGACGCCGTGTGCGGGCTGGCAAAGACACGCCCCGTCGGTCATACTGTCTGTCCGCTTCCGAAAACCCCCAGACCGGAGATATCCATATGAGTTCAGCAAACGCCATGGTCCTCGTAGCCGGGACCGACCGCTATCACG
>CAYMAQ010000408.1:0-2914 GCA_964388385.1 uncultured Anaerolineales bacterium | reverse complement strand
CGGGGGGAGTTAGAGGGGGGCACCCGGTCGACCGTGATATGCACCCGCGGCGTCACCCCTTCCCGTCGGAACTTCAGCGCGTTGGCGATCAAGTTCTGGAAGACCTGGGCGAGCTGCGCCCCGTCGGCCATCACCGTGGGCAGCGGATCGTGGGTGATCTCCGCGCCGGTCTCGTGGATGACCCGCCCCAGCGCCTTCTGCGTGCGCGCGACGATGGCCTCCACGTCGGTGGGCGCGAACGCCCGGCCCCGGGTCTCCACGCGGGAGAGATCGAGCAGCGCCTGGATCATCGCCTGCATCCGATCGGCGCCGTCGACCGCGTAGTCGATGTACCGGTGGGCCTTTGCGTCCAGCGCGCCTTCGTAGCGGCGTCGCAGCAGGCCCAGGTAGCTGGACACCATCCGCAGCGGCTCGCGCAGGTCGTGGGAGGCGATGTACGCGAAGTGTTCCAGCTCCTGGTTGCTCTGTTCCAGCTTGTCAGCGTACCTGGCGATCGCCTCCTGGGCCTCCTTCCGCCCGGTGATGTCTCGGGCGAGGCTCAGGACCGCCGGTCGGCCCTCGTACTCGATGTACCGGCTGTTGATCTCGGCGGGGGTCAGGGTGCCGTCGCGCTGCACGTGGGTGGCTTCGAAGACGATGTGTTTGACCTTCCGGAGTTCCTCCATGCGTGCCGCTACCTTGTCGGCGTCCTCCGGTGCGTCGATGTCCGCCGGTGTCATCCGCAGCAGTTCCTCCCGCGTATATCCCAGCTGCTCGCAGGCCACCTGGTTGACGTCGAGGAAGTGGCCCTCCAGATCGTGGACGAAGATGGCGTCGCCGGCGTGATTGAAGAGGGTGCGGTACCGTTGCTCTGAATCCCGCAGCGCCTCCTCCATCTCACGGCGGGTGGTGATGTCCTCTGCGACCTTGAGATAGTGGGTGGTCGCGCCGTGGTCGTCCCGAATCGGGGAGATCGACGCGTTTTCCCAATAGATGGTCCCGTCTTTTTTCTGATTGTAGAACTCGCCGCTCCACTCCTCGCCGGCGGTGAGGGTCTGCCACATCGTCTCATAGAATTCCGGTGGATGGCGGCCCGATTGCAGGATGCGCGGATTGCGCCCGATGACTTCCCGCTCGGTATAGCCCGTCATCTGGGTGAACTTGGGGTTGACGTACTCGATGTTCGCCGCCGTGTCGGTGATGACGACTGTCGCCGGGCTCTGCTCGACGACCCGGGAGAGCTTCCGCAGCCGTTCCTCCATGCGGCGCTGCGCGGTGACGTCGCGGATAATGCTGCCCACCAGCGTCCCTTCCCGCGTCCGGATGGGGAAGATGGAGGATTGCACGATCCGCCGCGTGCCGTCGGGGCGCTGAATTTCGCGCTCCTGGAGCTTTGTGGTCCACGAGTCCGGATCGGCGTCCAGCAGGCGGCGTCCCCCCTGCTTGATCCGTTCGTACAGGCCCCCCTCTTTTTTCTCCCCGCCGAGCGCCAACCGGTACTGGACGTCCCAGAGGTATTCTCCCAACACCTCATCCCGACGGAGGCCCATAATCTGCGTCTGGCCCTTGTTCCATTCGGCAATGCGGCCCTCGGGGTCCATCAGGACGATCCCGTCCTGGGACTGTTCGACGATGCTGCGGAACCGCTCTTCGCTCTCGCGCAGGGCCTCCTCCATGCGCCGGCGCCGGGTGATGTCGAGGAAGGACGCCATGATCGCGGTCGGTTCGCCGTCCTGGGTGACCATGCTGATCGCCGCTTGCGCGTGAAAGGTCGATCCATCCCTCCGCCGGGCGATGAGCTCCCCCCGCCAATGGCCCCGGGTCTTGAGGGCCGTGATCGCGGCGGCTATCCGGTTCGGACGGTCCCAGAACTCGTCGGCCGGTTGGTTGAGCAGCATTTCCCGGGCGTCATACCCCCATAGGTCGAGGAAGGCGTCGTTGACGTACGTCAGGTGTCCCTCGAGGTTCAACATCGCGATGGCGTTGATGGACGTCGCGATGGCTGCCTCCCTGAGGTGAAGGCGCGCTTCCATCCGTTTGCGCTGGGTGATGTCCCGGAAGCTGGCGACGGCGCCGTAGAGGAGCCCGTCTCTATCCAACATCGGTGCCGCGTTGACCGAGAGCCACTTCGTCTCGCCGTCGGGGGCGACGAGGCCGTGTTCCAGGCTCTTCACCGCCCGCTGCTCGTGCAGCGCGACGGCAAGCGGGAGTTGATCGGCCGGATAAGTGGCGCCGCGCTCGTCGATCTGTCGCCACGCCCGCTCGTGGTAGTATCGTCCCAGAATGCCATCCCGGTGGACCTCCAGGATCCGTTCGGCGGCGGCGTTGGCGTAGGTGATCTCCCCCTCCGAGTTGACGAAGACGATCCCGTCGACGATCGTCTGCAGGATGCTGTCCAGGCGCTGTTCCGATTCGCGGACGGTGCGTTCCATCTGGCGCCGTTCGGTGACGTCGCGCAGGGACGCCAGGTAGCACGGTTCCCCTTCCCATTCGCTCTCCGTGACCCGCATCTCCGCCGTGAGGGCCTCCCCCGGTCTGCGGATCAGGTGGATCTCGGTTCGCTCCCCGGAGACGACCGGAAACCCAAAGTCCGCTCCGACCAGCGCCCGGGCCGGGCGTCCGAAGAGTGCGGCGGCAGCGCGGTTTGCAAAGCCAATGACACCGTCCATCCCGACGACGAGGATGCCGTCGGCATTGTTCTCGATCACGTTCCGGAAACGCGCTCGGCTCGCCTCCAGCTCGCGCCTGGCGCGCGCCAGCGCTTCTTTAAGCTCTGCAGGTGTCTTGGTCATCGTCCTTTGTCTCCCCCCCGATGCTTGAACAGGATCCTTTTGCGATGTGGTGATGGAATGCCCGGACGCTTACCCGTCCCCGGCTCAGGCGTGCTCAGTAGGTGAGCACAAGTATCTTAACCTTGCTCGTAGCCCCCGTCCTC
>CAYMAQ010000407.1:0-2939 GCA_964388385.1 uncultured Anaerolineales bacterium | reverse complement strand
GACCACCGAGATCTACACTCTTTCCCTACACGACGCTCTTCCGATCTAGGGCCAGCCACAGGCGGCGCACCCATTCACCGTTCACGGTGAGTCGTCATCCCGGCTGAGGTAGGCCAAAAGTCCGATTGTCAATCCGGCGAGGAGCGCCAGGGAGAGCAGTTTGTAGAGCCGGGAGGATAACGCGAGCGCCGCAATCCCCGCCAGAGCGCAGAATCCCCAATAGACAAAGACAATTCTCCGCGTCGAGAGACCGGCGTCCTGTAATCTGAAGTGGAGGTGGCGCCGGTCGGCTTGCCCGGGGTTCTCCCCATGTCGCCAACGGTCCAGAATGGTCCACGCTACGTCAACGATGGGAATACCCATCACCAGCAGGACCGTCGCTACCCGACCGCCGGCGATCAACCCCAACGCGCCTATCGCATATCCCAAAAAAAACGCACCGTTGCTCCCCAGGTGAACCCGGGCAGGCGCGACGTTATAGACCAGAAAACCGAGGGAGGCGCCCAGAAGGGCCAGCGCCTGGGGCACCACGCTGAATTGACCCGACCGGAACATATGGATCGCCAGGACCAGGGCCAGAATCGCCGAGACACCCGTCGCCAGTCCATCCAACCCGTCCAGCCAGTTGACCGTCACGATCATCCCCGTGATCCAGAAGATTGTCAGCGGGATGTAGAGGAGCGCCGGGAGGACGATCAACTCATCGGTAAAGGGATTGTTGAACCGCTCCAGGATGATGATCGAAGCTGCCGCGATCAGAGCGGCGAGCGCATATCCGAGATACTGCGACCACGCCGGCAGCTCGTACCGATCGTCGATCAACCCAAAGACAAACATCGCCGCCCCGCCGACGACCAGCCCCCAAAACCGGCGCATCTCGTTGGGATCGCCCGTGGGGATAGGGCCTATTCGCGAGACGACCAGCGCGCCGAAGAACCCTGAGACGAGGCCGATTCCGCCCAGGCGTGAGACGACGCCGTGATGGCGGCGCCGCCCACCGGACTTGGCGACGATCCCGAGCCGCATACCCAATCGCCCGCCCAGCGGCGTGAGAATCAGCGCCAGGACCAGGGCGCCGGCGAAGGTCAACGTGTATCGCAGGGCATAGTTCACGGGTGCCTCCCCGGTCGAGCGGGGCTCACGCTGTCTACCGTGAAAAGGACCGGCGAATCTGCGGATACCATCGGGACCTCCTCCCCATTCGTGACTAAAAAGGACTCACGCCGTACCGAACTGGCGGTCACCGGCATCACCGAGCCCCGGTACGATAAAGGCGCGCTCGTTCAGATGGTCGTCCAGCGCGGCGAGGTAGATGTCGACGTCCGGATGTCTCTCGGTCATATGCTCCACCCCCTCGGGCGCTCCGATCACGCCGAGAAACTTGATCCGCCGCGCGCCCCAGTCCTTGAGGATATCCACGGTCTTGACGGCCGAGCCACCGGTCGCCAGCATCGGATCGAGAATCAGGCAGACGGAGACCGTGGGGTGCACGGGCAGCCGATTGTAATAAGCGACCGGCCGCAGCGTCTCCTCATCCCGGAACAGCCCGATGTGCCAGACTTCGGCGGAGGGCAGCATCTCCCAGATTCCCTCGACCATCCCGAGGCCCGCGCGCAAGATCGGCACCAGGCCGATGGGCTCGGAGAGTTGGTGCCCCTGAGTCTCGGTCAGCGGCGTCTCGATCATCTTCGCGGTCACGGTTAGATCCCGGGTCGCCTCGTAAGCGATCAGCAGGGTGATCTCTCGAATCAATTCACGGAATTTCTTGGGATCGGTGGTCCTGTCACGAAGAAGGGTGAGTTTGTGCTTGACGAGGGGATGCTCCGATACATTTACCTTTGCCATACCTCTCCTTTGACTCAATCTGCTGGCGATTTTTGACAGCGCTTACGGCTGGGTCCCCACAGGGATTGGGCGCATTTTACTTTCGGCGGATCGATTGTCAAAATCGACCGATTGTCAAAGCGCGCTTTGAGTGTCTACTGCGAGACCATCCACCGTCTCTCTAACGCCGCCAGCGTCCCATCCGCCTCCAGAGCGGTCAGGGCGCGATCCAGGGCATCAATGAGCCCCCGGTCCTCGCTGCGGGCGGCGACGACGTAAGGTTCGTCGGTGACCGGCGGGTGGACGACGCGGAGGTCGGGCGGTCCGGCAGCGAGACCCAGGGCTGTGACGCGATCGATGACCAGGGCATCCGCGTCCCCATTCGCCAGGGAGGGAAGCCAGGCTTCAAGATCCTCGACCGGTACTACCTCCGGCGGGGGATCCAGCGTCTCCTGCCAGGTGAGGGCCGCCATATGACCGGTCGTGCCGAACCGGCAGACGACCGTCTCCCCCGCCAGGTCCGCAGGGCGATCGATGATGCGATCCTCACGCACGATTAGCACGTCTCCGGCATTGAAATAGGGATCGCTGTAGGCAAACGCATGGGTGCGACTGGGATCGGGATAGAGCGCGGAGATGATCACGTCGGCCCGTCCCACGGTCAGGGCATCGTACAGCGCATCGTAGCCGGTCGACACGAAATGCGCCTCGACATCCAACCGGGCGGCGAGCGCCCGGGCCAGATCCACGTCGTACCCGACGAGCGTCCCGCTCTCATCGACGTAGGCAAAGGGGACGAGGGAGGGATCGACCGCGACGCGCAGGACGCCCGCCGACTGAATGCGGGCCACGCCGCGGTTCCCGGCACGTCCGCAGGCGGAGATGAGCAGGACCCCGATCACGACGAGCCGCAGCACCCAACCGCGCAGGTGAGGAGCTTTGCACGTCGGGCAGCGAAAACGGGGGGGTGACGTCACCCCCCCGTCGATTCCATCCCTTTTCGTGTGCACACCGCCGGCGATCATCGCTCGACCCTTTCCCCTCAAGTCACCCTTGAACCTACTAAGGATTGGCTATCAAATAACTTCCGCGAAATCAAGCTGAAAGCGGTGCAG